>REEQ01000126.1 GCA_007695005.1 Wenzhouxiangellaceae bacterium | reverse complement strand
CTTGTAAAGGGCTTGCCATTCACTGCGGGTCGCGCCTTGCACTGTCGACTCAGTCACACTCTGAATGTTACAGGATTAATGACGGGGTACACTAGGACGAGCCCCTGCTGAGCTGGCAATCCATTGGATTGCCGGCTTAGTGGACGGCTTCGAAGCGATTCGCTTCGCGGTTCTTCCGGACTTTTCCCGGGTCCCAGATCCGCCCGTTCATGGCGATCCAGATGCCCGGTGGCAGGCATTGCACGGCGCCGACGGCGCAGCCGATGTTGAAAACGGCGTCTGAGTCGATGAAGCGGGCCGGGTTGAGCGCCCCGGTCATGACAATGACACGCTCGCCTGTCTCGCCCAGCGCGGCCGCCGTTTCAACCATCGTGTCGGTGCCGTGAGTGATCAGATAGTGGCTGTCTTCGCTGGCCAGGATGGCCTGGCGGATCAGGACTCGGTCGTTATCGTTCAGGTGCAGGGAATCCTTGCGCAGCAGGGCGCGAATTTCCCACTCGAAACCGACATTCATGGCGCGCAGAATGCGACCGATTTCCGGCTCGCCGATCTGGTAGTCGGACTTGTCATCGTAGTAGATCTTGTCGATGGTGCCGCCGGTGGTCAGGATGTTGAGTTTCTTCATGATGCTGCGCGCCGGGGGAGTTGCCGAGTAGTATAGCGGCCATGAAAGCGATTACCTTTTCAGTCGTCATCCTGCTGGGCGCGCTGCTTGCCGATGTCGGCGTTACCGGGACGGACTCGGAGGAGCTTGACCTGCTGGCCTTGCACTGGCATCCGGCGACGGCTGTCGAGGCGCGTCGACGTACCCTGGCGCTGGGGATCTGGCTGGAGTCAGGGGAGCTTGATGCCAGGCAGTGGCGCAGCGCGCTGGAGTCGCGTCTGCTGGGCCTGGAGCGCGCCGCTGTGCGGGTGCCGGCGGAATGGGCGCTGCCGGCGGATGGCATTCTGGCCTGGCTGGTTCACGCCCGGGACCAGAATCTGCCCGGATTGCGCCCGGCCCTGTCGCCAGCCAGTCTCAGACGGGCGGGCGACTTGCTGGGCGATGAACGCCACGGCGGTCGTTTGGCCCGGCTCTATCGCCCGGCCGCGCTGCAGGCCGAGCTGATCTGGCAGGATCTGGGTGCGCGGCTTGAGGAGCTTGAGCGCAGTGACAGTGATGCCGACGATGGCGGGACTGATGTGCAGGAGGATGATCCGGCATCCTTCTGGCGGCCGCTGCGCGAGGGTCTGGCCGAGGCCGGGCCTGAAGCGTGGATGGATCATGCGCGCGAGCAGGCCAGCCGGGTACGCGCCATTGCTGCGGCTGAATCGCAAAGTCGTCGTCAGTTCCTGCTGGCCGAGCTGTTGCTGGCCGAAGCACGGATGGAGCGATCCAGGGATCGTCAGCTGAAGGCTGTCTGGCTGTATTTCGAAGGCCTGGTCCGGCTGGCCGCCGCCGACGATGTGCTGCTGCTGGCAGCCGCTTACCAGGATGATCTGTTTGCCTGGTCGGATGTCGAGATAGCCTCACTGCGTCGCCTGGATGTCGAGTTGCCGGTGGTGCTGGCCCAGATGCAGGATGCTGCCGGCTACCTGGCGGTCGAGGATCCCGATCGCGCTGTGGCGGTCGGCGAGCTGGCAGATGCCTACGCTCGCCTGGCGCTTTTTGCCAGCGATATTGCCTTTTACCTGGACCAGCCGGTGCGCGAGGATCTGCGCCAGGTCATCAGCGATTGCAATGTTGATCCGGGCCTGGTCGGGCCGGTGCCCCGAGAACTGTTCGAATCCTGCCTGAACCGCTTGACCCGCCTGCTCGTCGACGAGCTCGATCGAGAGGAGCTGGTTGGCGGCGGCGGGCCATTTGCGTCGGAGTTCCTGCGCCGCGAAGCCGGCCTGGTGAGCTGGCAGCGCGCGCGGTATCTGGATGGACACCTGGACTGGCGGCTACAGGGTGGCTGTGGCTCGCCGGAATGGATCAATCCCCTCGAATGGTCCATTCTGGTTCATTACCTGGCCAACTGGGTGCCGCAGCGGCCGGTTTTTTTCGGCACCGCGCGCTGGCAGGAGGCGATTGACGGCATTGTCAGCGCACTGGATCTGCATATTGATCAACGCAGCGCCTGGCTGGACTGCGTCACCGGCATGGGCGGTACCCGTCGGGATCCCGTGCAGCGTCTGCTTGATCGTCTGGAACGCGCCCAGAGGGAGCTGGGCGAGTTGATTGACGGTGCTCAGCGGCAGTTCTTTGACGAAGTGACCCGGCCCGGGGCTGATATCGATCTGGATGCCGGTGCCGATCAGGCGACGGCTTATCGCCCTGAGAGTCTGACCGTGGGGCCCTGCCCGGGTGTGGAGACCTGCGGCGCCCGGATAGAGCTGCCGGTCAGCCGGGCCTTGCTCGGTCGCTTTCCCAATGCCTATCTGCTGGCCGACCAGATCGGACTGGGGGAGTTGCGCCTGTGCTACGGGCAGGTCGGCTGGGTCGAGCGCCAGGCCCGACCGGCTCGAGCGGGCGATCCACGAGTTGCAAACTATTTCGGCCAGCTGTCCTTCGAACTGCTTGGCAGCTTCGTGCAAGGGGAGGAAGAGGAGCTGGTGTTCCAGCAGCGCCTGGTGGCGCGAGAGTCTCAGCACTATCTGTTCGCCGGCGCCGAGCCCGAGCTGCTGGAATTGGCCTGTCCTCGCGGTCTGGCTGGCGAGCCAATTGCCAGTCAGCTGCCAGACAGCCGGCTCGCCCTGGTGCCGAATCGTCTGACCTATTTTGTCAGCTTGCCGACCACTGCCGAAGCCCAGTTCCAGGCGAACTGGGATCGCGGCGCTGAGTGGCGCGACTGGTTTGTCACCGGCGATCGGGTAGAAACTCTGGTCCAGCGCGATGGCGACGCGCTGACGGCAAGGGTCGAGGCCGAGCTCGCGTCCCTGGCCAGTCGCCGCGAGCGCCAGCTGGCCGGTCGCCTGCTCAACCCGATCCTGCCCAGCGCCGACGATGCGCTCAGCCTGGCGATGGCCGAAGTGGTCGAATTCACGACCTTGATCCGACGCGTGCTGGAGATTCACTATCCGCGCCTGTTGCGTCACGACGACCAACTGCGCAGCCTCGTCAGTGGTGATGCCGGCCTGCTGGGACGTGACCGGGTGCGGCATTTGCGTGACCAGGGCGTGTCCATGGCCAGGTTGCCGGCGATCGGTCAGCAGCGCCTGGAGCAGCTGCGCGAGATCTGGTTGAGCCTGCCTGCCGAGCTGCGCGAATCAGGCCAGTTGGCACCCGAGCTCGACTACGGACTGGAGCAGCTTGAGCAACTCATCGTGCTCAGCCGGCAGCTTTTGCTTGTCGACGAATTGTCGCCAGACCCGTAAAGTAAAGCGTTACCAGCGCAACCTGCACCAGGGCCACGGGCCGCACCGCGGGGTTGGCCATCGCCTCCATAACGGCGAAGGAGAAGTGGGCCATCAGGAAAATGCCGGCAATCACCAGCGGCCGCGGTCGCAACCGCCATACACCTGGCGCGGGCAAGACCAGCGGCAACATGGTGACGGCAAGAACCAGGGGCAGCGGGAAATGGACTGGCGGGTGCAGCAAGCCAAACCAGATCGGCTGCAGCAGCAGCACGGCCAGCATGCTCCAGCGACACCAGGACAGGCGGATCATGCCGACAGCTTGAGCGCGGTGCGGGCGACTCGGGCACCGAGAACCCGACACAGGTGACGCTCGGTATTGTCCAGCGGGCGATCGCTGTCCTGGCCGGCCAGATGGCTTGCGCCGTAAGGTGTGCCGCCGCTCTGGGTGCGACTGAGTGCAGATTCGGTGTAAGGCAGGCCGAGCACGACCATGCCGTGATGGAGCAGCGGAATCATCATGCTGAGCAGGGTCGCCTCCTGGCCGCCATGCAGGGTGGCGGTGGAGGTGAATACCGCCGCTGGTTTGCCAGCCAGGGCACCGGAAGCCCATTCACTGCCAGTGCCGTCGAGAAAATACTTGACCGAAGCCGCCATGTTGCCGAACCGGGTCGGGCTGCCGAGAATCAGTCCGTCGCATTCGCTCAGGTCGGAATTGCTGACCAGCGATGGCCCGTCGCCGGGCAAGGGCCGCTGTTGCGGGTCGATCGCGGAGGTCAGCGGTGCAACCGAGCGCAGCCGCGCCTGGCAGCCTTCGACTTGCTCGACGCCGCGTGCAATTTCCCGGGCCATGGCCAGAGTGTTGCCATGGACGGAATGGACTACGATCAGGATCTCGGTCATTCAGAGAATCTCCAGTACAGCTTCGGGTGGACGTCCGATTCGGGCCCGGTCGCCGGCGATGAGAATCGGTCGCTGAATCAGGCGCGGCTGGCGCACCATGGCATCGATCAGCACCGACTCGGGCAACTCCGGTGACAGCTCCAGTGCCTTGTATTCAGCCTCCCCGGTCCGGACAAGATCATGGGCCGACACGCCAACAGCTGCGATGATACGCTTTAACTGGTCGGCATCCGGTGGTGTCTTCAGGTACTCGATGATGACCGGCTCAAGGCCGCGCGATTGCAGCAAGGCCAAAGTCTGGCGGCTTTTTGAGCAGCGCGGGTTGTGCAACAGAGTGACAGTCATGCAGGAATCCCATCAGGTGAATGGACCAGACGATCATGGCCGTGCCCAGGAGGCGACACTGGGCAGTCCCATGCCGAGTGCGCTGGAGGCCTTGACCGACCCGCATTGGTTGCGCAGTTTCGGCCGCCACCTGCTGCGCCACTTTCGCGACGACCGCAGTTTTGAATCCGCCGGTGCACTGAGCTACACCAGCCTGCTTGCGCTGGTGCCCCTGCTGACGGTGATGCTGGGCGTGATTTCCGCATTTCCGGTGTTTGATCGCTGGGCCGAGGACATCGAGAACTATATTTTTGCAAACTTCGTGCCTGCAGCTGGTGATGCCGTGCGCGAGCATCTCCAGACCTTCATGGACAACACGGCCGGCCTGACTGGCGCCGGTACCGTGCTGCTGCTTGCTACTGCCATTTTACTCATGGCTACCATCGAGAAGAGTCTGAATCGAATCTGGCGGGTGCGGGCCGAGCGTCGCCCGGCCAGTCGTCTGGTCATCTACTGGTCGGTGCTGACCCTGGGGCCATTGCTGATGGGAGCCAGCCTGGTGTTGACTTCCTACCTGGCAGCCTGGCCCATGCTGGCGCCCGAAGCCGTGCGCGGGGCGGTGCAGGCCTTTGTGCTCGGCCTGACTCCGTTTTTCGTCACCCTGATCGGTTTCGCGCTGTTGTTTCTGATCGTGCCCAATCGACGGGTGCGCTGGCACCATGCCCTGGTCGGAGCGCTGGTGTCCGCCCTGCTGTTCGAACTGGCCAAGCGGGGTTTCGTCTGGTATGTCACCAATTTTCCGACTTATGAACGCCTGTATGGCGCGCTGGCAACCATCCCGCTGTTCCTGATCTGGCTGTATCTGTCCTGGGTGGTGATACTGCTCGGTGCCAGCCTGTCGGCTGCCTTGACTACCTTCAGCTATCGACGCAGTACCTGGAAGTGGTCGCCGCGCCACGAACTGTTGCTGGCCCTGCGCCTGATGGGGCATTTCTGGCATGCGCAGCGGCGCGGTCTGGCCTTGGGTGTTCCCGAGCTGCTGGTCCGCGAGCCGGCGGCCAGCGATCTGCAGCTCAGGCGCATCCTGGGCTGGTTTGCTGACGCCGGCTTCATTCACCGCGATGATGATGGTGACTGGTTGCTGTCCACGGACCTGGACGAGCTGTCGATGGCGGAACTCTACCGCTGCGGCAGTTTCATACTTCCAGTGGGCGAGCTTGATCGCTTGCCGCTGGACAGCCACTGGGACCGGGCATTGGTCGAGGGGTTGAGCGAAGCTGATCAGCGCGCCAGCGTGTTGATGCGGCGTTCGGTGAAATCCTTGTTGCGCTACGAACCCAGCCAGCCCGAGCCGCCGGCTCATTGATGATAAGGATCGATGCTGATGAAGACCTGCCTGTTCCTGCTGCTCGCGCTGCCCGCGCTGGTGATGGCCGATACGCCGATTGACTTCGAATTACCCGGCCTTGATGGCCGCAGCCACCTGTTGTCCGAGCATCGTGGTGACTGGGTGGTGGTCAACTACTGGGCCACCTGGTGTGCCCCTTGCCGCAAGGAAATTCCCGATCTGTCGAACCTGCATGACAGCCGCGACGACATTGTCGTCCTGGGTCTGGCCTTTGAGGATACCGAGGTCGAGGCCTTTGAGCGTTTCCTGACTCAGTACCCGGCCAGCTATCCGATCCTGCTGGTCGACACCTTTGATCCACCCCCGGCCCTGGGGGCGCCGCGCGCGCTGCCGACCACCTTCCTGGTCGATCGTGAAGGGCATCTGGTCCATACCTGGATCGGGCCGGTGACCAGCGTCATGGTGACCGACTGGATTCGCGACAATGGCTGAAGCCCGGCGCTGGCTGATTTCGGGCCGGGTCCAGGGTGTTTTTTTTCGCGCCTCGACCCGGCGTCAGGCCGAGGTGCTGGCGTTGGCTGGCTATGCCGTTAACCTGCCCGACGGCCGCGTCGAGGTGCTGGCGCATGGCGATCCGGCCGCGCTTGAGCAACTCGCTGACTGGCTGCGGGCTGGCCCGCCCGCGGCCCGTGTCGACGCGCTCGAGACGGCATCGCTGGAGCAGGCCAGGCCGTACGACCCTGGGCGATTCACTACCGCCTGACCGGGTCCTGTCCAAGCGCCGCGGCCTAAGGAACCTCTGAATAACTCTGCGCGGGCGCGACGGCGCCTCTGCGGGAGGCTCCGGCTCGGCTTGGGCGAGCGTGGTTTGGTCATTCCAAATGAGCGAGTCCAAACGAGGCGGAGGCCCCGCAGAGGCCCGTCCCGTATGGGTTTTGCCGGAGAGGCCGCATCTCGATCGCTGCGCCGCTCGGCCGTAGCGACGGCTACTGTCACTCGCGTCGCAACGACCGATCTGCGGCCTCTCCGACCAAAACGCGCTCCGCGCAGAGTTGTTCAGAGGTTCCCTAACAAAAAGGCCAGCGCCAGGCGCTGGCCTTTTTGCCGTTATCGAGTTGATGGATGGCTTTAACGCATCCGGTTGCCGGCGTTGTCACTATCCCGGACCGGGCCCTCGTGGATCACCAGGGCATGCTGCCGTTCTTCCAGCAGGAACATGCGGCCCTGATCCAGCAGCTGCAGGCCACGGACTTCGAACGGTGCTGCCAGGCCACTGCTCTGCAGCAGGCTATCGTCGAGTTCCAGGCGAATGTTGCCGGTGCCGGCTTCCAGCACCGCTGCTGACTGGGTGTAGGCCAGCGGCTCAAGCTGCCCCTCAAGGTTGGTGCCGAAGATCTCTGCGTTGATCTGGTAGCGACCGGCGCTGACCACTTCCACGCCCAGATCCAGGGCCAGGATGCCGACATCGGCGCCGACCTGGCGTGCCTGGCCGGTAAAACGGCCAGCCGCCGGCGCCACACTGAAGGCGATCTTCAGGTCACGGCGCACCACGGTGTCCTTGATCCTGTGCTCAACGTAGGCATGGGCCTCGTACAGGCCGGGTGCCGCGCTGAGTCCGTCCAGGGGGACTGCACCGCTCAGTTCGCGCTCGCCGCTGCGAGCCAGTGACCATGCCTGCCCGGCATCGGGGCTGATCAGCATGGCCTCGGCGCTGTCGACGGCAAAGCGGTGCTCGCCATGGGCGAGAACAAGACCGAAATCGATCGGCTCACCAGCCAGGAAGTTGCTGCGCGGCGCGGTCATTTCGGCCACCCAGGGGCTGTTGGGCTCGAACACATGCACGACCAGCGGCTGATCACCACGCGCGCCGGGATGACGGACCTGCAGCTGAGCAATGTCCTGGTCGGCCGGCAGGCGAAAGGCGAGGGTGTCCTCCGGCACGCTCATGCCCTGGCTTTGCATGGTTGCGCCGGTGGTGATGTCCTGCAGTGCCGCCACGTCAAGGCTGCGTCGGTCGACCGACAGCTGCAAGCGAGCCGGATCAAGCTGCAGTCCGGTACCGCTGTCCAGCGCCGATACGCGGATGACGGCCCCGGGCGCGGTCAGGGGCAGGCTGATTCCTTCGGCGAGCTCCTGGCCACTGATGTCCAGCCAGTACTGGCGACTGTCCACGGTCACGGTTTGCACGGTCGCCTGGCGATCCGCGTTCAGGGCCCAGGAGAAACTGATCGGGTTCGACTCGACATGGCGGCTGGCAGGGATCAGGCTGGCATCGGCACTCAGGCTGGTAGCACGCAGGTCGGAGGCGGATGGCGGCAACCACTCGACCGCCGGGGCGGCGAGGGCGGAACCGGTGATCAGGCTGAGTGCGGCAATGATTTGTACTTTTTTCATGATGGACTCTCCCGATTACAGGTCGTTGCGCAGAATGACGTCAAGATTGAAGCAGTTGCGGCGGCTCTGGTGATGGGAGAGCTTGCGACCGCTCTGCGTACGCCAATGGTCGTAGAACCACAGGCTGCCGGCGCCATTCTGGCTGCTGCACTCAAGAAATCCATCTGAGCAGCTGCTCAGCCACCACTGGGTCACGGCCAGCCCTACCTGGTACTGGTAGCCACCGCAATAGGAGGCAGTATTCCAGATCGCGGCATGCACATCAGTGCCGACCACGTTCCAGAAGCCCTTGGGGAGGTTCGGCCGACCGGCGGTGCCGAGCAGCCAGGTGTTGTTGTAATGCTGCATCCAGCTGGTCTGCTGCATCCGCACGGCGTCATTCTGGTAGCCCAGCAGCCAGCCCAGCGAAGCCTCGAACACATTGCCCTGCATGACCGCATCGGCCAGCGGCGTGCCCAGGCTGGAAGGGGCCAGGGCGTTGACCCAACGCAGGCGCTGGATGATGAGTGGATAGCGGCTGTCCCAGGTCGGGTTGGACATGATCCAGCGCATGACGTTGCCGCCGTTGGAATGGGTCAGTACCACCAGGTCGGTAATACCGCGCTGGTTGATGAAGTTGTGCAGGTGGCTGGCCAGGCAACCGGCAGCCTGAGAATCCCACATGTACTGTTCGAAGTCGCAGTTGATGACAACGAAGTTGTTCTGGTTGGACAGGCCCTGGCGCACCGAGTTGACCATGCTGGTGGTCCAGTAGTCGTTCAGTGCGTTGGTCTGCTTGCCAGTCCCGTGAACGAAGGCGACCCCGGTGGCGCCCCATACGGGTGCGAATGTTAAGAGCAAAACAAAAAGGCCAGCGGCCTTGATGATTCGTGACATGGGTTGATTTCTCCTCATTTGTTTTAGCGATTACAGCCCCTAGCACAAATCATAGAAGATTGTGTGATGAAGTGCAAATTTCCGCGCTATCCTCGGCCAGATCAGAACAAGCTGGCCTGGGTAACCGGTCGGAAGCTGTGCCGATGAGCCGGGCAGGGTCCGTTTGTCGCCAGCGCTTCAAGATGGAAGGCGGTGCCGTAGCCCTTGTGGCGATCAAAACCGTAGGCGGGGTAGCGCCGGTGCCAGTCGAGCATGATCGCGTCTCGATGAGTCTTGGCGATGATGCTGGCCGCGCTGATTGCCGCCTCCAGGTTATCGCCGCCGACCAGAGCAGTAGCCGGCACAGACAAATCGGGCAGCCTGTTGCCGTCGACCATCACCCTGGTTGGTGCCGTGCCCAGTTCTTCGACTGCGCCGCGCATGGCTTTCAGGGTGGCCTGGAGGATGTTGATGCGATCGATCTCTGCCGCCTCCACGCAGCACAGGGCGACGGCCAGCGCGTGCTGGCGGATCTGTGCTGCAAGCTGTTCGCGCCTGGCGGCGCTCAATTTCTTCGAGTCGGCCAGGCCTGGGATCGGGCGATGCGGGTTCAGGATCACGGCTGCGGCCACGACCGGTCCGGCCAGCGGACCACGCCCGGCCTCATCGACGCCGGCAATCAGCTCAACGGGTTCAGCCATGCCCGAGTTTTTCCAGAATGGCCTCGGCGGCTTGATCGCCCGCACCCCGGCCGAGCCGGGTCCGCCAGGCCTCGGCCAGCAGCTTGTAGTCCCTGACCTGGCCTGGCCGCTCCAGCCAGGCGATGGCGTCCAGGCAAAGCTGCTCTGCGCTGGCCGCGTCCTGTAAACGTTCCGGCACCAGCCCCTGCCCAGTCAGGATGTTGGGCAAGGAGACATGGCGGGTCTTGACCAGGCGCAGCAGCCTGGCCAGCCAGTAGGTCGATGGCGGCAGTCGGTAGAAGACCACCTGCGGACAGCCGACCAGGAAAGCTTCCAGGGTGACAGTGCCGGAGGCCGCGATGGCGACATCTGCGGCGGCAAGGCCAATGCGGGTTTCGTCGGCGACCAGGGTGACGCCAGCCTCGGCCAGCGCATTGCCGGCCAGCGCCAGCACCTGTGCCTTGTGGTCGCGACGGGCCAGCAGCATGACCAGCATGGCATCGGAGTAGCGACGGCGCAGTCGGCTTGCCGCATCGGCCAGCAGGCCGGCGTGGCGCTGGATCTCTCCGCCGCGACTGCCGGGTAGAAGCACGATCAGGGGCTGGCCTTCGCTGACACCCAGTTGACCGCGCAGCGGCTCTCGGTCCGGCAGGGTGCGCAGTTCGTCGGCGAGGTGGTGACCGACAAAGCGTGCCTCCAGCCCATGCGGGCGATACAGCTCGGGCTCGAACGGAAACAGGGTCAGGAGCAGGTCCAGCGAGCGCGCGATTTTCTTGATCCGGTGTGCCCGCCAGGCCCAGACCGAGGGCGAGACGTAGTGAATGGTGGTCAGGCCCCGTCGCCGCAGCTGACGGGCCAGGCCGAGATTGAAATCGGGTGCGTCGATACTGATGAAGGCATCTGGCTGCCAGGCGAGGATGCGCTGGCGGTACTCGCGCCGCAGTCGCAGCAGGCGCGGCAGATGGGCGATGACCTCGGTCAGCCCCATGACGTTGAGGGTATCCAGGCCGTACCAGGGCTGGACGCCGGCCGCTTCCATGCGCGGGCCGGCCAGGCCGGCCATCTCGATCCCGGGCACCCGGTCGCCAAGGGCGCGGGCCAGATCGGCGGCGATCTGATCGCCGGAGGCCTCGCCGGCGCTCATGACCAGGCGCACCGGCAAACTTCAGCGCAACAGGCCGCGCTCGCTGGCGGCGGCCGAATCGATCATGGGCGCCAGCTCCGGTTGCCCGGGCAGCCGCTGGCGGAGCAGATCGAGGGCTTCATCTCGTTTCATGCCGCTTCTGTAGATGGCCCGGTAGGCCTCTCGGATATTGCGGATTTGTTCGGCGCTGAAGCCGCGGCGCTTGAGACCTTCGGAGTTGACCCCGCGCGGGCGCGGCGGCTGGCCGGACACCATGACGTAAGCCGGCACGTCCTGGCTGACGCCGCCGTACATGCCCAGGAATGCGTGATCGCCGATGCGACAGAACTGGTGAGCCCCGGAGTAGCCGGCAAAGATCACATGGTCGCCAACGATGACATGGCCGGCCAGGGTCGCGCCGTTGGCCATGATGTTGTGCGAGCCGACCTGGCAGTCATGGGCGATATGACAGTAGGCCATCAGCCAGTTGTCGTCGCCCAAGCGGGTAAGGCCGCCGCCATCGCCGGTGCCGCGGTTGATCGTGACGTACTCGCGGATCGTGTTGTTGTCGCCGATCTCAAGGCCCGAAACCTCGCCGCGATACTTCTTGTCCTGTGGCTCTTCACCGATCGAGGCAAACTGGAAGATGCGGTTGCCGCTGCCAATCCGCGTCCGGCCGGTGATGACCACATGCGGGCCGATCCGGCAGCCGGTACCGATCTCTACCTCGGGCCCGATGATGCTGAAGGCACCGATGTCGACGTCTTCAGCGATCCGGGCGCCGTCCTCGACAATGGCGCTGGGGTGAATCATGCCGCCGGGTTGGGGCGTGCGGCGCACAGCAGTTCGGCGCTGGCCACGCTGCTGCCGTCGACCAGCACGTTGGCCTGGTACAGGCCCATGCCCCGCATCAGGCGCTTCTGTTCGACCTCGAAGATCAGCTGATCACCGGGGGTGACGATGCGGGTGAAGCGGGCCTTGTCGATCTTGACCAGATAGTAGAGCTGGTCGGCGGCACCTTCGGCCTGGCGTTCGAGGTGAGCGAGGCAGCCGGCCGCCTGGGCCATGGCCTCGAGTATCAGCACCCCGGGCATCACCGGATGACCGGGGAAATGGCCTTGAAAGAATGGCTCATTCATGGTCACGTTCTTCAGCGCCTTGATCCGCGGCGGCTTACCCAGATCGTAGTCCAGCACCCGGTCCACGAGCAGGAAGGGATAGCGATGGGGAAGCAGTTCCAGGATCGCTTCGATGTCGACCTTTGTTTGTTGAGTCATCAGGCTTGTTCTTTGTCTTTGGCAGATGGTCTTTCCAACAGGCGCAGGCGGCGCGCCCAGTCATCAAGCTGGCCCAGACGCACAAGAATGCGCTGCCAGCGCCGTTGAGGGCGGGCCGGAATGCCCGAGCCGTATTCTCCGGGTTGATCGATTGATTCCAGTACCGTGCTCATCGCCGTGATGATCACCTTGTCACAGATGTTGAGGTGGCCAGCGATTCCTGATGCACCGGCTATCATGCAATAGCGCCCGATTCGGGTGGAGCCGGCGATACCGACACAGCCGGCAATGGCCGTGTGGGCGCCGACGTGAACATTGTGGGCGATCTGGACTTGGTTATCCAGCCTGACATCTTCCTCGAGCACGGTGTCTTCGATGGCGCCGCGGTCGATCGTGGTGTTGGCGCCAATCTCGCAGTCATTGCCGATTTGCACGGCACCAATCTGGGGTACTTTCAACCAGCGCCCCTGGTCGAAGGCCAGGCCGAAACCATCCGCGCCAATGACCACGCCAGGATGAACCAGCACCCGCTCGCCCAGGCGACAGTCATTGCCAATGAAGACCCGCGCCACCAGGCGCGAACCCGCGCCGATGATCGCTCCCGCTGCGATGACGCAGCCCGGGCCGATGACTGCCCCGGGACCTATTTCGCAGCCGGCGCCGATGCTGACCTGGGCGCCGATGCTGGCATCTGCGGCGATCCGCGCCGAGGGATCGATGGCTGCGCTGGGGTGGCGACCGGGCGGGTCTTCAGGGCGAGGATGCAGGCGACCTGCGATCCGTGCCCAGTCTGCGTAGGGGTTGCGGCTGACCAGGCAAGGTCGGCTGCAGCGCTCGCGATCGCCGGCGGCCAGGATCACGGCGCCGGCCCGAGTCTCGGCCAGCTGACGCAGGTAGGCCGGGTTGGCGAGAAAGGAAAGCTGGTCCGGCCCGGCCGCGGACAGGGTGGCCAGGCCGTTCACCCGGGTGTCGGGATCGCCGTGCAGGGTCAGGTCGAATGCCTCGGCCAGCTCCCCCAGGCTCAGGCCTTGCGGATTACTCTTGGTCAACGATTATTCCGGGAGGTCTGGGAAAGGAAATCGTCCTCGAGCCAGTCGAGAACGCGATCGGTGATGTCTATGCTTCGCGAAACGTAGGCCACGGGGCTGGTCAGCACAAGGTCGTAGCCGCCCTGTTCGGCCACTTGCCGGACGGCGACTTCGACGGTTTCCTCCAGCGCCTTCTTCTCGGCATTGGTGCGAAAACGCAGCTCTTCGCTTAAATCCTCGCGGCGGCGGTCGATGGATCTTCGAAGGTTGCGAATCTCGCGCTCCAGATCAAAGCGCGCCTCGGCATCCAGATCCTGCCGCTCGGTCAGGCTGCGGGCCAGTCGCTCCAGCCGGGTCTCATCGGCCAGCAGTGATTCATTGCGCGGTCTGAACTCCTGGTCCAGCGCTTCACGTGCCGCGACGACCTGGGGGGCGTTGTCGAACAGGCGCTTCATGTCGACATAGCCAATGCGAGCAGCCTCGGCGGCCAATGCTGGCAGGCAAAACAGCAGCGCAGTCGCAAACACCGGCAGCTGCCAGCGCCGGAAAACTCCCATCCCCAGTTTGCTCAGGGCCTGGCCGCACATGGTGACCTACATTACTCCGAATGGGGCGGAAAATCCACGCCCCGCGCTCGCTCGCCGGTTGCGGTCGGGGCCTTGTGTTTCCAGCCTTGAGCAGCAATCCGCCGGCTGATCAGAACATGCCGCCAAAGGTAAACTGCAGGGCTTGGGTGCGATCGCCATCGCGCTTCCTGATGGGTTGGGCCAGACTGATGATGATGGGGCCGACCGGTGCTTGCCAGGTCAGGGAGATACCGGTGGATGCGCGCAGTCTGTTGACATCGAAGTCGTCCCAGTCGCGATAGACGTTGCCGGCGTCAACAAACCAGGCCAGGCGGGTTCCGCGCGCCTCGATGAAAGGGATCGGGAAGGCAAGCTCGACACCGCCCACCACTTTCAAAGAGCCGCCGATCGAACGACAGGCCAGGTCCTTCGGTCCCAGCGAGTTGTCGTCGAAGCCGCGAATGTCCTGGACGCCGCCGCCGTAGAAATGCTCATAGAAGGGCAGGCCGGTATCGACGGTAACGATTTCGGACGGATCGCAGCGCAGGGTGGCAATCAGTTCCGGATCCAGAATTTCCTCGATGGGTTCGTTCTCCAGCCCCAGGCGCTGGTCCCAATTGTCGTATGAGTCCCCATAGCTCAAGTCGCCGCGCAAGCCGAAGGCCATGCGCTGACCGACTGGCCAGTAATTGCGGAAGCGATAGTTGAGCTTGTAGAACTCGCGCGAGCTGCCCGGCAGGGAGAATTCGGCCGACAGGCGGTTTAGCGAGCCGCGGGTGGGGTTGAGAAAATGGTTGCGGCTGTCCCGCGACCAGGTCGCGTCGATGCGATAGGTCAGGACGCGCCGCTCGCCGCGATCAATCAGGCCATCGCCGTCTTCATCCAGGGAAATACCGAGCGGGCGAGTGGCCGGAACGACGAAAGTGAAGGCGCTCTCCGGGTCATCCGGATCAACCGGCACGAACTCACCGGGCAAGTTGATATCGACGCGCTGCACGGAGGTGCCGAAGCGCAGGAAGCTGAGCTCGGTGATGGGGAAACCAATATTGACCCCGCCGGCCGCCTGGCTGGTCGAGAAGCGAGCAATGTTGCTGCTGCGATCCAGGGTGTCGAACTCGCTGTAGCGCAGAAAAAAGCCGCGCGAGATACCGGCATCGGTCCAGTACGGGTTGACGTAGGTAACGCCGGCCTGGGTCAGGAAGCGGCTGCGCTGAACCTGGAAGCCAACCCGTCGGCCGGTGCCGAGGAAGTTGTCCTGGTCGACCGCGATCTGGGCGATCAGCCCCTGAAACTGCGAGTAGCCCAGGCCGATCTGGAAGCTGCCCGAAGGCTGCTCCTCGACGCTGACGACGATGTCGACCTGGTCGTCGGTGCCGTCGACCGGGATGGTTTCGACGTTGACATTGTCAAAAAAGCCCAGGCGCTGGATGCGCATCCGGGAACGATCCAGGGCGGCCTGGGAGAACCATGAGCCCTCGAACTGGCGCATTTCCCGTCGCAGCACTTCGTCCTTGGACTTGGTGTTGCCCTGGAACTGGATGCGACGAACGTAGACTCGCTGGCCCGGTTCGATGAAAAAGTTGATTTCTACCTGCCGGGTGTCGCGGTCGACGCGCGGCATCGGACTGACGTTGGCAAAGGCGTAACCGATATTGGACAGCAAGGTGGTGATGCTGTCACGGCTCTGTTCGATATCGCGCCGCGAGAAGGTGTCGCCGGGCTCGGTCTGGATCAGCATGCGCAGCGTTTCTTCATGCAGGATCAGGTCGCCGGTCAGTTGCACCTCGCTGACGGTGAAGACTTCGCCTTCGCGCACGTTGGCAGTGATGAAGATGTCTTGTTTGTCCGGGCTGATCGAAACCTGAGTGGACTCGATGGCGAAATCAATATAGCCGCGGTCCAGGTAAAAGGAGCGCAGGGTTTCCAGGTCGCCCGATACCTTCTCGCGGGTATAGCGATTGCGCCCGCGCCAGAAGGCCAGCCCGCGCGTGGTGTGTGCTTCGAAGTCGGAGCGCAGCTCGCTTTCGCTGAAACTCTCATTGCCGACGATGTTGATGTGCCGGATGCGCGCCGGCCGGCCTTCATTGACGACAATGGCCAGATTGACCCGGTTGCGCGCGAGCCGATTGACCTGGGCGTCGACCTCGGCGGCGTAGTGGCCCCGGCTGTGATACTGGCGAACCAGCTCCTGGTGGATGCGGTCCAGCTCGAGCTGGTTGAAGATCTCGCCTTCGGCAATGCCGATGCTGGCCAGGGCGGGCATCAGGTCGTCGGTACTGATCTGGCGGTTGCCGGTGATCGTGATGGCAGAAATGGCCGGGCGTTCGGTCACGGTGATGACCAGTACGCCGTCTTCGCGGCCGAGGCTGATGTCGTCGAAAAAACCGGTGCGGTAGAGGTCTCGGATCGTGCTGCGGGCCACTGGCGGACTCATCATGTCGCCGACTTCAACCGGGATGAAGCTGAACACGTTGCCTTCGGAGATGCGCTGCAGGCCGTCGACACGGATATCCGTAATTCGAAAAGTCTCGGCGGCAACCTGACCAAAGGGCAGGATCAGCAGCAGAAGCAGGCACAGTCTTTTCATGAAAAACCTTGGGTTTGCGTTTAGGCGGCTACGTCGGAACCGGCGAACCGACGGAGTTTAGGTGATCAATCGTAATATATCGTTAAATATGGCCAGGCTCATCAGTCCGATGACCAGCGTCAGCCCGATGTACTGGCCGACAATCTGGGTTCTCTCCGAAACCGGCGAGCCCTTGACCAGTTCAACCAGGTAATACATCAGGTGACCGCCGTCGAGCATCGGAATCGGCAGCAGGTTGATGATAGCCAAAGACAGGCTGATCAGTCCGAGAAAGAACAGAAACCGCGACAGGCCGAGACGGGCCGAGCTGTGCGCCATCTGGGCAATGGTGATCGGCCCGGACAGGTTCGACAGTGAGGCCTTGCCGGTGATCATGCGACCGAGGATGCCCAGCGTGGCCGAGGTCAGGCGCCAGGTTTCGCTGGTGGCTTCGCCCAGGGCCTGGATGGGGCCGTGCCTGACCATGGTGAAGGTGCGATCGAACTCGGCCTGCAGCTCCGGGCCAGGCTCAGGTGCCTGAATGCCGATGATCGGGCGGCCCTGCTGAAGCTCCGGTCGCAGTTCGACTTCGAGCAGGCGGCCGTCCCGTTCCAGCGCCAGGGTAAGGCTGCGCGCCTGACCCTGGTCGTCGCGGGCAAGGCTGGGGATCAGCCGGGCGATGTCCTGCCAGCCGCCGACTGCTTCCCCGTCGATGGCGATGATGCGGTCGCCCGCCCGCAGACCGGCCTGCTCGGCCGGTGCACCCGGTGCCACGCTGCCGACCAGCGGTGGCAGGTCAGCACGCCATGGCTGCAATCCGAGGTATTCGAGCGTGTTTTCTTCGCTGTAGGCAGGGCTGACCCGGTCCAGCGCGAGGCGGACGCTGCGCCGCTGTCCATCCAGGCTTTCGACTTCGACGTTGACTGCTCTGCGGTCCAGCGCCGGGGGAATGAGTCCGAGCAGGGCGTGGGTCCAGGTGTCGACTCGACGCTGGTCGATACCGACGATCAGGTCGTTTTCACGCAGACCCGCTTCGGCGGCAAGACCGCTGGTCGGGCCAAGCACCGGCCGCGTTTCCGGGATGCCGACAACGAACATCAGCCAGAAGGCGGCGATGGCGAAGATCAGGTTGGCGGCCGGGCCGGCAATGACGATCGCGATGCGCTGTCCGACCGGCTTGCGATTGAAAGCCTGGTCGCGCTCGTTCGCTGCAACCGGGGCCTCGCGCTCGTCGAGCATCTTGACATAGCCGCCCAGCGGGATGGCGGCAATCCGGTACTCGGTGCCGTCTGCGGCCCGTCGCGACCACAGTGCCCGCCCAAAGCCCACCGAAAAGCGCAGTACGCGCACCCCGCAACGACGGGCGACCCAGTAATGCCCGAACTCATGAAAGGTCACAAGCAGGCCGAGGGCGACGATGAGCCAGATGATGGGGCCGAGTATTTCCATGCGCTAAAAGACCGATGCGGCGACGCTTGAGTCAACAGATATGATCAACCTTGATATCGGCATCTTCGAGCGCATTTGGTTCCTCACTGTCCGAGCAGGGCAACAGCAAGAGCGAACATCGGCGCGGCGGCGCCGATGCTGTCGAAGCGGTCGAGGATGCCGCCGTGGCCGGGTAGCAGCTGGGAGGTGTCCTTGAGTTGCCGTTGCCGTTTCAGCAGGCTGATGAACAGGTCGCCGCCGATCGAGATCGCGGCCAGCAGCAATGCCAGCAGGCCAGCCTGCAAGGGTGAAAACGGGCTGTCGGGCAGAAAGCTGGCGACGACCGCGGTGGCCAGCATGGCGGCCAGCAGTCCGCCGGCAGCGCCCGAACGGGTCTTGCCCGGGCTGATCGAAGGTGCCAGCTTGGGCCCGCCTACGGCGCGTCCGGTGAAATAGGCCCCGACGTCGGCCGATGCGATGACGACCAGCAGCATCAGCACCAACCAGGGTGATGTCGACTGCAGCCAGATGATCGCCAGCCAGGCCGTCAGCAGGATGACACCGAGAATGATCAGCTTGAGGGTGTGGCGCGAGGACCTGGCCGAGGCGCCGGCGCCGGGCCGCGTCAGCCAGCACAGGAAACCGATCCAGGCCAGGGCGCCCGGCACCAGCCAGGGCACGATTTTTCCCGGATCGTGCAGCCAATAGATCAGGCTGCCGACCACGACCAGTGTGGCGGCATACAGGCAGCGCGGCAGCGGTCGATCAAGGCCGCCGAGCTGTGCGCCCTCCCAGCCACCCAGCGCCAGCAGGATGACAATGGCAAAAGCTGCGAAAGCAGGGGGCGGCATCAGAAAGACGGCAGCCAGCCCTATGCTGGTGATCACCAGCGCGGTGATGACGCGGGTCTTAAGCATGCTGCACCTGGCCGAGACCGCCAAATCGACGCTCCCGTCGGGCGAAGTCTCGCAGCGCCGTGTCGACATGTTCGGCGGAGAAATCGGGCCAGAGCACATCAGTAAAATGCAGTTCGGTGTAGGCCAGCTGCCAGAGCAGGAAGTTCGACAGCCGCTGCTCGCCGCCGGTGCGAATCAGCAGATCAGGTTCTGGGATGTCAGCCATGAACAGCTCGCCGGCCAGGTGTTTGGCTTCAATCTGGTCCGGCCGCAGCTCACCGCGCTGAACCTGCTCGGCCAGGCGGCGCGCAGCGCGCAGGAGGTCGGCGCGGCCGCCGTAGTTGACGGCCACATTGAGCTGCAGCTTGTTGTTGCCGGCGGTGCGGCGCTCTGCCCGACGCATACCGTCACGCAGGGGGCGGCTGAAGGCTTCACGCTCGCCGATAAAGCAGACCCTGACGCCGTGCTCATCGAGCTCGCGGATGTCGCGGGTCAGGGCCTTCATGAACAAATCCAGCAGCTGCTTGACCTCGACCGTCGGCCGATTCCAGTTCTCTGAAGAAAAGGCATAGACCGTCAAGTAGGGAATGTGGCGCTCAAGAATGGTTTCCACCGCGCGCCTCAGCGCCTCGCTGCCGGCCTGGTGGCCGTGCGATCGGGGCTTTCCCTGGCGCTGAGCCCAGCGGCCATTGCCATCCATGACAATGGCAACATGCTGCGGCAGTGGGGATATCGGTTCCACCGTCCCGTTCAGATTTCCATCAATTCACGGCACTTGGCTTCAACCAGCTCATCGACCTGGCCAACATAGCGGTCGGTCAGCTGCTGAACGATGGTTTCACCCTTGCGGACGTCATCCTCGGTGAGTTCTTTCTCCTTCAGAAAGTCCTTGAGCTGGTGGTTGGCATCGCGCCGGATGTTGCGGATCGCCACCTTTGCCTGCTCCCCCTCCCCCTGGACCACCTTGGTCAACTCGGTCCGTCGTTCTTCGGTCAATGCGGGCAGCGGAACCCGGATGTTGACCCCGGCGGTGGCCGGGTTCAGTCCCAGGTCCGAAGTCATGATCGCCTTTTCGATCTTCGAGACCATGGATTTGTCGAATGGCACCACGCTCAGGGTGCGGGCGTCCTCGGCCGAGATGCTGGCGGCCTGGTTCAGCGGCACTTCCGATCCGTAATACTCGACCGTGATGTGTTCGAGCAGGCTGGGGTGGGCTCGGCCGGTGCGGATTTTGGCCAGTTCGTTCTTGAGCGCGGCAACGCTCTTGACCATTCGCGAATCGGCGTCCTTCTTGATCTCGTTGAGCATGGATCGACTCCTGCACTCGGCTGTTGTTGGACAAAGCAGCGGATTGTAGCGCCCCGCGGCCGGGCGCGTCAGCTGACCAGGGTGCCGACATGCTCCCCGCGGATCAGCCGGTCGAGATCACCGGCCCGGTTGAGGTCGATGATCCGGATCGGCATGGACTGGTCTCGGCACAGGACAATGGCGTTGGTGTCCATGACCGCAAGCTTGCGCTCGATCACCTCGTCGTAGCCCAGCTGGTCGTAGCGAACGGCGTCAGGGTTCAGCTTCGGGTCGGCCGAGTAGATGCCGTCGACCATGGTCGCCTTGATCATCAGATCGGCGCCGATCTCGATCGCGCGCAGCGCGGCAGCGGTATCGGTGGTGAAGAACGGGTTGCCGGTGCCGGCAGCAAAGATGACAGCGCGTTCCTTCTCCAGATGGCGGATGGCCCGGCGCCGAATATAGTCTTCGCAGACCTCGCGGACCGAGATCGCCGACATCACCCGGGTGGTGACGCCGGCGCGCTCCAGCGCATCCTGCAGGCCCAGCGCGTTCATGACCGTGGCCAGCATGCCCATGTGGTCGCCGGTAATGCGGTCGATGCCGGATGCGGCCAGGCCCTTGCCGCGGAAAATGTTGCCGCCGCCGATGACAATGCCGATCTGCACGCCAGCATCGACGACCGCAGCCACCTCGCGCGCGATGCGCGAGCTGACCTTGGGGTCGATGCCATAATCCAGCTCGCCCAGCAGTGCCTCACCGCTGACCTTGAGCAGAATGCGCTTCAGACCGGACGTACTCACTAGTCGAATTCCATCGCTGGCGACAAGCGCGGGGCTTCAGCCGCCGCGCGCTGCCTGCATCACCTCGGCGGCAAAGTCGCTTTCATCCTTCTCGATGCCCTCGCCAACTTCCAGACGCACGAAACTGATCACCTGGGCACTGCGGCTGCTGAGCAGCTTGCCGACGGTGATATCGCCGTCCTTGACGAAGGGCTGGCCGGTCAGGGTGATTTCCGCCAGGTGCTTGTTCAAGCGACCGCTGACCATCTTCTCGATGATGTCGGCCGGCTTGCCGCTGTCGGCGGCCTGGGCAACCAGGATTTCCTTTTCCTTGGCCAGTACTTCCTTCGGTACATCGGCTGCATCGCGGAAGGCCGGGTTCAGGGCGGCTACGTGCATGGCGATGTCACGGGCCAGCTCTTCGTCACCGCCGCTCAGGGCGACCATGACGCCGATGCGACCGCCGTGGATGTAGGCGCCGACGACGCCGTCGCCGGCATCGAGGTGGCTGAGCCGGCGGACCTGAACGTTCTCGCCGATCTTCGCCACCAGCTGCTGGCGCGCTTCTTCAACGCTGTCGCCGCTGGCCATTCTGGCGCTGTTGAGTGCATCGACATCGGCAGCACCCAGTGCCAGATTGCCGACTTCCTCGGCAAAGCGGCGGAAATTGTCATCCTTGGCAACGAAGTCGGTTTCGCAGTTGATCTCGACCAGGACAGCGCGGCTGCCTTCGGCAGCGTGCACGACGGCGCCGTCGGCGGCAACGCGACCGGCCTTCTTGTCGGCCTTGGCCAGGCCGGACTTGCGCAGATGCTCGACGGCGGCTTCCATGTCGCCGCCGGTTTCGACCAGGGCTTTCTTGCACTCCATCATGCCGGCGCCGGTGCGCTCGCGGAGTTCCTTGACTTGTGCTGCCGTAATGCTCATTGCTTGTCGTCCTTGCCTGTCAGTCTGGGTAGCACCTGAGCAGAGTGCTCAGGCCTCATCATCCTTCTTTGCCGCCGCTTTCTTCTTGACGGCCTTCTTCTTGGACACCTTTTTCGGCGCAGCTTCGACGCTGGCCGGCTCGGCTTCGGCCTCGTCGGCGACGCTGGCCGCAGTTGCGGTCGCGGCTGCGGGCTCGCCGTCGACAGCTGTCTCGGGCGCTGCTGCCACGGCCTCTGCTGCCTCGGTTTCCTTTGACTCGACCTGTGCTGCCTCGGCTGGCTCCGCAGCCGGTTCCGCGGCCTTGGCGACGGTCTTCTTGCGCGCGGTCTTCTTGGTGACCTTGCCGGTCGGCTTGCGCTCGGCGCTGGCCTCTACCGGGTTGCCCTCTGCATCCAGTTCGACGAACTCGTCGGCGTCACCGCCGGCCGGCAGCGGCGCGGAGGCGCGGCCTTCAAGAATGGCGTCGGCGGCCAGCTGGGTGTAGAGGCGAATGGCGCGAATGGCGTCGTCATTGCCGGGGATCACGTAGTCGATGCCGTCCGGGGAATGGTTGGTGTCGACCACGGCCACGACCGGAATCTTGAGCTTGCGGGCTTCGGCGATGGCGATGGATTCATGGCCCACGTCGATGACGAACAGCGCGTCGGGCAGGCCGTTCATGTTCTTGATGCCGCCCAGGCTGCGCTCCAGCTTCTCGCGCTCGCGGGTCAACTGCAGGATTTCCTTCTTGACCAGGCGCTGGAAACTGCCGTCGGTTTCCATCGCTTCGAGTTCCTTGAGGCGATTGATCGACTGCCGCACGGTGCGGAAGTTGGTCAACATCCCGCCGAGCCAGCGGTGGGAGACGTAGGGGCTGTTGCAGCGCTCCGCCTCTTCGGCAATCGCCTGGCCGGCGGCGCGCTTGGTGCCGACGAACATGATGGTGCCGCGACGGCTGGCCAGGCGGCTCATGAAGTCCAGCGACTCCTTGAGCAGGGGCAGGGTTTCTTCCAGGTTGATGATGTGGATCTTGCCCCGGGCGCCGAAAATGTACGGCTCCATCTTGGGGTTCCAGTAGCGGGTCTGGTGTCCGAAGTGCACGCCGGCTTCAAGCATCTGGCGCATGGTCACGTTGGGCATGTCAATTTACCTTTCATATTGGGATACACGCTCGCCGCAAAGTGCTGCCCGCCATCCTTGGGCCGGGTATTGTCAAGCGGACGAGTTGTATCCGGGGTTTGGGCCTCCGCCGATCCCGAGTCTGCGAACCGGCCCGGCATTCATGCCCGACCGGCAACCCCGCGACCCGTGTCGATCAGCGTGTGTCGTTGTTGATTGCCTCAAAAGAAAAGGCAAATCCCGTCAAGTATAACCTGCCTGTCCCGCTCCGGGCAAGCGCCTGTTGCGGATGCCTCGCCACGCGCTAGAATAGGTTATTCCTGCCCGATCCCGACCAAATATGCCCGAGTTGCTCAGCGCCTACTGCTTCACCGATCTGGATCGCCTGCCGCTGCTGCGCGAACGCCTCAAGCTCAAGGCCGCGGAGCTTGGCCTGGTCGGCACCGTCCTGCTGGCCCGGGAGGGCATCAATTTCAGCCTGGGTGGCGATCCGCGGGCGCTGGATGCCTGGGTCGAGTACCTGGCCTCGGAGCACGGAATTGACGGCTTGGTGAGCAATCGTGACCCGGTTGAGGTGGTGCCGTTTCTGCGCTTGAAGCTGCGCATTCGCCCTGAAATCATCACCTTCGATTCCAGCCTGCGTCCGGGTGAGGCGGCCACCGGCCAGGCCTTGGAGCCGGCGCAGTGGCATGCCCTGATCCAGCGTGAAGAAGTGCAGCTGGTCGACACACGCAATCATTACGAATACGAAATTGGCAGTTTCAGCGGCGCGCTCGACCCGAACATCGAGACCTTTACCGAGTTTCGCGACTGGGCGCTGAAGCATCTTGACAGTCGACGACCGGTGGCGATGTTCTGCACCGGCGGGGTGCGCTGCGAAAAGGCCAGTGCCTGGCTGCTGGCCAATGGTTACGAGCAGGTGTTTCAGCTCGAAGGCGGCATTCTCAACTATTTGCGCGAGACGCCGGCCGAGCAATCGCTGTGGCGTGGCGAGTGCTATGTGTTCGATGACCGGATTGCCGTTGATCATGCGCTGCAAGCCACGGGGCGCCTGATTTGTGCGGCCTGCAGCCGCCCGGTGGAGGGGCTGGACGAACACGGCATGCCGCCGATGGGCAGTCAACGCGATTGCAGCCTTTGCGGGCAGCAGTTCGACGCCGGTCGCCTGGCCGGGCTGCGCGAGCGTGTCCGTCAGATTGCCCTTGCTCGCGAGCGTGGCCAGCATCATATCGGGCCGCAGGCTCAGCCCGAGGCTGCGCAGCGTAACCGGGAGTGTTCATCGTCATGACTGACAGAACAGAGCAGGCGGTCGAGGACGCGCCCTACCGGGCCGAGGCGCCGCTGTGGATGCCAGAAGGCCTGGTGCCGACCTGGGATTTCCTGGCCACCTACCCGATCGTTCTGTCGCTGATCGTGATGGTGGTCGGTATCGGCGTGGCCGTGATCGGCCGTGGCCTGGTGCTGACCTGGGGCAACAAGCTGATCAGCCGCACGAGCCCTGACCTGGGAACCCGGCTGTTGCGCATTGTCGCCAACGTGGCCGCTTTGCTGGTCGCCTACATCGCCGTGGTTCTGGCCATACAGGTGATCGGACTCCCCGAGCGGGTCGAGCAGACCCTGATCCGCATTCTGCTGAGCCTTTTGATCCTGCGCCTGATCAAGTCGGCGATGCGGGCCAGTCACATTGGCCTGGAGATTCTCAGCCGGGTGCGCGATCGCTACGAGATCGTCGAGGAGCGAACCCTGCCGCTGTTCGACCTGGTCATGACCATTCTTATCATCGGTGCGGCTGCCTACGCGCTGCTGATGGTCTGGGATATCAACCCCACCGCCTGGCTGGCCTCGGCCGGTGTCATCGGCATTGCCGTCGGCTTCGCCGCCCGTGACACCCTGGCCAACCTGTTTGCCGGATTCTTCATCATCGCCGACTCGCCCTACAAGCTCGGCGACTACATCGTGCTGGACTCCGGCGATCGTGGTGAAATCACCAAGGTCGGTATCCGTTCCACCCGCCTGCTGACCCGGGACGATGTCGAGATCACCGTGCCCAACTCGGAGATGGCCAACTCCAAGATCTACAATGAATCGGGCGGGCGCTGGGTCAAGTTCCGTATCCGGATCAAGGTCGGCGTGGCCTATGGTTCCGACGTCGACGAGGTCGTTGAACTGCTGGAGCGCGTTGCATCCCACCACGACACCGTGTGCAAGGACCCGACGCCGC
>REEQ01000100.1 GCA_007695005.1 Wenzhouxiangellaceae bacterium | reverse complement strand
CAGACCTCAGACCTCAGACCTCAGACCTCAGACCTCAGACCTCCGACCTCCGACCTCCGACCCCACCAGGCTCCCCACAATCGCCGCCAACTCCGCCGCCTGATCCAGCCCCCGATAGCGACCGGCCAGCTTCGCTGCCCGTTGCGCGTAAGATGGCTTGGCCAGCATCTGCTGGATGGCTGCGACCACTGCCTCCGGTGGGGCACCTGCAGGCAGCGCCAGGGCCGCTCCGGAGGCTGCGGCTCTTTCCGCGGTCAGACGCTGTTCGTCGAAAAACGGCAGCACGCAGACCGGCGTGCCCTGGAGCAGCACGATACCGACCGCATCACCACCGGCACACAACACCAGATCGGCCTGCCTGGCGGCTGCGCGCAGGTCCAGCCAGCCTTCGTGAAAGGACAGGTTTTCCTTGTCGGCCAGGGCAGCCTGGCTGTCTGCGTCCAGGCCGGTCACGGCGATCACCAGGTCAAGCTCAAGCGTGCTCAAGGCGGCAAGCAGCGGCACCAGGCCCCGAAAGCTTTTCAGCATGATCAGCAGACGCGGCGCGTTGGGGTAGCGCCTTGGCCAGACCGGTGTCTGTCCACCATGATCGAGATAACCGCGATAGTGAACCTGCGTTTTCGGCCCGGTGTGGTCCAGTTCGGGGATGGTCATCAAGTGGATGGCATCAACCCTTAGAAACAGCTCGCTCAAGTGCGCCAAAGGCGGTAGTCCGCGCTGCTTCAGGCTGGCATTCACTGCCGCCAGCACGCGCAATTCGATGCGATCATGAAAGTCGGTGTAGCTACTTTCCCAGGGGCGCAGGCTGGGCAGGGTCGGGGTATGGGTGGGGTGACTGTAGCCGTTATCGATCAGCACCCGGCGCATCGGCAGGGCCTGCAGGGCGAGCAGGGCACCCGGGCTGAAGTCCATGGCCACCGCATCGGCTCCGGTTCGTTCAACCAGGGTCAGCCAGGAGGCGGTCAGCTCGGCGATGCTGTCGGTCTGGCCCAAGCCGATGTTGTCCATGATTTCGGCCAGGTTGGCCGCCTTCGGGTACGGCGGGGCCGGTACCAGGTGGAAGGGGGCTTGCAGGCAAATGGCTTCGGGCAATTGAGCTCGGGCGGCGGCCACATCGCGGCTGACAAAAACCAGTCGATGGCCGGCCTTGATCAGGGCCTTGCCAATTCTGCCGAGCCGGACCAGGTGGCCATGGCCACCGCCCATTTCCCAGGTCAGCATGATCGTCCGCGGGCTGCTCATCCCTGGCAAAACCTGATGATGCACTGTGCCGGGTCGGCCAGCTCTGCCGGGTGCTGTTGAGCCCAGGCTAGTGCGCGCTGCTGGATGGTCTTGTCCTGGACCAGACTGGCCAGGGCAGCGCGCCAGTCAGCAGCGCTGGCCGGGCTGGACAGGACGACGGCCAGGCCCAGGGCTTCGAGTTGGCTGGCGAGGTGGTGCTCGAGCGTCGACTGCGGCAGGATCAGCAGCGGTCGACCGAGACCCAGGGCCTCCAGTACCGCTTCATGCTGGCCGTGACAGATCACAATGTCGGCATCCTGCGCAATGGTTTGGCCCGGCGTGCCGGCCCGCAGGGTCATTGATGCGCTGGTGAAATGGCGGGCTGTCTCGGCGGCGGATGCCGGCAAGTCGAGACAGCACTCGCAGTCTTCTTCAGCCAGCCAGGCAAGCAGTTTGCGCAGCTCCCGTCGGTTCTCGAATATCGCCAGGATGCGGAGTTTCCGGCCGGGCTCCCGGCGCGCTGCTGCCATTGGCGCCGCAGGCCAGCATCCGGTATAACACGCTCGGCCGCTGCGGGCACAAGGGTCCAGTTCCGGCCAGCCCTGAATCAGCCCATCATCGATAGCGCCGTAAAGCTGCCCCAGATGCTGCAAGGCGGTCCGCCGGTGCCGGCCAAGCACGGCGTTGACCGATGCCAGCAGCGCGTCCATGGCCGCATTGTCCTGGCTGGGCTCACCGCTCCATGGGCGAAATGCCAGCGGCTCCAGTCCGATGCTCCAGCCGGGCCCGAAGTGCACAACGGGCAGATCAATCGTTCTGGCCGCCAGCGCCGCGACCGGTGCCTGTTGGCAGACCAGCAGGGCAGGTTTGATCAGGCTGAAGACATCCAGCCAGGCATGAATGCTGGTTTCCAGTTGCTCCGGGCAGTCGAGGCCGGCACGCGCGAGCACCTCGACCAGGCTGGCTGGCGGCGCCCTGTAGCTTGCTTGGGGTGGCATGGGCGCATGAATGAATCGCCCGGCCAGGTTGGACGGCAGCGCCGGCGGGCGGCTACGGTCAACGAACCAGGCGCTCAGGCCGGGTTGTGCTACCAGACGGTCAGCCAGGGTGATCAGCGCCGCCGGTGGGCGACCGCCCAGTTCCGCCTCACGAGCCAGAATGACAGCTTGCACGCAGCTTGTTTCTTGTTCTTGCAGGACTGCCAACGTTACCATGCGGGTCGATCGATCGCCCGGCCTGCATCACATTGTCTCAAGCCTCCGAAACCTGTCTGTTGGTGTACTGGGAAGCCGCCGACTGGGAGCAGGTCCAGCGCCTGGTCCAGGCCGGTCATTTACCGATGCTGGCCGGGCTTCTGCGCGAAGGCGTTGCCGGGCCGCTGCACAGTCCGCCGCCGCTGGCGCCCTGGCCCCTGGCGACAAGCCTGCTGACCGGTCGCATCGCGGCCGATCATGGCATCGTCCATTGCCAGCAAGCCCTGGCCGGCAGCGATCATCCTGAACCAGTCACGCCTGCCAACCTGGAAGCCGCCCCCTTGTGGCGCATCCTGGCCACGGCCCAGCGCCCGGCCGCCTTCATCAATTGGCCGTTGAGCTACCCGGCGCCAGCGGAGTCTGGCCTGGTCGTGTCCGAGCATTTCTTCAAGTCACGCATGGACGAGGGCAGCATGCTGGATCCCGCGCCCGGCAGCGTGGCGCCGGAGCAGCAGCTGGCGCCGCTGTTGCGACATCGTCGCCACGCCAGCCAGCTATCCGCTCAGCAAATGGATGCTTTCTGGCCGGCATCGGTCGGGGCTGAAGAGAAGCACAAGCAGGCCAGGGCCCTGCTGGCCGTGCAGCTGGCCGAACTGGAATCGGTGGCCGCCACGGCTTGCGCCAGCCTGGCCGGGCGTGAGCTGCGATTGCTTGCGGTCCGTTTTGCCGGCCTGTCGGCGCTGGCCGCCGGCCTGAATCCGTTGGACCCTGAACATCGTGAGGCGGGCACACAGTTCCATCGTGCGCTGGATCGCGCGCTGGGCCTGTTGCTGGCCTCGTCGGGGCCCGCTGGCACCGTGTTGCTGTGCTCCGGCCACAGTCTGCTACCGCCGCTACAGGTCGGCAAGGACCATCGATTGACCGAGCGTGATCTGTACCGTCCCGATGGATTCCTTGTTGCCGCCGGCCAGCGTGTTCAAACATCCAACCCCTGGCTGGGCGTGAGCCTGCTTGACATCGTTCCCAGCCTGCTGGCCTTGTATGGTTTGCCGCAGGGCCGGGACATGCCCGGCCGTGTGCTGGCTGAAATTCTCAAGCTGCCCAACTTGCCCGCCGTCGTCCATACCTGGGACAGCTGCCTGAAGCCCGAGCCCGAGCCAACGGATCTGCGCGTTCACCGCGAGCTGCTGGCCGAGTCCTGGCAGCTGCCCGCTGCCAGCCTGGAGGAGCTGGACATAGGCGGCAAGCTGGCCCGTGCCGCCTCCCTGGCGGCCCTGGGTGCCAGCGACCAGGCCCTCGCAATCTTGCAATGCCCGGAGCCGCCCGATGATCCTGAATACCTGCGAACCCTGGCTCACCTGGAGCTGGATCGTGGTGATGCAGATGAGAACCGGATCAAGCGCCTGGTCAGGCGCCTGATGCGGCTGGGCGGGGAGCGCTTTGACGAGAACCTGCTGCTGGCCAGGCTGGAAAGCCAGAACGGCCGTCACCAGGTCGCGCTGGATTGCCTGTTCGAGGTGCTGGGTCTGTATCCCGACCATCCTGCCCTGCACCTGTTCATCGGCCAGGAATACCAGCGCCTGGGCCGGCTGGAGCAGGCCCTGACCGCCTTCGACAATGCCCTGGCTCGACGACCCGGGCAGCATGCCGCGCAACTGGGCCGGGCCGAAGTGCTGCTTGCCCTGGACCGGCCAGATGAGGCCATGAGCGCGGCCCTGGATGCCATCGCCAGTCGCTTCAAGGCCTGGCGCGGCCATCGTCTGCTGGGGCAGGCCCTGGAAGCCCTGGGCGAGGATGCGTCCGCGGCCCAGGCCTACCAGGCCGGCCTGGACTGCACGCCACCGGGACTGGACTGCATCCACGACCTGCTGCGCCTGTATGGGCCCGAGCGCCTGAATCGCGTCGAACAATACCAGGCCATGCAGGCGCGCCTGGCCCGCCAGCTGGTCAGTCGGAGCCTGGGGCTTGTCTGATCACGATAGCGAGCGGAAGAGGATTGCCATCCTTGGGGCTGGTTTTGTTGGCTCCTGGGTGGCCGAGCGCCTGCTTGCCAATGGTCATCAGGTGCGGGTCATCGAACGGCCCGGTGTCAGTCCCTGGCGTCAGTCGCGGCCTGGCGAAGCGCTGGGCTGGACGACGGTTGTGCCCGGCGATCGTCAGTCCTTGCGCGCGGCACTGGCCGGCAGCGACGCCCTGATCAACCTCTCATCCGGCCTGCCACCCGGCACGGCCTGCAATGATCCCGGGCAGGCGCTGTCGGCCCAGCTTGCCGATGGCGGACTTATCCTCGACCTGGTCGTCGAGCTTGAGTTGCCGCGCTACCTGTTGATCTCTTCTGGCGGCGCGGTTTACGGGCAGCCGCGCGCCCTGCCGGTCAGGGAGCGTCATCCGACCCGGCCGCTGGGCCGCTATGGTGAAGTCCGCCTGGCCCTTGAGCAGCAGGCCTTGCAACAGGCCGCGGGTGGTCCGTGCCGTGTCACTGTCCTGCGGGTGGCCAATGCTTATGGTGCCCGCCAGCGCCTGGACGGCAGCCAGGGCGTGATCAGCACCTTTCTGCACCATGGTCTGCATCATCAGCCGTTGCCCATCTGGGGTGAGGGCCGGCAGCGTCGCGACTTCATCCATGCCTCGGATGTGGCCGAAGCATTCGCTCTGGCCCTGGGCTGCAGCGGTCGCCAGTCGATATTCAATATCGGCAGCGGCCGCTCGACCAGTGTTGCCGAGATCGCCAGCCTGACCGAGCGCTTGCTCGGCCAGACCTTGCAACGTCAGCGGCTTCCCGGGCACGGCCCGGGCCCGGACGATATCCGCCTGGACTGCAGCCTGGCCGCCCGCGAACTGGGCTGGCAGCCGCGCCTCAGCCTGGAAGACGGCATGCGCCAGACCCTGGACTGGCTGCGAACGCTGCCTACAGCCTGATCACGTTGTCGTCGGAAAAGCGATTGATCATCTTCACGTAAGGATCGA
>REEQ01000176.1 GCA_007695005.1 Wenzhouxiangellaceae bacterium | reverse complement strand
GTCCTGCGCTCGCGCGCCTTGCCCACAACGCTTGTGCGACGGCTGAGCGTTACCTGATTTGCCGCGTGGACCACTAGGCGCACCATGAATGGGCAGTCCACCTTTCCCCTCTTCCATCTCCCATCTTCCTTCCCTACCATATCCCCATGATCGACAACCGCCCATTCTGGAAACGGCCGCTGTTCATCACGCTGCTGGTGCTGCTTGCCGGCGCTGCGGGTGCCTGGCTGGCGCTGGACCGGCCGTTGCCGGCTGGCTGGGGGGAGGGTGATCTTGGCCTGCCCGAGATCAGGCTGCCGGAGTTCATGCGCGAGCCCGAGCCGGTTCGCATCTTTTGCGCCGAGTCGCCGGAAACCGGTCGTTGCAGCTGCATTACCTCGACCGGTGAACGCCCGGATATCGGCGAGCAGGAGTGTCGTCGCAGGGCCCGCGAGTCCGCTACCGACTAGTTTTTTGGTGCCAGGCAGGTAGCAAGGCCCTGGCGCCGGTCCTGCTTCAAGCTCTGGAGCTGATTTACAGTCCGGCTTTGGCTTGACACTTGTGCAAGGCGCACTGACCCGGCAATCGGATGGATTGCCGGGTCAATGTCTGTACTTGCCTGGCTTACTGTTCGAAGTCGCCTGCAATCGAGATCGTTACCCGGGCCGGGTCGAAATGCCGGCGCAGGGCCTGGTTGATATCGTCGGCGCTGAGCGAGCGGATCTGATCCTCGTACTGACTGATATGAAAGATGTCGCGGTTCAGGAACAGGTTCGTGTTCAGGATGGCGGCCAGCTGGCTGTCGTCCGAGCGCTGCACGGACATCTGCTGCAGATAGCCTCGTCGTCCGGCGTCCAGCTCTTCCTCGCTCACCCCCTCGGCAACCAGCTTTGCCAGCTCCTCGGCAAGCACGGCTTCCAGGCGATCAAGGTTTTCCGGGGCAAACATGGCAAAACCGAAAAACCGGCCGATCTCGTCTATGGGGTGGGCATTGAATCCGCCGCCGACCGAATAGCTCAGGCCCTCGTCATCGCGGATGCGATTGGCCAGGCGCGAACTCAGGAAGCCCCCGCCGAGCAGGTGACCGGCCATGGCCATGGCCGGATAGTCGGGGTGGTCCTGGTTCATCGGGAACTCCGATGATGCGATCAGGGTGGCACTGGCCTTGTCATCCAGCTGGGTGAGCAAGCGAGTGGGCTCGATTTCGGCAAAATCGGTATCGATACGGACATATTCGGTCTGGCTGCTCCACTGGCCGAACAGCGACTCCAGCGTCGCCCGGAGTTCGTCGGCATCGAAGTCGCCGACAAAGCTGATCGTGGTGGCTGGCCCGAAGCCGTAGTGACTGCGGTGGAACTCGATCAGCTGGTCGCGCTCGACGGCACGTATGCGTGCCTCCAGCTCGTCCCAGTCTGCAACATAATCCGGATGGGATGCGTCGAGAATATTGAAGTGCCGGCCGAGCGCGCGGTTGGCAACCGGGCCGGGCTCGTCGCGCTGCTGATCAATACCGGTCAGTCGCTGACGCCGCAGTTCGGCCAGCTCGGTTTCCGGAAACGCAGGTTGCTGGAGAATGTCGGCCAGCAGTTCCAGTAGTCCCTGGACATGTTGGCGGCGACTTTCGATGTTGGCGCTGACCATGCGCGTGCCCGACAGGCCGAGCGAAGACTGCAGCTCATCAATCCGGTCGCGGATTTCCTGACGACTGTAGTTTTCCGATCCGCGCATCAGCATGGCTGCCGTGGTCAGAGGAACCTCGCCCCGACCACTCAAGCTGTCCAGGTTACCCATGCGCATGCTGATCTGCCCCCGGATGCGGTTGCCGCGTGTGTACTTCGGCAATAGCGCGACGCGGGCACCGTTGGCCAGCTGGAACTCGACCAGGCGCGCCTGGATGTTTTCCGGCGTCGGCTCGAAGGCTTCGCCGGCGGCACGATCATCACGCCCAGTGAACCCGGCCAGCAGTTCGGACAGATCGGGTGCTTCCGGGATTTCTGCTCGCTCAGGTGCGCTGTCGGGGATGAACTGACCGATGGTACGGTTGTCCCGGCGCAGATATTGCCCGGCGACGCGCTGCACGTCCTCAGGCGTGACGGCTTCGACTCGGTCGCGATGCAGGAATATCAGGCGCCAGTCGCCTGCCGCTGCCCATTCGCTGAGCTGGATGCCGACCCGGTTGGAGTCGTTGAGCATGCTCTCCAATCCGTTGGACAATGCGTTGATCGAGCGCCTGACGGCCGCTTCATCGGCCGGTTCCTCGATCAGCGAGTCGACCGCGGCGAGCAGCTCGGCGCGGACTTCGTCGAGATCGACATCGTTGGGCGACTGCGCCAACAGCAGCAAGACGCCGGGTTCCGGCAGGGCCATCGCAAAGGCGCCGACCTGGCTGGCCAGCTCGGATTCAACCAGGTGGCGGTGCAGGCGTCCGGACGGCATGTCTCCCAACAGGTGGGCAAGCACGCTGATCGCGGCAAAGTCTTCGTGGGCCGCGGCTGGAATGTGATAGGCGGCAATCGTGGCCTGAACATTGCCGGATCGGCGCACGGTTACGGCCCGTTCTCCATCCTGGACGGGCTCGCGGGTATAGGTGGGCCACAGAATCATGTCACCGCTGCGCTCGGGCGCGGGTATGGCGCCGAAATGTTCCGTGATCAGATCCAGCGCTCGCTCGCTGTCGAAGTTGCCGGACAGGATCAGGATGGCGTTGTCGGGTTGATAGTACTTGCGGTAGAAGGCTTGCAGGCGTTCGATCGGCACGTTTTCGATGTCCGAGCGTGCGCCAATGGTCGAACGACCGTAACCGTGCCACAGGTAGGCGGTTGCCATTACCCGCTGCATCAACACGCCGATCGGGTTGTTTTCGCCAATCTCGAACTCGTTGCGGACCACAGTCATCTCTGAGGCCAGATCGTCTTCATCGATCAGGGAGTTGACCATGCGGTCGGCTTCCATGCGAATCGCCCAGGCCAGGTTTTCCTCACCCGAGGGCAGGGTCTGGAAGTAGTTGGTGCGCTCGAACCAGGTGGTGCCATTGGCCACGCCGCCGCGCTCGGAGATTTCGGCCTTGATATCCTGGTGGTCCGGTGTGCCGTAGAACAGCATGTGCTCAAGCAGGTGGGCCATGCCGGTCTCGCCATAGCTCTCGTGCTTGGAGCCGACGAAATAGGTGATGTTGATGGTTGCCGTCGGCCGGCTCTCATCCGGCATCAACAGCACGCGCAGGCCGTTGTCGAGGCGGTACTCGCTGATGCCTTCGACCGTGGTGACGTACTGGAGGCGAGGTTCGTTGGCCAACACCGCCGAGCAGGCCAGCAGCCAGGCCAGCCCCAGGCAAAGCGTAACGATACGGATGGATCCGGTCATTCGGTTACTCCCATTCAAAACAAGGATTTTTATGGCGCTCTCAGAACCGGGCGAGGTCTTGTTGTCTGACCCTTGCCGCTGCTGTAGCCAATCGCGCGAAACTTTCGACAGCAATTATCGCCCGGGATTCAGCTCAGTCCGGCTTGAAATTCGTCGCCAGGCGCTCGGGCGGTGCTGAGTGGAGCCCTCGCTCAGCTGCCGGCTTGCTCGCCCCAAAGCTGTTCCAGGCGCTGATCGCGGCCGCAGCGCCAGCGGTAGTAGCGGTAGCGGACGGGGTTTTTCAGGTAGTAGCCCTGGTGGTATTCCTCGGCGGCATAGAAGGCCTGGAAGGGCAGGATGCGGGTGTCGATTGGCCCGGATTCGGGGCCGTTGTTTTTCAGGTTGACAAGGGACTCCCGAGCCAGGTGCTCCTGCTCATCGTCATGGAAAAAGATCGCCGAGCGATACATCTCACCACGATCACAAAACTGGCCGTCCGCCTGGTAGGGGTCGATATTGCGCCAGAACACCTCGAGCAGCCGCTGGTAGTCAACTACTTCCGGATCGAAGATGACTTGCACGACTTCCAGATGCCCGGTGCCGCCGCGAACCACCTGTTCATAGCTGGGATTCGACACATGCCCGCCGCTGAAGCCCGAAATCGTCTCGATTACCCCGTCAAGCCGATCATAAGGTGGCTCCATGCACCAGAAACAGCCACCGGCGAACGTGGCCCGTGCCAGCTCCCGCTCCTCGGTGGATGAAGCCAGTGCGGCCCCCGAAAGCGAAAGTGCCAGCAGCGCCGCCAAGGCCACCGCGCAGGTCGGGGCCACGCCCCCGACGGCCCAGGCCCGGATCCGCCGCAGACCTCGAGCCCATCGTCGACCGATCCGCGAATGTGCCACCGGATTCATGCCTCAACCCCCATCCGCAAAGCCGGCAAATCCGTACCTGCCGGCACGAAACGCAAGGCCACGCCGTTGTTGCACCAGCGCTGGCCGGTGGGTTCAGGGCCGTCGTCGAAGACGTGGCCCTGATGGCCGCCGCAGCGGGCGCAGTGGTATTCGGTGCGCGGGATGAACAGGCGAAAATCGCGCTTGGTGCCGATATGCTGATCGTTGATCGGCTGCCAGAAGCTGGGCCAGCCGGTGCCCGAATCATACTTGTGGGCACTGGAAAACAGCGGAAGAAAGCAGCCGGCGCACACATAGGTGCCGTCACCGTATTCTTTGTCCAGCGGGCTGGAAAACGCCCGCTCAGTACCTTCCCGCCGTAGCACCCGGTACTCTTCGGCAGAGAGAATGTCGCGCCACTGCCTGGCCGTCAGTTCCAACGGCTCGAACGGCAGCGCCTGCTCGGTATCGGCCAGAATTCGACCGCCGAACAAGCCCAGGACAGGCAAGCCAATTCCAAGCCGCAGGAGCAGGCGACGGCGTGAGCGCAGGATTTCGTCGGATTCCATGCTCCGATTGAACCACAGCCAGAGACGATTCATGTGAATGCGCTGGCCGAAAAGCCGGGAGGCAATATTTCGGGCTTCGGGTGTGCTTCGTGTTTACAACGCAATATCTGCGGTATTCGTTGCACGGCATTTGCGGCCCGTGTCTCAGCCCTGATTGCCGCGGCTGTAGGCCGCCGGCGTGGTCTGATAGCGCTCCCTGAAACGACGTGAGAAATGCGACACGCTGGCAAAGCCGACCGCGTCGGCCACTTCGGCCACGTTACCGGCGCGCTCGCGCAGCAGGCGGGCTGCCTTCTGCAAGCGTTTCTCCCGCAGATACTCTTCCGGTGACTGGCCGGTTTCGCTCTTGAGTCGACGGAACAGCGTGGTGCGGTCCATATGCAGCAGGTCGGACCAGTCGCGAATGGAGAACGATGAGTCGGATAGATGCGCTTCCAGCAGCCTGTCGACCTGGGCCATGAACGCTGATTGTTGGCCAAGCTCGGAATCATTCGGACCTGACTCATCGAGGTGTGCCTTGAGGCGGCGGCGTGAAGCGATCAGACCGGCCACGCGGGCCGCCAGTTCGGCGCTGTCGAAGGGCTTGGACAGGTAATCATCG
>REEQ01000049.1 GCA_007695005.1 Wenzhouxiangellaceae bacterium | reverse complement strand
CCACCCGCGAGCTGGTCGAGCGTGTTCGCGGTCTGCTTGACCTGTCCGGCAGCGAGGCACCGTGAAGCGCAGCGAGCTCAAGCTTTGGGGCGCGGTTGGGCTGGTCGGTCTGGTCTGCCTGGCCTGGCTGGGCGTGGCAGCCCTGCTGCTCTGGGCCATCCTTGATCCCGAGGACTGGTCGGCAGTGCTGGATGCCCTGGGGGGCCGCGCCGGCTTGTTGCTGTTTCTCTGGGCCATGGCGCTGATTCCGGTGCACTCGGCGCTCAATTACCTGATCGATGAATACGTGCGCGCCCCGGCCCGACTGGCCGAGGAAGCCCGGATGCGGCTGGAAAGCAATGACTCACGCCCGATCGAAGCCAAGGGGAGTAAGGAAATCCGCGCGCTGACCAGCGTCATCAACGAGGCGATCGAGCAGCGCGAAGCGCTGGTCACGGCCATGGACGAACGCGTCCGTGAGGCCGCCCGTCGCACCGAGCAGGAAAAGGCCCGCCTGGCCGCGTTGATGTCGGAGCTGACCAAGAGCGTGGTGGTCTGCAATCTGGATGGCCGCATCCTGTTGTACAACAATCGCGCCCGCCTGCAGTTCAAGCGTTTATCCAGCAGCGGCGCGGTCACTGGGGGCAGCGAGCTGATGGGTCTGGGTCGATCGATCTATACCGTGCTTGATCGCAAGCTGGTCAGCCATGCTCTGGAAAACGTGCAGCGTCGCCTAAAGCGCGGCGCGGCCAGTCCATCAGCGCAGTTCGTCACCGCCACCGCCTCGGGCAAGCTGTTGCGCGTGCAGATGACCCCGGTGCGCAGCGTCGACGAACATGGTCGTGCATCAACGGATGCCATGACTGGCTTCGTCCTGCTGACCGAGAACATCACCGATGACATGCGCGCCGATGCCGAAAAAAGCCGCCTGCTCAGCGGGCTCACCGAAGGCAGCCGGGCCAGCCTGGCCAACACCCGGGCCGCGATCGAAATCCTGGAAGACCCGGAGCTTGATGAGCCGATGCGCGAGCGCCTTTTCAAGGTCATTCGCGAGGAGGTCCAGGGCCTGAGCGAACGGATCGCCGAGCTGCAGCAGTCCACCTCGGAAGCCCTGCGCTCGCGCTGGCCGCTGGAAGACATGCTGGGATCGGACCTGATCGATGCGGCCATCACCCGGATTGAAAGCGCCCTGCCCGTGCGCGCCAGCCGCGAAGGTGACATTGATACCCTGTGGCTGAAGATCGAGAGTTTCTCCCTGCTGCAGGGTCTGGTTCACCTGGCCACTCGCATCCACCAGCACTGTCAGGCGCGCTGGATCAACCTGCGCCTGCAATCCCACAAGGAACGCGCCATGCTCGACCTGGTCTGGACGCCGGATCCGGAGGCCAAGGCCGAGCCGGACATGAACTGGGAGAATGAAGCCATCTCAGCCGGCGAAGACAGTCTGGCGATGACGCTCAAGGACGTGCTCGAGCGCCACGGCGGCGACTGCTGGATCGAGCGTGAACAGGGCAACGACGGCGAGCGCTGCCTTTTCCGTCTACTGCTGCCGCTGGCCACGCCGCAGGATGAACTGCCAGCCGCGACTTTTCAGCGCCACGAGGGCAGGCCGGAGTTCTATGACTTCGACTTGTTCCAGTCAGGCCAGCGCGATCGCAAACTCGACGACAGCCCTCTGCGCGAACTCAGCTACACCGTCTTCGATACCGAAACCACCGGCCTCAACCCGGCCGGCGGTGACGAAATCATCCAGATTGGCGCCGTGCGCATTGTCAACGGCAAGATCCTGACCCAGGAGTGTTTTGATCAATTGGTCGACCCCAGGCGTTCCATCCCGAGAGCCAGCATCCCTATCCACGGCATCACCCCGGACATGGTCAAAGGCCAGCCCGCGATTGACGAAGTCCTGCCAGCCTTTCATGCCTTCTGCCAGGACACGGTACTGGTCGCCCACAACGCAGCTTTCGACATGAAGTGCCTGGAAGTCAAGCAGGCCCAGACCGGCCTGCACTTCGACCAACCGGTACTCGATACCCTGCTGCTCAGCGCCCTGGTCCAGGAAAACCAGGAAAGGCACAACCTTGATGACCTGGCCGAGCGCTTCGGCCTGACCATCCTCGGCCGCCACACGGCCATTGGCGATGCCATGGTCACCGCCGAAATCCTGCTGCGCCTGATCCCGCTGCTGGCCGACCGCGGCATCCACACCCTGGGCGAAGCCCTGGAAGCCTCGCGCAAGACCTGGTACGCGCGGGTCAAGTATTGATCGTGTGCGCGAACAGTTTTCTGACGGAATCAAGCCATGACTAGACTGCTGGAATTTTTGCGTACGGTCGCACCGTTCTCCGAGTTGGGGGACGAGGACCTGGCCGGGATGGTTGGGCGCTTCGAGGAAGCTGCCTTCCAGGCTGATGAGGCCATCGGCGAATTTCCCCAACCGGGGCGGCATGGGTTGTTCGTGATTGTCGAAGGCACGGTCACGCTGCAAGCACCGGACGGCGAGGATCTGGAAGAACGCGGGGCTGGTGAGCTGTTTGGCCATGCGATTGCGCTGGAGAACGAGCATCGAGACTATCGCGTTGTAGCCAATGAGCCGGGGCGCCTGTATCGACTCAGGCCGGAAGCGCTGGATGAAATCATTGCCGCCCACCCGCTGATCGGTCATTTTCTTACCGCCGACCCCGGCGACCGCCTGCGCGCCCTGCCCGGGCGCAAGACCGGCACCCTGCTGGATCTGCCGTTGCGCCCGCCGGTAACGACCAGTCCCGATACCGCCATTGCCGACTGTGCGGCACTGATGGCGCGGCACCAGGTCAGTTGCCTGCCGATCATCAAGGACGGCGGACTGGTCGGCATTCTCACCGACCGCGACTTGCGCAGCCGGGTGCTGGCCCGCCGGGTCGATCCGGGCAGGCCCGTGTCCGAGGTCATGACGGCGGATCCCCTGTCGGCGCCAATCAAGGGACTGATTGACGAAGCGCTGGTGGAAATGATGCGGCTGGGCATCCATCATTTGCCGGTAGTCAACGCCGAAGGCACCCTGGCCGGCGTGGTCAGCGCCGGTGACCTGCTTCGGCTGCAGGCACCGCACCCCTTGCGCCTGGTGCGCGATATTCAGCGTGCGGCCGATGTCGTCAGTGTCGCCGCCCTGACCCGCCAGGGCCCCGGCATGCTGGCCGGGCTGTCCCGCCAGGGCAGCGAGGTGACCGAGGTCGGTCGCATCGCCAGCATGATCACCGATGCCTGCACCCGCAGGCTGCTGACGCTGGCTGAAGACCAGCTTGGCGAGGCACCCATGGGATGGGCCTGGCTGGCATTTGGCTCGCAGGCACGGATGGAACAAGGCCTGATCAGCGACCAGGACAATGGACTGCTGCTGGCTGACAAGCCTGACCCCGACGCCGCCGATTACTTCCTGAAGCTGGCCACTTTTGTTTGTGACGGCCTGGATGCCAGTGGCTATGTGTACTGTGCCGGTGATGTCATGGCGATGAAAAACTGGCGCATGTCACTGAGCCAATGGCAGCGCACCTTCGACGGCTGGATGCTCGAACCGGACCCTCAGTCAGTGATGAATACCAGCATTTTCTTCGACATGCGTTCCGTTGCCGGCGACAAGCGCCTGGTCGACAAGCTGCAGGGACATGTGTTGTCCCAGGCGAAGAAGAGCCGCATCTTCCTGCGTTTCCTGGCGGGCGAGTCCATCGGCCATACCCCGCCCCTCGGCCTGTTTCGGCAATTCCTGCAGGAAGAGGATGCTGGCAAGGGCAAGGGCATCAATCTGAAGAAGCGTGGCGTGATCCCGATCGTCGACCTGGCCCGGGTCAGGGCGCTGGAAAGCGCGATTGCTGCAGTCCATACCGAAGAGCGCATCCGGGCAGCCGCCGAGTTCGGGCACATGAATGCGCGCGATGCCGATGATCTGGTCCATGCCCTGCGTTTCATTGGCAACGTCCGCCTGCGCCACCAGGTCAGCCTGCACGAGCACGGTCAAACCCCCAACCACCTGGTCGATCCGGACGCCCTGTCAGGACTTCACCGTCGTTATCTGCGGTCAGCCTTTGGCATCGTCCGCACAGCCCAGAAAGCGCTGGCTCAGCGCTACCAGATCTGATGACCGTCGTGGCCACGCCTTGACTGACGGCAAGACACCACCCGGTGATCAGGTCCGGCGCTTTATCCGCTCGCCAGACAGTTCGGCCAGGACCGTCAAGGACTCAGACGCCCGAGACGCTATTGACCGGCCGGCCAATTAATTGTTAGACTTGAGGCCATGAGTGAAACCTCCACCCGCGATCCCGAACTGACCCGTGCGCGTATTCTCGACGCCGCGTTCGAACTGTTCGTCGAGAAAGGATTTGCCGCGGTCAGCGTGCGCGAGATCGCCGAACGGTCGGATGTCACAAAAAGCCTTATCCACCATCACTTTGGCGGCAAGGAGGGTCTTTGGGAGGCAACCAAGGAACTGGCCTTCTCCCAATATTTCCAGGGCCAGAAGGAAGAGCTGGACCTGGCCGAGACACCCGGGCCGGAACTGTTGATCAATGGGGTTATTCGCTACTTTCATTTTCTGAAGGACAATCCAGGCGTGGTTCGCCTGTTCGCATGGACACACCTGGAAGGCGACACCAGCTGCGCCCACCTCGATGGCGAACTGGTTCGCCTCGGCGCCAACCGTGTGCGCGAAGCCCAGCAGGCCGGCCTGCTGCGGCCGGATGTCAATCCCACCCATGTTGTCACCATTTTCGTCAGTCTGTGCACCCAGTGGTTCGAGGCCAGGGATCATCATGCCCAGTGGCCCGGCATGGGGGACGACGAAGCCTTTCTCGATGACTTCCTGAAAATCTTCATGGAAGGGCTGTTACCGCGCCCGCCAGCACCCAACGCCTGACCCCCACTGCCTGGAAGGAACAACACCATGCCATCGTTCGACTCACTAACTGACCGGTCGACCAGTTTGCTAATATTGAACAAGCCACTGTGGGCGCTCATCCTTCTGGGTGGCCTTGCCATCGCGCTGCTGGTCTACGCCCGTGCACCAGCGCCGGAATGGCCGCAGCCGGACAGCGCACGCGCGGTTCGGATTGACACAGTCACTGAAGTGGTCGAGCCTGAACGACTGCGCCTCGCTGGCTTGCTGCGGGCCAGCGAGCAGGCGGAGCTGGCCTTTCTCCATGCCGGACAGCTCAGCGAGCGGCGGGTCAAGCGCGGACAGTCCGTCCTTGCCGGGGACAGCCTGGCTCTGCTCTACAATCCGGCGCTGTCACCCGGCCTGGCCGCCGCCGAGGCGCGCCTGGCGGAAACGAACACCCAGCTGGCGCAGGCCGAGCGCGATCTCAGCAGGACCCTCGACCTGCATCGGCGCAGCCTGGTACCCACCGAGGAGAAGGAACGGGCCGAGTCCCGGCGAGACGCCCTGCGCCAGGCAGCGGATCAGGCCGAAGCACAGCGCAGGGAGGCCAGCGAATTGCTCGATGTCGCCCACCTCCGGGCACCTTTTGCCGGCACCGTAACCGAGGTCCACATCGAGGCCGGCGAGTTTGTCGCCGCCGGTCAGACCGTACTCGTCCTGGTCGGCGCAGATGGTCTGGAAGTCGAGATTGATCTCGGAGCGGAACGGGCAGCGCGCCTGAATCCAAGCCAGCCGGCGCAGGTCATTGGTCCGGGCCTGCAGGGCGCGGTCCATGCCCGGGTCATTGAAATCGGACAAGCTCGGGCAGGACGGCCGGCCAGGGTACGCCTGGCGCTGGACGAGCCACCCTTGCACTGGCAGCCAGGACTGGGCGTTCAGGTAGAAATTGCGTTTGACCAGGCACCTGCGCTCGGGGTCCCGCTGGCAGCCATCATCGACCCTGGCAGCGGTCGCCCCCGCTTGTTTCGAGTCGAACAAGACCGCGCCATCCTGGTTCCGCTGGTGCTTGGAAGCATGCGCGGCGGCCTGCTGCTGGTCGATGGTCCGCTGGCCGCCGGTGACTCCATCATCGTCGCCGGCCATGGCCAATTGCTCGATGGCGAGACTGTCCGGGTGCTGCGATGAGCCCGATCGCCCACGCGCTGTCGCGACGCCGCTTGATCCTGACCGGAGCCGGCCTGCTGGCCCTGATCGGCCTGTTTGCCTGGCTGGGCATGGATCGCCAGGAAGACCCATTCTTCCCCTATCGCTATGGCCACATCATGGCGTCCTGGCCGGGCGCGGATCCGGAGCAGGTAGAACGGCTGGTCCTGAAGCCGCTGGAGGAAGCGTTGGCGGGCATTGAGGAAGTGCGAGAGATTCGTGGCACCGCCCGTCTGGGCCTGGCCCACCTGATCGTCGGCATGAACCAGGAAGTCTATGACACAGATGCCGTCTGGAATCGGGTGCGCTCGGCCATGGACCGGGCCGAGCGCCGCCTGCCCCGGGGTGCTGGACCCATAGAGGTGCACGATCGCTCCATGGATACCCACGGGATCGTCCTTGCCGTTACCGGCAGTGACGACTTGCTGGTCTTGCTCGAGGCGGCCCGTCAACTTCGCCGAGACTTGTTCGCGGTCCCCGACATCGGCCGGATCGACTTGCTTGGGGATCCCGGTGAAGCGCTGGAAATCGCCCCCGACCCAAGTCGCCTGATCGAGCTGGGCATGGACATGGCCCAGCTTGCCAGGGTGATCGACGCTGCCAACCAGGTGTTGCCGGGCGGTAGCCTGATGGCCGGCGATCGACATCTGCTGGTGCGCGCTGTCAGCGACTATGGCACGTTGGCCGAACTGGCAGCGATGCCGATCAGCACGGGCAATGGCCAACAGCTGCCGCTGGGCGAACTGGCCACGCTGCGCCTGCGCCCTACCGAGCCGGCGACCGAACGCTTCTGGTTCCAGGGTCAGGCGGCGATCGGACTGGGCATCGTCATTCCCGAAAACAGGTTGAACGCGGTGCGCTTCGGCGAAGCGGTGCAAAAGCGCCTAGACGAGCTGCGTCCCCATTACGCTCCGCTCGGGCTGGAAGTGATGTTCTACCAACCGTACTGGGTCGAACGCAGACTGGCAGAACTGGGGCGATCATTGCTGCTGGGTGTCCTGATTGTCGCTCTGGTGTTGCTGTTGAGCATGGGTGCACGCATGGGACTGGTCGTCGCCAGCCTGCTGCCACTGGTCACGCTCAGCGGCCTGGCCATTTACGCCATGGGCGGTGGCGTCTTGCACCAGATGGCCGTGGCCGGCCTGGTCATCGCCCTGGGCATGCTGGTTGACAACGCCATCGTCATGGTCGAGAACCTGCAATGGCATCTGGATAAAGGCAAGCACAAGGCCCAGGCCGCGGTCGATGCCGTTCGCGAACTGGCCGGTCCGCTGGCGGCCGCGACCGGCACCACCCTGGCCGCCTTCACCCCGCTGTTGCTCGCCAGCGGTGACACCGCCGACTTCACCCGCGCCATTCCGATCGTGGTGATGATCATCCTGGTGGTCAGCTATGTCTATGCTGTATTGGTCACCCCAACGCTGGCAGCGGCGGCGCTCAAGCTTCGATCATCCCGACAACATCAGTATCTGGCCGGCAGCGGACGCTGGTTCGGCACGCTGGCACTGGCCAGGCCGTGGACCGTGTTGCTGGCAACCGCCGCCCTGGTCGCTCTGGCAATGGCAGCCAGCGCGCTGATGCAGCGCGACTTCTTTCCCAGCACGGATCGCAACCAGCTTATCGTTGACCTGCATTTCAGTGAAGGGACTCGCGTCGAGCATACTGATCTGGCCGCCGGGCGCCTGGCCACCGAGCTGGCCGCACTTTCCAGTGTGCGCGAGGTTCACCACTTCTCCGGCTCGAGCGGGCCGCGCTTTTACTACAACCTGATCGAGCAACCGCGCGCGCCCCACCTGGCGCGGGTCGTGGCCGTCACCGACAGCGATCATGAGCTGCCGGCGCTGATGGACTGGGCCAGGCGCCACCTGCCGGCGTTGGTTCCGGAAGCCCAGATCGCCATTCGCCGCCTCGGTCAGGGCCCGCCGGTTGATGCCCCGGTCGAAATCCGCCTGTTTGGCCGTGAGCAGGCAGCCCTGGCCGAGGCCGCTGAAGCCGTGATGACGGTGCTTCGAACCACGCCCGGCGCGATCGATGTGCGCCATCGACTCGGCGATGGCATCCCCACCCTGCACTTCGACATCGATGAAGCGGAAGCGGCTCGCTACGGCCTCAGCCGCACGGCCATCGCGCTGGCCCTGGCCGATGCCACCCGCGGCAACCAGGCCTCGACCTGGCGGGCTGGCCGCGAGCCAGTGCCGATCCTGGTCAGAACCGCCGAAGGCGAACATCTGCCGGAACAGGCCCTGGCCGGTATTTTGATTGCCAGCGCCCAGGGCCTGGTGCCACTGGACTTGTTCGTTCGAGCCCGCACCGAACTGCAGGCGGCCGTCATCGAACACCGCGACCTGCAACGAGTGACATCGATCCTGGCGGAAACAACGGAGGGTGTCACCTACAGCCAGGTGCTGGACCGCGCCCTGCCCCGACTGCAAGCCCTGGAGCTGCCGGCCGGCGTTCGCCTGGCGCTGGGCGGCTCTGCCGCTGAGGCCGAGAGCGCCAACAGCGCGCTGCTGCGCACCCTGCCCGTCGGCGGATTAATGCTGGTTGTCATTCTGATGTGGCAGTTCAACTCGTTTCGTCTGGCCGGCATCGTGCTGCTGACCGTGCCGCTGGCAGCGGTGGGCGTCATCCCCGGCCTGATCCTGGCCGGTCAGCCCTTCAGTTTCACCGCGATGCTTGGAGTCGTTGCGCTGGTCGGCATTGTGGTCAACAACGCCATTGTGCTGATTGACGTGATGGAGCGCGAGCGCGGCCGCGGGCTGGCCCTGGAACAAGTCATCAGCAGCGCAGTCGAGCGACGCATCCGGCCCATCCTTTTGACCACGGCAACCACCATCGCCGGCTTGCTGCCATTGACCTTCACCCAGTCGACGTTGTGGCCACCAATGGCGTGGGCCATTATCTCCGGCCTGCTGGCTTCCAGTCTGTTGACCCTGCTGGTCGTACCCGCTGTCTATCGCCTGACAATGGCCCCCTCGACCGGCATCCGAGCAGGAAAAACAAAGGGACTGCCATCGCCACAGAGATGACCGGCAGTGCCGGCCGGGCTGGAACATTCCACCCCGGCCGGTTGCCCCGGCTCATTGCTGTTCGAAGCGATCAACGAAGACCTGGTCACCCTGCACGTCGAACGGCTGGGTGATCAGCGGCGTCAGGTCGGTGTCGGGGGCTTCAATCAGGAAGCGGTAGCCCTCTCCAGGGAAATCAATGACGAGATCCTCAAAGACCGCCACACCGTCCATCACCTGAACACTGGCAAACGCAGGGCTCGCGCGCGAATCCGTCTGGATCGACTGCAGCAGACGCAGCTCGATGACCGTCTCGTTGTCATCGTCGGCGACCTCACCCGTCCCGTCAATGACCTCGACAACCAGGGCGGGTGTCAGCGGCTGACCGAACAGGTTGAAGCCTTCAGGCTGCTGGGTCAGATTCAAGGCTTGAGCGTCGGCTGCCAGGATACGGAAGATGGCATTCGCCGAGCCGATGAAATTGTTCTCCTCGATGGTGGCTGCGACGATGTAGTCGCCCACCTCAACCGGCAAGGCGGTACTGCCATCGAAGCTCAGCGCAAACGACAGACCCGCCGGATCGGTGACTACCGACGGTGCCAGTCCTTCGCCGGTAAAGCGCTGGCTTAAGCTCTCGAAAGCCAGACCGGCCGTCGCCGGGGCGATCTCGAAGGTGATTTCGCCGCTGCCGACATAGCCCGGCTCGACAATCGTGGCCGTGACCAGATAGGCACCGGCATCGACGGGCAGGTCGTCAGCGCCGTCGTAGCTGACCTCGACCGCCAGTCCTGGCGGATTGGTCATGACCGTGATCTCGAGTGCTTCTCCGGTAAAGACCTGGAAGCTATCCTCGAAGATCACTTCAGCGTTGAGATCGAGGAAGAACCCGGGCTGGCCGACAGGCAGGGCAAAGGCACCGAGAATCTGGGCCTCGCCGTTGCCAGTGGCAAAAGCCGACACGATATCTCCGGCCATGAAGTCCACCGCGACCGGATCTATCAACACCGGCTCACCGCCTGGTGCGGTAATGACCAGGTCGTAGCTGCCGGCGGGCAGCTCGACGAAGTCGCCGACATCACCGAAGTCGACCGCCGCCAGCAGGGAGCCGTCAGCCAGGCGCACTTCTGCCGATGCCGACCCATCGGCAAACGGCGCCAGGTGGCCCAGGCGCAGCTTGAACTGGCCGGCGACCGGCGTCGACAAGTCGTCGACCAGCACGGTCAGCGCCAGATCCTGGTTGCTGCCATCGCCGACCGCGATAACCGTGTAGGACAGGTTCGCGCCCAGTTCGGCCGTGGCAGTTATGGCCGGCTCGGCCGACCCGGCCGGGAAGATCTCGATCTCGGCCGGCCCGGCATCCAGCGCCAGGTAGCCGGTCGAGTCACCGTAGGCCACGGCGCTGGCAATGACTTCGCCGTTGATCCGAATTTCGACCTCACTGTCCGGGCCGGCCGCAAACGGGGCCAGGTGAGCAAGCTGCACCATCGCCGGGGCGCGCGGCAGATCCAGACTCACGATCAAGGGGTCATGATCGGACGATCGGAACGGGTCTTCGTTGAAGAAATCTTCAGGCTTGGTCAGCGAGCTGTCCGGCAGGGTTTCGGGATAGGCAAAAGACCGATTTTCGTCGGCATTGATCGCCCAGTTGGTCGCACCCAGGACCAGGTCATTGAGCGCCGGCGAGGCCAGCACATGATCCAGGCTGCCGGACTGGCCCTGGAAGATGTAGCTGTAAACCGCTGGATCATCGCCATTGGCCCGAATGGCCTGGTTGATGTAGCCGGCATCCATCAGCGCTTGCATCGGATCTTCCAGCCCGTAGGCATTGAAGTCGCCTGAAAGCAGGTGAAGATCGGTGCCGGTGCCGGTGGGATCCGTTTCAAACCAGTTCAGGAAGGATTCCACCGACTCGGTGCGCAGCGCATTCCAGCAGCCCTGACCGTCACCCTGGTCCAGGTTCGCGCCGCTGGCGTTGCTGCCGCAGTTCTTCGAGCGCAGGTGGAACACCGACAGGGTCATGATCTGCCCACTTTCCAGGTGTTCGAATGCCTGGGCAAGGACCGGCCGCTGGCGACTGTCATCGAATGGCGGGCTGACCGAAACACTGCCGTCGAGAATGGCCGGCGGACCCACCGGGGCGACCTGACCGGTGCGGTAGATGATGGCGTTCTTTATCGCATCGGTACCGGTAAACCCGGTCGGCACGAAGGTCCAGTCAGCCGGTTCATCTGCCATGTCTTCAAGGGCGTTGAGCGCATCGACCAGCAGGCCCAGGGTGGCGTCATCGTCGTCGTTCTCGATTTCGACCAGGCCAACCAGGTCGGCGTTGAGTCCGAGCAGGGCCTCGGTGACCTTGATCAGCTGTCGGGCCAGTTCCGACTCGCTGGTCGCGCCGCGGCAGTTCAGGTTGTTGGGCCCGCAGCCCACACCGCCGGTCTGGATGGTGTTGAACAGATTTTCGACGTTGAAGCTGGCCACGCGCAGGTTGCCTTCCGGCAGTTCTGGCGGGGTGACGCTGCGCGGACTTTCGCTATCGTCGAATTCGGCCGGCTGCAGGGCAAACAGGCGATAGTTGCTGAAGCCGAAACCCATCACACCGTCGAAATCGGCCTGGAGGCGATAGCCGGCTCGAATCGGGTTGGTCGCATTCATCGGGGTGCCATCCAGCCCTGGCTGGTAGGGGGTGCGATAGGCGCCTTCCAGTCCCTGATCGATAATCAGGCGGCTACGATCATTCAAATCCTGCAGCGCGTTAGCGTCCGCACCCGGTGCGACCACCTGGGTTGGCTGGAACAGACGATCAGGCGCCACGGTGAACTCGGCGAAGCGGGCCGCGTTGAACACCTCGGTCACGGCCATGGCCTGCGGCAGGCGCACCCACATGCCTTCCACGGCTTCCAGCTCGATCAGGTCATCGACCGGGAACTCGACCACGGCCGGACTGACCTCGGCCAGCCGATCTTCTGCACAGACCTCGAAGTTGCTGATCTGGAAGACTTCGGTCTGGCCGAAGCGCTCGCGCACAACGCCGGCGATGCGCACTTCCTGGCCGATCTGCACCTCCGGAATCGAAGCAGATGCCTGGAACTCAGAAATGAACACGCCCTCCGAGGTCATCGGGTTGTCATCGGCATTGGCATCGAGTTCCTGGAGGAAGAAACCGCCAATCTGGTTGGCGTCGGTGTCCTGGAAGGCGCCGACGACGACGGCCTGTACTTCAACCGCGCTGCCGACAATCGGGCTGGCGAAACCGTCACCCTGGATGGCGTGGATGCGGGTCAGGGTGTCGTCAGTGCCCGCGTCAGCGGCACAAAATGACGCAGCCAGCTCAATACCACTGACCTGCACATCGACCACCCGCCAGGTGCCGCAATCGTCACCGGACTCGAAGCCGGTGCGGAAGGCCAGCCTGACTTCGCCTTCGACTTCGTCGAGCGCGTCAAAGGGACCAAAATCATAGTTGGTGTTGTTTGCTGGAAGCTGGCCGGCATCAATCGTCTCGATCAGCTCCCAGGTAAAGTCGAGCGGATCGCCGCTGCCGGGATAGTCGACGGAGTAGTAAATCAACAGATCATTGGTGCCGCTGAAATCACGTGACAGCACGAAGTCCAGTTCGATGGCTTCGAATCCATCCAGGTCGATGGACGGAGAAACCAGCCAGTTGTCATTGACCTGGCAGCCGCCAGCAAAAGCACTGAACTCTACGTTCTGGAAGTTTGAACTCCAGGACCAGGTCTGATTGCCGACCACGTTCTGGTCGGTCCAGCCATTGGCGAAGGGATCCGAGGCAAAATCTTCGGAAAAGATGTTCTCGCGCGGGTCCACCGGTTCGCCACCCAGCGGCGTGCCGGCGACACGAATATTGTCGAAGCGGTTGTTGCCGGTGGCACCGGTGGCACCATCAAGAGTGATGCGGAACACAACATTCGCATTGTCATTCAGCTCACTCACGCCGACCAGACCATAGGCCTGAACCTGGAAGCTCGATCCCAGGGTGCCGCTGTCGCTGCCAAAATCGGTAAACGTCGTGCCGCCATCGGCCGACCACGCAAACTGGCGCGAGTTGAACCCGGTGTTCGTCCCGCGCTGGGCCCAGCTGACTACGATGTCTTCAAAACCCTCTGTCGACACGGAAATCAGGATGCTCATGCCGTTGTTGCTGTTATTGGCTCCCCCCTGTGGCGTCAGTGACCCACCCGCATCAAAGCCGTCCAAGGCATTGATCGTGCTTCCAGCGGTACTGGTGATGAACTGATAAACATCGTCACCATTGTCGTTGGTCACCACCGTATCGTTGAAATTCAGCAGCGTCAGACTGCCGCTGCCCACATCCGGGCTCTGTGGAAAGTCACCGGGCTGAAAACCGAAGCCACCATTGGGCAGGTTGTTGTCGTTCTGCGCCCAGTAGGCGATGGTTTCAGTCTGGGCCGGGGCAGCAGCCACCAGAAACAGGGCGAAAATCGGGGCAAGATACAGCGAAAACCTCATGGCGACACTCTTTGGCGGATAGGGCGTGGAAAATGACGGCGGCTGAGCAGAATGCTGATCCCACCCGGCAACGGAAGCACAGCTTGGCAGCACTATCAAAAGATTGGGTTTAGCGTGGATGAAAAATTGATTACATACTAAGGTATCGTGACCCCTGTCACGATAATTCAGGAAGCAGTTGCCATGAGCCAGCTCAAGGATCTTGACCTGTCACGCCAGGTCGACCGGGACACTTATCGCGCGGCATTGAAGGCATGGCAATTTGATCTGCTCAGCCTGCAGCAGTCCGTGCTCCGCCAAGGCGGCAGGATGATCATCAATGTCGAAGGCATGGATGCGGCTGGCAAGGGCGGTGCGATAAGGCGCCTGGTCGAACGCCTGGATCCGCGCAGTTTCAAGGTGTACCGGATCGGCGCACCGGCAGACTGGGAGCAGGCCCGGCACTACCTGTATCGCTTCTGGACGCGAATTCCGGCGCCCGGCGAACTGGTGATATTCGACCGCTCCTGGTACGGGCGCGTGCTGGTCGAGCGCATCGAAGGCTTTGCCAGCGAGTCCGAGTGGCGTCGAGCCTATAGAGAAATCAACGAGTTCGAACGCAGCCTGGTCGATGCCGGCATCGTGCTGCGCTCTCTCTGGTTCCACATTGATCCGGACGAACAGCTAAGGCGCTTCGAAGCCCGGCTGGCCAACCCGTTCAAGGCCTGGAAGATGACCGACGAGGACTGGCGCAACCGCAAGCGCTGGGATGACTATATAGAAGCCGCCGAAGAGATGTTCAAGCGCACCGACTCCGACTTCGCCCCCTGGACACTGATCCCTGCCAACTGCAAGTATCTGGCCCGCCTGATCACACTGCGAACGATCGTCACTGCCCTGGCCCAAGAGGCCAGCCGCCGCGACATCCCGACGCCCAAGCTGGCCATGCCCGACTTTTAGGGCAAGACCCCGACTCCCGCGATTATCGCTGACACGGGCACCGGCGAGAGATACTTGCTTCTCTCGCATCTCCACTGCCAGCCATTCTTCACAGCAACACCAGATACGCCACCCCACGACGACGAATCTCCAGGCTGAGCTCGCGATCGGCCGGAGCCGGGAATTGCTCACGCATTTCACCCAGGTGGCGCACCGCCTGGCGGTTCACCGCCACGATCACATCACCGGCCCGCAGCCCTGCTTCCCAGGCATGGGAATTGCGGCGGACTTCTTCGACCAGCACACCCAGCGCCCGGGATCGATCCGGTATCCGCACCAGCATGACGCCGTTCAGGCGCTCATCAACACGCCCGCCGGAAATCCGCGCATCCAGATCCTCCTCTATCCTGACCCGGATCTCGCCGGCGCTGCCTTCGCGCCAGAAACCCACCGTCACCTCGGCACCAACCGCAAGCAGGCCTTCGATATTGCGCAGCGCCTGACTGTTGGCCACCGGCCGACCGTCAATGGACTGAATCACGTCTCCGGCGCGCAGGCCGGCTTCGGCCACGGCCGAGTCGGGGCGAACCCGGGTAACCACCACGCCGCCACTGATGTCGATCCCCAATGCCTCACGCAGCTCACTGCTCAAATCCTGGGCCTCAACACCCAGTGAGCCGCGCCGAACCTCGCCAAACTCGACCAACTGCGCCATCACATGTCTCGCGGTGCTGGCCGGCACGGCGAAACCGATGCCGACATTGCCGCCTGACGGCGTGAAGATGGCCGTATTGATGCCGACCAGGCGGCCACGCAGATCGACCAGCGCGCCGCCGGAGTTGCCCGGGTTGATCGATGCGTCAGTCTGAATGAAGTTCTGATACTCCAGACCGCGCAGGCCAGAACGCCCCAGCGCGGAGACGATGCCGGAGGTCACTGTCTGGCCAAGACCGAAGGGATTGCCGACTGCCACCACGAAGTCGCCAACCCGCAGGCGATCAGAGTCGGACAATGGCAATGCGTGGAGGCGATCGGCACGAATTCTGATCAGGGCCAGATCGGTGTCGCGATCGGCGCCGACCAGCTCGGCAGAGTACTCGCGCTCATCCTGCAGGGTCACCGCGATATCGTCGGCGCCATCAATGACATGGTTGTTGGTCAGGATCAACCCAAGGTCGGCGTCCACGATCACCCCCGAACCCAGGGATTGCTGAACGCGCTCACGCGGAACCGTGGGCATGTCGAAAAACCGTCTGAAAAAAGGATCGTCAAAAAACGGGCTGGTGCGCACCTGGACCCTGGTGCGAGTGTGAACATTGACTACGGCCGGCGTTACTTCCTCCAGCAACGGGGCCAACGACGGCAGCGGCTGGCCGTCGACCTCGGCCGGCAGTGCTGCGCCTGCATGGCTGGTCAGAGCCGCGAACAGCGCGGCGGGCAGCCAGTACCAGATCTTGTGAAATTGCATTGCTTGGCTTTCCTCGACTACTCGTCGCTTGGCAACGGCGCTTTGACTCCCAAACACTTGGGGATGTTTCCCGACTGGCTCAAGTCATTGGCTCGGCAAGCAGGCAGCCGGAGGGAATCATGCTTGTGCCGGGTCACGATCACGGTACCCGCGGTGACCACACTTTCACCTGCCTGTCATCGAGTCCAGCCAGACTCGACTTGCAATTGCCGTCGAACAATGGTGTTATACCATCATCGACCGAAGCAAGCCCCAAGATGTTGGGAAGCGCTGAGCGAGGAAACACTAGATGTTGGGCTTTGATCAGCAGGTGTTGCGAACCGATGTCACCGGCATGCCGCTGGAGTGGATCGGCTACCAGGATGCGGTCAAGCTGATTGTGCTCGGCCAGGTGAGCTATGCCCTGGGCCGGGTGCTGTACCGACTCCACGGTGGCGTCAACGCCCAGACCGGGCAGCGCACCGAAATTCCGGTCAATGCCATCGTCGCCACCCAGGGGTCACATCCCAACGCCCACCAGTTCTACGATCGCTACACGCCGCCGCTGTCCAACCGCGCCCTGTTCCGTCGCGATGAGAACATCTGCCTGTACTGCGGCAACCGCTTTCATGTCCGCGATCTGTCGCGCGACCATGTCAAACCGCTGGCGCAGGGCGGCGTTGACACCTGGGAAAACGTGGTGACCTCCTGCAAGCGCTGCAACAATCACAAGGGTGCGCGTACGCCGGAACAAGCCGGCATGCAGCTGTTGGCCATCCCGTTTGCACCAACCCACGCCGAGTACGTGTATCTGCAGGGGCGCAGGATCCTGGCCGACCAGATGGAGTTCCTGCTCGCCCATTTCCCGCGCCATTCAGTGCTGCGGCGGCGCCTGTCACAGGGTAAGGTACTGGCTTAGCCACTCTTTCCCATCCGCCACCGTGACCGAGCCCAGGACGTACCGTCCCGTCTATCTGGTCGATGCCAGCGTCTACGTCTTCCGTGCCTGGTTTTCCATGCCAGACAGTTTTGCCGACCATGCCGGCCGACCGACCAACGCCGTCTACGGCTTTGCCCGCTTTCTTTGCGAACTGATCGAACAGACCGATGCCCGCGATCTGGCCGTTGCCTTCGATGAGTCCCTGACGACCTCGTTTCGCAACGAAATCTATCCGGACTACAAGGCCAATCGAGACCCGGCACCACCCGACCTCGAGCGACAGTTTGCCTGGTGCAAGGATCTGGCCCGGCATGTTGGCCTGCCGGTCTATGCCGACAAGCGATTTGAAGCCGACGATCTGATCGCGAGCCTCGCCCACCATTGTCGCCAACAGCGGCGGTCGGTCTGTGTCGTCAGCGGCGACAAGGACCTGGCCCAGCTCGTGGCCTCGGAACACGACGAGTGGTGGGACTTTGCCCGGCGTCGACGCTTGAACGCACACGGCATCCACGAACACTTCGGCGTCCGACCGCTCCAGATCCCCGACTTTCTGGCCCTGACCGGCGACAGCGTGGACAACATTCCCGGGGTGCCAGGCATAGGCCCGAAGACGGCAGCTGCATTGCTGGCGCACTTCGGCGACCTGGACAGCCTCTACCTGCGCCTGGAGGAAATCGCCTGGCTGAAGATACGCGGTGCGCGCACGCTGGCCGCCCGGCTGCGCGAGCACGAAGCTGTCGCCCGGCTGGCCCGACAATTGACCGGACTGGCGATCGACATTGAGCGCGTCAAGCGCGACCCTAGAGTGGACCGGGACCGTGGCAACGCCGATGCGCTCGATGCCCTGCTTGACGCGCTCGGCTTCGGTCGTCCGCTGCGCGAGCGTCTGCACCGCATTCGCGGCGAGGTCTGAGCTGCCCCGGCCGCAACCGGGGCAAGCCGACAGTCAATCAGGGCGCCTCTGCATTATTCTGCGCAGGCGCGCCGGCGCAGAGTTACCCAGAGGCTCCTAGTCGCGACCGGACTGGCGCCTGATCTGTTCGAGCATCTCCCGTCCGACGATCATCACCTCGGGCGAATCAACATCGGTCGACAGGATGGAGACTGCGGGCAGCCGGCCGCCAATAGTGCGTCCACCGGCATCGACATGGTTCCAGTGGCTGCCAGACAGAAACAACAGGCTGGAATCAGCCATGACGCCAAAGGTCGGCGTATCGAACTGTTCAAGAGCTGCCACCACCGGAGCGACATTGATCACGCCCAGACCGTCATCACCAAGCTGGAGGCGCATTACGCGCTGCGGACTGATCCCGTTCTGGATGACGACCAGATGATTGTTCCACTGGTAGAGCCCGTCGATACCGGTCTCGTTCAGGGTTTCCGGCACTGCCAGCTTCCAGGCCTGAGCGGCATCACGGGCATCGATCACGAATATACCCAGATCGTAGTCGGCGACGTACAGCCGGGTGTCGTCATCGGAGATGGCCAGCCCCCGCAGACTGGTCAGATTGCCGTGACCAAAAAACGGCTGCGGGTGCTGCTCATCCACGCCCAGGCGGAAAATGGTCGGCGTCAGCGCGTCGGCGGCAAAGATCGTGCCGTCGGAAGCCACCGTCAGAGCGCCCAGCAAGCGCGCGCGTCTATCGGGGATGACGGCATGCCGGGACACCAGCTCGCCAGACTCCAGATCCAGTCGCAGAATTGCAGTACGCCCGACGTCTTCGGCCCGATAGCGGCGGAACTGGGTGACGACACCGGTAGCGACGATGAGCTGGTTGCGCGCCGGGTCGACAGCCAGGCTCATGACCGCTTTCAGATCCTCGTGCGTGGTCGGATCGGCGAACACGGTCCAGGTCTGGCGGTCCTCGGTGACCAGGATCTGTCCTTCACGTACGGTCCCCACGAACAGCCGGTCGGTAGCCGGGTCGATGGCCAGTGCTTCAGGCATTGACACCCCTTCCAGGACGGCCACCTCGTCGACCCGACCAAACGGCCGCCCTGCCTCGCGCATGAGATTGCTCAAGTGCTCATAGAGGCGGTGCTCTCTCATCGACTCAAGCTCATCGAACTGGTCCCAGTTCTCGGCCAGGCCCTGCTGCTGCATCTGCAGCATCATGTTGAAAGCCGGCGTGAACTGGCTTAGCTGGGCATAACCCAGAACCAGATGGCGCATCAGGTCCTGATTGTGCGGCCTGAGCGCATGCAAACGTTCGGTGTAGCGCACCCAGCCAGACACATCGCCGGATTCGTAAGCCTCGGCAGCCTGGCGCATGTAGTGGGCCATGCCGGAAGGCTGGGCGACCGGCGCTTCAGTGGCCGACTCCGAGACATCGGCCAGCGCCAGCGGGACGACACCCAGGGCGATGGCAACAAGCAGGGAGCGGACATAAACTGAGAGCATGAGAAGGTTCCTGTATTCTGATTGCAATGATGGGAGTGCCAAGCTCGCAAAACGTTCAAAGCTGATCACATTCAAGCCATGACAAGCACCCGAACCACCTTATATGAAGGTCGCTACCTCAAGCTTCAATCCCGCAACGGCTGGGAATTCGTTGTCCGCCGGCACGGCGTGGCAGTGATCGTGGCCTGGACGCCGGACGACGAACTCCTCCTGGTCGAACAGTATCGCGAACCGATTGCCGGTCGCATCATCGAGTTGCCCGCCGGACTGGTGGGTGACGAGCCGGGACACGAACACGAGGACATTCTCGACGCCGCAGCGCGCGAACTCGAGGAGGAGACGGGCTGGCGACCGGGCAAACTCACCGAAATCATGCAATGTCCGACCTCGGCCGGGATGAGCGACGAGACCGTGCTGTTCGTGCTTGCAGAGAAGCTGGTCAAGGTCGGGCGCGGGGGTGGCGATGATACTGAAGACATTGTCGTCCACCGGGTTCGGCGCAGCATCATTGATCAATGGCTGGATCAGCACCGCGCGCACGGGCTGGCCATCGATCCCAAGATCTACGCTGCCCTTTACTGGACACTCAAGACTTGAGCGCACCCATCAGCTGCCCAGCCAGGCTCCGATGGCCATGCCGACACCAAGCAAGGCTGCAATCAGAATCATCAGCCAGGTCAACAGGGTGCCCAGGAAACGCCCGGGGGTCGCGCCGGCCGATCGGTTGAGACCAAAAAAGCCGTGCAGAATGCGGCCCAGCAGCAGCATCAAGCCCAACGCATGCAACAGCAGGGCCGGCAAGGCCGCGCTGGCTTCAAGCAACAACAGTAGCAGCAAGGCCAGCGGCACGTATTCGCAAAAGTTGGCATGTGCTCGCACAGCCAGCTCCAGATCACGGCTTTCGCCGCTGCCAACACCGATCTGATGGCGCCGTCGCAGACGAACAACATTGAACGACAGGGCAAGCAGAACCAGCCCGAGCAGGGCGGCATAAAGCAGGGAAATGGAGAACGCCATAGATGATTACTCCCGGGTAAGGCCACCAGTATAAATCGGAATCGGGCGTGCTAGACTGCACAGCGTCTCCTGAAAAGCCAGCACTGTCCAATCATGAAATCAACCCTTTTGACTGCCCTGATCGGTGCCGCACTTATGATCCAGAACGCCTTCGCTGATCCCCCCCTGGCCATCGCCGTCCACGGTGGCGCCGGCACAATCGAGCGCGGCGCACTGAGCAGCGAGCGCGAACAGGCCATTCGCGATGCCCTGGAAAAAGCCGTGCGCGCCGGCCATGCGATTCTTGTCGCCGGCGGCAGCAGCCTGGATGCGGTCAGTGCCGCTGTCGAAATTCTTGAAGATGCCCCGGAGTTCAACGCCGGACGCGGGGCCGTGCTGACCAGCGAGGGTGGCGTGGAGCTGGATGCCTCGATCATGAACGGCGCCAACCTGGATGCAGGGGCGGTCGCCGGGGTCAAGGGCCTGCGCAACCCGATTCAGGCGGCCCGCCTGGTGATGACCGACTCTCCCCATGTCATGCTGGTCGGCGAAGGCGCCGCCAGTTTCGCCCGCAACCGCGACCTGGTCTTTGCCGACGACGAGTGGTTCATCACCGACTTCAGACGCGAGCAGCTGGAAGCCATTCAGGCCCGGCAGGATGCAGCCGTCACCGAGCTGTCGGAAGACTGGTTTTCAACCGTCGGCGCGGTCGCCATCGACCAAGCCGGCAACCTGGCCTCTGCCACCTCCACCGGCGGTATGGCGAACAAGCGCTGGGGCCGGGTCGGCGACTCACCGATCATCGGCGCTGGCACCTATGCCGACAACCGCAGCTGTGCCGTCTCGGCCACGGGTCACGGCGAATATTTCATCCGCCACGTGGTCGCCTACGACATCTGCGCCCGGGTGGCCTATACCGGTCAGACGCTGGCCGAAGCAGCCGACACCGTGATCAACGAGGTGCTACGGCAGGCCGGCGGCGAAGGTGGCGTGATCGCGGTCGATCCCAAGGGCCGAATCAGCATGCCGTTCAATACCGCCGGCATGTATCGCGCCGCCATCCACGCCGATGGCAGTCTCGAGGTCGGAATTTACGACGACGAAGCCGAGTAACACCCTGGTGCTGCTGGAAGCTGCGGAATTCCACTGTCCCTGGTGCGGCGAGCCGAACGGTATCGAGCTCGAACCCGGCGACGCCGGCCAGATCCTGGTCCAGGACTGCGCAGTCTGCTGTCGACCGATCGAGCTGACTCTGTCAGCAGCCGACGGCCGCCTTTTCCGCGTGGCCCGCGAGGGCGAATAAACAAGGGCTCGATGCCGACTAAGATTCAGGCGCAAGCCCAAGATTACGGCAGATGGCAACGCTGGGCCGGGCGCGGTTGAGGGTGTAGAAATGCAGGCCGGGTGCACCGCCTTCCAACAAGCGCTGGCAAAGGCGGGAGACCACTTCCTCGCCGAAACTCAAGAGTGACCCGCGTTCACCGGCCTCTTCCCAGGCCTTGATGCGCTTGGCGATCCAGAGCGGGATCTCGGCGCCGCAGATGCCGGAAAAGCGGGCCAGACTGGCGTAGTTGGTAATCGGCATGATGCCCGGTACGATGGGTATTTCAACGCCGAGCGCGCGGGCGTCATCGACAAAGCGAAAGTAACTCTCCGGGCTGAAGAAATACTGGGTGATGGCACCATCGGCACCGGCTTCCACCTTGTCCCGAAAATAGTGGAGATCGCGCTCGGGGCTGGTCGACTCGGGATGATGCTCGGGATAGCAGGCAACTTCGATGTGGAAGTGATTGCCGTAAGACCGGCGAATGAAACGCACCAGATCAACGGCATAGTCGAAAACCCCGCTGGCACCGCCTGAAGGGCGATCGCCCCTGAGCACCACCAGTCGATGAATGCCGGCTTCCTTGTAAGCATCCAGCAACTGCCGAATCCCCGCCTCATCCTCGGCCATGCAGGAAATATGGGGCGCGGCATCAATACCAGTCTCTCGCTGAAGTTCCAGCACCGTGGTCCGGGTTCGCGACCGTGTCGAGCCACCGGCACCAAAGGTCACTGACATGTATTCAGGCTGCAGGGCCGCCAGTCGATCCCGGGCGGCACGAAAACTTTCCGCCTGCGCATCGTTGCGAGGCGGAAAGAATTCGAAGCTGATGGGACGCTTGACCATGGAGTGGATGGAACGAGGGAGATGGAAGAGCGCAAAGGAAAAGGCGATGGCGCCGGCCTCTTGCGTCTTGCCTCCCGCCTCTTGTCGCCCTTGTCAGTACCGGTAATGTTCCGGCTTGTACGGCCCTTCCACCGCCACGCCGATATAGTCCGCTTGTTCCGGCTTCAGCTCGGTCAGGCGGGCACCAACGCGGGCCAGGTGCAGGCGGGCCACCTTTTCATCCAGGTGCTTGGGCAAAACGTAGACTTCGTTGTCGTAGCGGTCACCATTCTTCCACAGCTCGATCTGAGCCAGGGTCTGGTTGGTGAACGAGTTCGACATGACGAAGCTCGGGTGGCCGGTGGCGCAGCCCAGGTTGACCAGCCGACCGCGGGCCAGCAGGATGATCTTCTTGCCGTCCGGGAAGGTGATGTGATCGACCTGGGGCTTGATCTCGTCCCACTCGTAACCCTCAATGCTGGCTACATCGATTTCATTGTCGAAGTGGCCAATATTGCAGACGATGGCCTCGTCCTTCATCCGCAGCATGTGGTCGTGGTTGATGACATTGAAGTTGCCGGTGGCGGTGACAAAGATATCGGCCGCCTCAACGATGCCGGCATCTTCCAGATTGACTACCTTGTAGCCTTCCATGGCCGCCTGCAGGGCGCAGATCGGGTCGACCTCGGTAATCCAGACATTCGCCGACAGCGCACGCAGCGACTGGGCCGAACCCTTTCCAACATCGCCGTAGCCGCAGACGATGGCGGTCTTGCCAGCGATCATTACGTCAGTGGCGCGCTTGATCGCATCCACCAACGACTCGCGACAGCCATAGAGATTATCGAACTTGCTCTTGGTTACCGAGTCATTGACGTTGATCGCCGGGAACTGCAGGGTGCCTTCCTTCTGCATCCGGTACAGACGGCTGACACCGGTGGTGGTTTCCTCGGTCACGCCCTGGATGTTCTTCAGCGCTTCGGTGTACCAGCCCGGATTCGTCGCCAGGCGCTTTTTGATCGATGCAAACAGGGCGCGCTCTTCTTCGCTGCCCGGATTGTCCAGCACCGACGGATCGATTTCGGCGCGCGAGCCCAGGTTCAGCAGCAGGGTGGCATCGCCGCCATCATCGAGAATCATGTTGGCGGTACCGCCGTCCGGCCACTGGAAAATGCGGTGGGTGAACTCCCAGTATTCGACCAGGTTTTCGCCCTTGAAGGCAAATACCGGAACGCCGCGCTCGACCATGGCCGCAGCCGCGTGATCCTGCGTAGAGTAGATATTGCATGAAGCCCAGCGCACCTCAGCGCCGAGCTCGATCAGGGTTTCGATCAGCACCGCCGTCTGAATGGTCATGTGCAAAGAGCCGGCAATGCGCGCACCTTTCAGCGGCTTGGCTTCGGCGAACTCGGCACGGGTCTGCATCAGGCCGGGCATTTCGGTTTCGGCAATGGCAATTTCCTTGCGACCGAACGCTGCCTGGCTGAGATCGGCAACGACGTAGTCGTGCTCGACCGAGGCAATACTGTCGTCGAAAAGAATGCTGTTGCTGCTTGTCTGGGGATTGGCGCTCATGGAATTCCTCGCTATCTTTAGTCTTTGTGGCGGTTACCGCGGTCTACTCTTTTTCGAAACGACGATTACAGTCCTGCGGCGCGCCGCAGGTCGTCAGCTCGATCGGTTTGTTCCCAACTGAAGGTCGTGTAGTGGTCTTCCAGCTGCTTGCCGTCGCGGATCACCTTCGATGAAGTGGGTTCGGGATGGCGCCCGAAGTGGCCGTGGGTGGCTGTCTGCCGATACATCGGATGGAGCAGGTCCAGTGCCTTCAGGATGCCATACGGTCGGAGATCAAAATGTTCACGGATCAAGTTCTCGATCTTTTCTTCGGCGATGTTGTTGGTGCCAAAGGTGGTGACCGATATCGAGGTCGGCTCGGCAACGCCGATGGCGTAGCTGACCTGTAGCTCGCATTTGTCGGCGAGTCCAGCCGCAACGACATTCTTGGCAACATAGCGGGCGGCGTAGGCCGCTGAGCGATCCACCTTTGATGGGTCCTTGCCGGAAAAGGCACCACCGCCGTGCCGGGCCATGCCGCCATAGGTATCGACGATGATCTTGCGTCCGGTCAGGCCGGCATCGCCGACCGGACCACCGATCACGAACTTGCCGGTTGGGTTGATGTGGTAGAGGGTTTTCTCGTGCAACCACTCCTCCGGCAACACGGGATTGATGATGTGCTTGCGCACGCCTTCACGAATCTCGTCAAGCTCAATGCCGTCATCGTGCTGGGTCGACAGCACCACTGCATCAATTGCCACCGGCTTGCCGTTTTCATATCGAAGAGTGACCTGACTCTTGGCATCCGGACGCAGCCAGGGCAGCGGATTGTCGGCATGCTTGCGCAGTCGGGTCTGCTGCTCCACCAGACGGTGCGCATAGAAGATCGGCGCTGGCATCAATTCAGGCGTCTCGTTCGAGGCGTAACCAAACATCAAGCCCTGGTCACCGGCACCCTGGTTTTCCGGGATGTCGCGATCCACGCCCTGAGCAATGTCGGGCGACTGTTTGCCGATCATGTTGATCACCGAACAGGTGTGCCCGTCGAACCCCACCCGCGAAGAATCATAGCCAACATCAACTACCACGCGACGGATCAGATCTTCCAGATCGATCCAGGCCGTGGTGCTGATTTCACCGCCAACAACGACCGCACCGGTCTTGATGAAAGTTTCACAGGCCACGCGGGCATGCCGGTCCTGGGTCAGGATGGCATCGAGCACGGCATCGGAAATCTGGTCGGCAAGCTTGTCCGGATGCCCTTCGGACACGGATTCGGAGGTAAACAGGTAGGCACTCATGAGCAAATATCTCTTGATGCGGATAAAGAGATAGGTAGTGTATCTCAGTTCGGGTGAGGATGCATCCCCACCACGTTCGGCAGCTAGTGGTCCACGCGGAAAATTAGGTAACACTCAGAGCCACTGTGCCGGTGCGAATCAAGGCGCGTTTCGCCGGGAATGGCGCGCCCTTGCCAAGAAACGCAACG
>REEQ01000173.1 GCA_007695005.1 Wenzhouxiangellaceae bacterium | reverse complement strand
CTTGGAGTTACCATGAGATTTCCGGATTCGTCAAACTGAGAATGCCTCCCCGGCAGAGCCGGGGGGTCTCCCGAATGGGTCGTAGGTATTTCGTTGCCGAGTTAATAATGGGTCACGGTACTAGTCTTCGTAGCCCCAGGGCAGCGGCGGCAAGCTTACCGGCTCGGACAGGTCGAAAGCCAGGCGCACGGAGTGGCCGTGCTTTGGCCAGTGCACGCCGTAGTGAAAGCTGCTGTCGTCAACGAAGTGCATGAACCAGAAGTTGTCCGCGCGCTCTGGCAACAGGGCTGCGGTATGCGCATCTGCCGGGAATATCTGGCGTTCGGCCAGGCCCGGTACCAACGCATCACCGCCGTACTGGCTGATCGCTTCCTCCTGACCGTCCGGGTAGCGGTGGTCGTGCTTCAATCGAATATTGTCATCGGCCACCGTCAGTATCCAGTTGCGCGATCGGTTGTCATCCACATGCAAGGCAATATGGATACGCTCTGCGCTGCAGTAAACACCGTGGGCAAGCAACTGCCGATCGGTCAGTGCCTCCCGGTAGTAGGCCGTCACGTCCGACACGCGGCCGGCAAAGGCCTGGCCGCAAAAGCGCTCGAGCTTGCGCCAGAAAGCCTGCTGCTCGGCGCCAAGCCGCTCCACGGCAGGCGCATCTGCCTGACTGCTCAGCACGGGACCGGCGACAAGGAAGGCAATGAGAGCTGCGCTCGGGGCTATGCAGCTGAAAATCAGGCACTTGCGGTCAGAAAAACAGGGCATGGCAGATGCTGGAGCGTGGGCAACGTAGAGAGTGTACTTGATGCGCGGACGCAGACCCTGGCCACAGGCAAGCTTTCAAGCAAAGCAAGCGCTTGAGGCTTGGTCAATCCAGCAGTTCGCGAACGAGGGCGTGGTCGAAACCGCGGCGCGCCAAAGCTTGCTGGCGGCGCGTTTTTTCCTTGAAATCAAGCGGGCTGTGGTCGCCAAAGCGACGCTGATACCAGTCTGCAGCCACAAACAGCCAGTCTGTTTCCGATGCGCGAAGACTGCGCTCGGCGAGCTGCCGATCGATGCCGCGCTCAAGCAGCTCCGCCCGGATCCGAATCGGGCCATAGCCGCGACTGACCCGCGAGCGAATGAAACTCTCGGCATAGCGTTGGTCAGACTGCAGGCCTTGCTCTGCCAGCGAGGCAAGCTCGTCATCAACCAGGGCTTCCGGCCATGCTCGGCGAGTGAGCTTCGTCCGGAGCTCAAGCAGGGAATGCTCACGCTGGGCCAGCAGGCGCAGCGCGGCATCTCGTACATCAGCGGGCCGGGCCGGCGCCGCTTCCTGTCCCATCAGCTTGCCTCGGCGGCCTCAACCGGCTCGGCTTCCGGCTGCGACTTCGGTAGCAGCTTGGCCCGAATCTGGCGCTCAATATCATCGGCCATTTCCGGGTTCTCCTTGAGGAACTGGCGAACGTTGTCCTTGCCCTGGCCAATCCGGTCATCACCGTAGCTGTACCAGGCACCCGACTTCTTCACCAGGCCATGCTCGACACCCAGCTCGATCAACTCGCCTTCGCGCGAGATGCCTTCGCCATAGAGAATTTCGAAAACAGCCTGGCGGAACGGCGGCGCCATCTTGTTCTTGACCACCTTGACCCGGGTTTCATTGCCGATGACTTCATCGCCCCGCTTGAGCGCACCGATCCGACGGATATCGAGACGAACCGAGGAGTAGAACTTCAGCGCGTTGCCACCGGTCGTGGTCTCCGGCGAGCCGAACATCACGCCAATCTTCATCCGGATCTGGTTGATGAAGATCACCAGGCAATTGGTCCGCTTGATGTTGGCGGTCAGCTTGCGCAGTGCCTGACTCATCAGGCGCGCCTGGAGACCGACATGGGAGTCGCCCATTTCGCCCTCGATTTCGGCCTTAGGGGTCAGCGCGGCCACGGAATCGACAACCACGATATCCACCGCACCGGAGCGCACCAGCATATCGGTAATCTCCAGCGCCTGCTCGCCGGTATCAGGCTGCGAGACCAGCAAATCGTCAACGTTTACGCCCAGTTTCTCGGCATAGCTGGGGTCGAGCGCGTGCTCGGCGTCGACAAAGGCTGCCGTGCCCCCGGCCTTCTGCGCTTCGGCCACGGCGTGCAGGGTCAGCGTGGTCTTGCCCGAGGACTCCGGCCCGTAAATCTCAACCACCCGCCCGCGCGGCAAACCACCGATGCCCAGGGCTACGTCCAGTGCGAGAGAACCGGTAGACACCACCGGCACGTCCTTACGCCCGGCATCGTCGCCCATGCGCATGATGGCGCCCTTGCCGTACTGCTTCTCGATCTGACCCAGGGCTGCTGCCAGGGCGCGTTTACGATTCTCATCCACTGATCTTTTCCTCTTGTTTGCTTGCTTCTGGTTTGCGAACTTCGCAATCGACTTTGATTATCTCACAGGGGCCATCTTCGCCAAGACGCAACCGGCAGGTCGCGACGATTTCCGGGTGAAATCAGGGAAGATTTCCTACGTGGAACCCATGCTAAGGGGCCAGGTTCTCAAAACCTGATAAGGGCGGGAGGGAATGGATTCGATCAGGGAGAATCCGCTGATCGGCCAACGCAGTGACGCCGGCACCGGCAACGCCGGACACGCCCGGACCTGGCGAAACAAGCTGACATGAGGCTGAAAAGCACGCGCCTGGAAAACCAGCCCTCGGGCCATCGCACCGGCAGCCAGTGCCTTGACCAGTCTGCTCGCCCCCGGCGTTGCCGGCCCGCCCAGCCAGGCAACGCCGGCCTGCTGAAACCAACCGAATCGGTCCAGCTCCAGGGCGAAGAATCGAGCTTCAAGATCGTCTGCAAGTGATTGAATATCTTTTAATCTATCGGCTGGTTGATTGCCAAGAAACAGCAAGGTCAGGTGCAGGTTGTGATCCGGCACCCGGCGCCGGGACAAGCCATCAATCAGATCACGTCTTGCAATCAGCTGCTCGCGAATTCGGTCATCAGGCCAGCAGGCAAAGAACAAGCGCCGGACCATGGCTCAGCCAACGGCCGTGGCCATCCGAATCAGCAGCCCCTGAAGGGCGCGCGCCACGGTGGCGCGCCGGACAGCTTCGCGATCACCCGCCAGCAAATGAATCTCCGTCTCCACGATCTCGCCGGGCAGCGCCCAGCCGAAACAGACCGTCCCCACCGGCTTGTCCGGGCTGCCGCCTCCCGGACCAGCGATACCGGAGACGGCGACGGCGAAATCAGCATGACTGTGGTCGAGGGCACCACGCGCCATCGCGGCGACCACTTCCTCGCTGACGGCCCCGAAACGTTTGATCATGCTCGCCGGCACGCCCAGGAGTTCCTGCTTGGCCTCGTTGCTGTAGCTGACCATGCCGCGCTCGAACCACAGCGAGCTACCCGCCAGATCAGTGCAAAGCTTGGCAATCCAGCCGCCGGTACAGGACTCGGCAGTGACCAGGCGATGTCCGTGAGCCTTCAGCTCGGCGGCCACCGCAGCCGTCAGCATTGCCAGGGCATCATCATTGACCAGGCCCGGCGACATCTCATCGACGCTCACGACACGGCACCCAAAGCTTCGGCCAGGGTGCGGAAACCGCGTGCGGTAATGCGGGCCTTGACCCCCTTCAGGTTACCTTCCGGCACCAAGGCTTCATCAAAGCCCTGCCCGGCCGCCTCGCGCAATCTTTCCTCGCCGTTGTAGACCGGTCTCAACTCACCGGCCAGGCCAATCTCACCAAAAGCGACCAGGCCTTTTGGCAACGGCTTTTCACGTAGCGAGGACTTCAGCGCCAGGGCGATGGCCAGGTCACTGGCCGTTTCACTGACCCGAATGCCGCCGGCGACATTGACAAAGACATCCTGATCTCCAATCTGAATACCAGCGTGGCGATTCATCACCGCCAGCAACATGCCGAGACGATTCTGATCAATGCCGACGGCAACCCGGCGCGGATTGGATAGTGTGGAGGGCGCCACCAGCGCCTGAACCTCGACCATCATCGGTCGTGTTCCCTCCCGGGTCACCAGCACGCAGCTGCCCGGCGCTGGCTCCGACTGCCCGGACAGAAAAATTGCAGATGGATTGCCCACCGCCTTCAACCCCTTGTCTGTCATCGCGAACACGCCCAGCTCGTTGGCCGCGCCGAAGCGATTCTTGACCGCCCGAACCAATCGAAACCGACTGCCTGAGTCGGACTCGAAATAGAGCACTGCATCAACCATGTGCTCCAGGACGCGCGGGCCTGCCAGCGCACCTTCCTTGGTGACATGCCCCACCAGCACCACCGCGCACCCGGTCTGCTTGGCAAACTGCACCAACCGCGCAGCACACTCCCGGACCTGGGCTACTGCACCGGGCGCCGACTGCAGCGCTTCAGTCCACAGGGTCTGAATGGAATCTGCAACCATGAAGGCCGGCCGGCGCGCCGCCGCCGTCGCCAGCACGGTTTCCAGGCTGGTTTCGGTCAGACATTCCAGGTTGCCGGGGTCCAGCCCGAGCCGGCGGGCCCGCATCGCCACCTGGGCTGCAGACTCCTCGCCGGTGACATACAGGCAGGCCTCTCGCGCCGCCAGGCTGGCCTGGGCCTGCAGCAACAGGGTTGATTTTCCAATGCCAGGGTCTCCGCCGAGCAGCACGACTGAACCGGGCACCAAGCCGCCACCCAGCACGCGATCAAGCTCGCTTAGCCCCGACGACAGGCGCCGACCAGCATCCTCGGCCTGGACTTCTGACAGACGCACGACCTCGGCAGAGGCGGCTCCAGCCCAGTTTCCACGCCCTCCAGCACGCCCGCGCGGTGACGCCGATGCGGTTTCCTCCATGCTGTTCCAGGCTCCACAGTCGGGACACTGGCCCGACCACTTGGTCGCACTGGCGCCGCACTCGCGGCAAACATACTGTGACTTCACCTTGGCCATGGCTGCATTGTCGCAGAACCGGTGCCGCAAGTTGCCGACATGACAGGCGGCCAGCCCGGCCACAGCCGGGTAGAATGCGCGCATGGCTCGCGATGAACAACCACTGATTGGAGAGTCTCCGGCGTTTCTCGAGGTGCTGGACGACGTCTCTCGCGCCGCCGCACTCGAGCGCTCGGTGCTGGTGGTCGGAGAACGCGGCACTGGCAAGGAGCTGATCGCCGAGCGCCTGCATTTTTTGTCACCACGCTGGGACCGCCCGCTGGTCAAGTTGAATTGCGCAGCCATCAGCGAGGGGCTGCTCGAATCCGAGCTGTTCGGACACGAAGCAGGCGCATTTACTGATGCCTCCCGGCCACGCCAGGGGCGCTTTGAAATGGCCAACGGCGGCACGCTTTTCCTGGACGAACTGGCGACTACCTCCATGAACGTGCAGGAAAAGATCCTGCGCGTGGTCGAGTATGGTCAGTTCGAGCGCCTGGGCTCGTCCCAGACCCGGGAGGTCGATGTCCGCCTCATCGGCGCGGCCAATGTCGATTTGCCGACACTGGCCGAGCAGGGCCGCTTTCGCGCTGATCTCCTGGATCGTCTGGCCTTCGATGTCATTACCCTGCCGCCCCTGCGCGAGCGACGCGAAGACATCCTGCCGCTGGCCGAGCACTTCGCCATGCGCA
>REEQ01000075.1 GCA_007695005.1 Wenzhouxiangellaceae bacterium | reverse complement strand
TCAGCATTTCATCGCAGGCGATCCAGGGCTCGCACTCGGCGCCATTGAGGATCAGGGTATCAATGCCGGTCCAGTCGCCGCGCAGCTTGGCCGCGGTCGGAAACTGAGCCCCGCCCAGGCCGCTCAGGCCCATGGCGCGCAAATGGTCGATCAGCGCATCCGGCCCGGCTTGAGCCCAGTCGGCAAGGGGCTTAGGTTCGACGGACTGGTCCAGTCCGTCCGGCCTCAGCGCCAGGCAGCGTTGACGTGCGCCGGGCGGCCAGGCGGCGTTGCACTCCACCCAGCCCTCGAATCGGCCTGAGGTGCTGGCGTGCACAGCCACCGCAAAGTCGTCCCTGCTATCGATCAGGGTTTGACCGCGCAGTACCGGTTCTCCCGGCCGCACCAGCAGTCTGGGCGAGGCATTGGCATAGCGCCCGATGGGAATGAAAAGCTGTTCCGGCAGCCCGGCATCGCTGATCGGGCGCTGGCAGGAAACCTGCTTGTGATGGCGCAGCTCAAGACCGCCAGGGAAATTCCACAGGCGCTGGCCGAGCGCGGATTCGCTCATGCCGCCTTGACCCGAATCGAAATAGGCGCCGGTGCCATGGCCGGTCGCTTCGCCGGCACCAGATCAATACAGTCCACCGGGCAGGGCGGCAGGCAGAGCTCGCAGCCGGTGCACTCGCTCTCGATGATGGTGTGCATCTGGCGCGCGGCACCGAAGATCGCATCCACCGGACAAGCCTGGATACACAGGGTGCAGCCAATGCAACGGTCTTCGTCAATGATCGCCACCTGCGGCGCTTTGACCTCCCCGCGGGCGGTATCCAGCGGCTTGGCGTTCACGCCCAGCAGCTCGGCCAGGGCCTGCACTCCGGCCTCGCCACCGGGCGGACACTGGTTGATATCGGCCCGGCCATCGACAATCGCCTGCGCATACGGCCGACAGCCGGGATACCCGCACTGCGCACATTGAGTCTGCGGCAGCCGGGCATTGATCGCCTCAACCAGGCTATCCCCATCGGCCTGCCAGCGCTGCCCCAGCCAAGCCAGCATCAGTCCGATGCCGCTGACCAGCAAAGCGATGACGAGAATGGCGGTCAACATGGTTGGGGAATGCTGAGGGTGATGCGTTCGTTGAGGAATTGGGAAGTATCGCATGACTGTGGGAAGGGAAGAGGGAGATCGGAAGCCGGTGCCTTCCGCTAAACTACGGCGCTTTCCAACGCCCGGCTAATCAGATTCCCATGGCAAAGACCTGTCTGGCCGCACTGCTGTTGCTGGCCGCAAGCAGCGCTTTTTCCCAAACCGAACCGCTTGAAACCGACATCGACCGCATACAGGCCAGCGCCTCGCTGTTGCCGCTGGGATGGGGCGACAGTGTGCAGTCGGTGATCGTGATCGAACGTGACGAGATCCTGGCCTCTCCTGCCAGCAGCCTGGCCGAGCTGCTGGCTGCCACGCCAGGAGTCGATGTCCAGCGTCGTGGGCCGCTGCAGGCCGATGTCGGTATTCGCGGCACGGCCTACGAGCAGACCCTGATTCTGCTTGACGGCGTGCCGCTGCGTGATCCGCAAACCAGCCACCACAATCTGAACCTGCCGGTGCCGCTGGATCAGGTAGAGCGCATTGAAGTGGTGCTGGGCCCGGGTGCGGTAATGGTGGCCGGCCAGGCCACGGGTGGACTGATCAATATCATCACCCGCCGTCCGGATGCCGGAGAGTGGTCAGCCTCGGTCGGTGCTGGTCAGTTCGGCTATCGTCAGGGCGGTGCCTATATTGGCGGTGCCGGCCATTCGCTGGCCGCCGACTGGCGACGTGCGGACGGCCATGTCTCGGACGAACCTACCGACTACGACCTGCGCCAGATCAACTACGCCGGTCGCCAGGCCTTGCCGGCCGGTGAGGTGTACTGGGGTGTGGGCGCCGAGCAGCGCGATTTTGGTGCCTGGCAGTTCTACACCGCCAACTTCCCCGACCAGCGTGAGGAGACCGAAACCCGGCTGGCGCAGGTGGGGGCGAGCCTGGATTGGGCCGGTTGGCGCTGGCAGCCGCGTCTGTACTGGCGTCGCCACGAGGACTGGTTTCAGACCATGGTCGGCGAAACCGCCTTTATCAATGAACACCGTACCCGGATCGGCGGGATCAACCTCGGCGTACATCGCGATCACGCCAACGGCACGACCGGTTTTGGCGGCAACCTGGTCCGTGAACGGATCAATTCCAATGCGCTGGGCGTGCGCAATCGCGACGAGGTCGGTCTGTGGCTGGCGCATCGTCGTGAGCTGCGTGACGATCTTGCCCTGGAGGCCAGCCTGAGCACGGTCGACTACAGCGCCCACGGTCAGTTCTGGCTGCCTTCTGCCGGCTTGCACTGGCAGGTGTCAGAGCAATGGGGGCTGTTCGCCGCCGCCGGCCGCAGCGCGCGCCAGCCATCCTACACCGAGCTGCATTTGCAGACCTCGGGTAATCGCGGTCGCGATGACCTGGCCCCGGAGCGTTCGAGCCTGTATGAAGTGGGCGGGCGCTGGCGGGGCCAGGGTCGGACCCTGTCCCTGGCCCTGTTCGAACGGCGCACGGATCGCCTGATCGACTGGGCGCGCGAGCCTGGCGCGGTGACCTGGCTGGCCCGTCAGTTCGACGCCCATCGCGGTCGCGGTCTTGACCTGGACTGGCGTTGGCGACCCGATTTCGCCTGGGTCGACGAACTGGGTTTGGGCTACGGCTTTCTGCAGACCCGCCTGGACGATATGGGTGAGGAAATCAAGTACGCCCTGGATGCGCCGCGCCATGTGCTCAAGTCCAGATTGCGGCTGGTGCCGAGTGAAACCTGGCACCTGTCTCTTGATGCGCGCTGGGCCCAGCGCCGCGGGCAGACCAATGCGATGTGGATCAACGCACGCTTAAGCCGCCAGCTAGGCCTGGCCGAGATCTTCGTCGAAGGTTCCAACCTGCTGGATCGCGAACAGGCTGAGGCCGGCTTCGCACCCTTGCCCGGACGCTGGCTGCTGACCGGTGTGCGCTTCAGCGGCCAGCTTGCTCATAGCCGGTAGAAGCCAGTAAAACCCATGAAGGCCAGCGCCATCAGGCCGGCGGTGATCAGGCCGATGGGGGCGCCGCGGAAGCTGGCGGGTATGTCGGCCATGGCCAGGCGCGCGCGGGCGGCGGCCAGGGCGACCAGTACCAGGCCGAAGCCCAGCGCGGCACCGAACCCGTACAGGGCAGACTCCAGCAGGCTGTGTTGTTCGCGCACGTTCAGCAAGGCAACGCCCAGCACCGCGCAGTTGCTGGTAATCAGCGGCAGATAGATGCCGAGCACGCGATGCAGCAAGGGGGCTGTGTGGCGCATGAACAGCTCGGTCATCTGCACCAGCGCGGCAATGACGAGGATGAAGCTGACCGTGGCCAGGTAGCCCAGGCCCAGCGGTTCCAGCAGCCACTGGCTGAGGATAAAGCTCGCCACCGATGCCAAGGTCAGCACGAAGGCCGTTGCCAGCGCCATGCCGATGGCCGATTCAACGTTGTTCGACACCCCCATGAACGGGCACAGTCCCAAGAACTTCACCAGCACGAAGTTGTTGACCAGGGCGGCGGAGACGATGATGAGGACGAGATCCATGGTCAGGCAAAAGGCAAAAGGTAAAAGGTAACCTGATTAGCGTCGTATCTCAGCTTCCGGGCTTCGATTCAGCCAAGGCCGTCCTCGGGCGGTCAGTTCGACGCGTAGCGAGGCCTTCAGCGAAATCCCCCACCCGAGGACGGCTTGCATCATCGAAGCTCAAGCATACTAACGGTCTCGTTAGTAACAGTATTGCCAAGCTGTGCTGAGACACGACTAACCGCTTCTCATTTGACCTTCATTCCGGGAGTTGCGCCGCTGTCGGGGCTCAGCAGGTATGGCTTGCCGCCTTCTTCGCTGGCAGCCAGGACCATGCCCTCGGACAGGCCGAAACGCATTTTCCTCGGTTTCAGGTTGGCGACCATCACGGTCAGGCGGCCTTCCAGTTCGACCGGGTCGTAGTGGCCGCGAATGCCAGCGAAGACCTGGCGGGTTTCGCTGCCGATGTCCAGCTCCAGGCGCAGCAGCTTGTCGGCGCCTTCGACATTTTCGGCCTTGACGATGCGCGCCACGCGCAGGTCGACCTTGGCGAATTCGGGAAACTCGATCATGGCGGTATCCTCGGCAGTGGCGGCGGCCGGCGGTGCTGCCGACGTTTCGGTGATGGCTGCAGGCGTAGCTTCCAGCGACTCGCGGCTGCTGGTCAGGACGCGCTCGATCTGTTCGGGCTCGACCCGTTTGAGCAGGGGCTTGAAGCGGGCAATGGCGTGATCGAGCAGCGGCTGGTCGATGGCGTCGAAGTCATCCAGGGATGCGTTCAGGAACTCCGCTGCCGCGGCGGCGGTGTGCGGAATCACCGGCGCCAGCCAGTTCATCATCACCCGGAACAGGTTGATGCCCTGGGTACACACCGCCAGCACCTCGGCTTCCCGGCCAGCTTCCTTGGCCAGCACCCAGGGCTTGTGCTCGTCGATATAGCGGTTGGCCTCGTCGGCCAGGGCCATGATGCGGCGGATGGCGCCCTGGAAATTGCGCTGCTCGAAGTCGGCGGCAATGGCGTCGTGGGCGTCGACGAAGCGCTGGTACAGGGCCGGGTCGGGCAGCTCGGCGGTCAGCTTGCCGCCGCCCAGCTTGTGGATGAAGCCGGCCGAGCGGCTGGCGATGTTGATCAGCTTGCCGACCAGGTCGGCGTTGACCCGGGCGCGGAAGTCTTCGAGGTTCAGGTCGATGTCGGCCAGGCCCGAGCCGAGCTTGGCAGCGAAGTAGTAGCGCAGGTAGTCGGCGTGCAAGTGGTCCAGCCAGGTGCGCGCCTTGATGAAGGTGCCGCGCGACTTGGACATCTTGGCGCCGTTGACGGTCAGGAAGCCGTGGGCATAGACCCCGGTGGGGCGGCGGATGCCGGCGGCTTCCAGCATGGCCGGCCAGAACAGGCAGTGGAAGTAGATGATGTCCTTGCCGATGAAATGATGCATTTCCGTCGGGCTGTCCGGACGCATCCAGTCTTCGAAATCCAGCCCCTCGCGCTGGCAGATCTCGGCAAAGCTGGCCAGGTAGCCAACCGGTGCGTCCAGCCAGACGTAGAAGAACTTGTCAGGGTGACCGGGGATGGCAAAGCCGAAGTAGGGCGCATCGCGGGTCACGTCCCAGTCGCGCAGGCGCTCGCCGAACCATTCTTCGAGCTTGTTGGCGACCTCGTCCTGCAGGGCACCGGAGCGGACCCAGTCTTTCAGGCTGTTGCGAAAGTGCTCGAGGGTCACGAAGAAGTGCTCGGTGCTTTTCATCACCGGCCGGGCCCCGGAAACTACCGACCGCGGTTCGACCAGCTCGGTCGGGTCGTAGGTGGCCCCGCAGACTTCGCAGGAGTCGCCGTATTGGTCTTCGGCACCGCATTTCGGGCAGTTGCCGCGGATGAAGCGGTCCGGCAGGAACATCCCGCGGTCGGGATCAAAGAACTGCTCGATGGCGCGGCTGGACACTGCGCCGTTGTCTTTCAGACCCTGCCAGATGCGCTCGACCAGGCCGCGATTGGTTTCGCTGTGGGTGGACGAAAAATTGTCGTAGGACAGGCCGAAGTCATCGAAGTCGCGCAAGTGTTCGGCATGCATGGCGGCAATGAGTTGCTCTGGCGTTTTCCCCTGCTTTTCAGCGTGCAGCATGATCGGCGTACCGTGGGCGTCGTCGGCCCAGGCAAACCAGACTTCGTGGCCGCGCGCGCGTTGGAATCGCGCCCAGATATCGGTCTGGATGTATTCGAGCATGTGGCCTAAGTGAATCGGGCCGTTGGCATAGGGCAGGGCAGCGGTGACCAGAATGCGACGCTTGGTAGTCATGCGGGGGGAGTGGTTGATTGTCGACAGGCGCTGGATTATCGCATGTTGGTTGGAGGTGAGAGGGGAAGGGATGGGAGGTCGGGTTTCCGCGGAGGCTCCTTAAAACTGTGCCGGCCGGGGTGGGGCGTTAAAATGTTGGGCTTGCTAACTGTAGAGCGCTAACCATGGCCAAGGAATCCGAATTGAAGCGACTGCTGTCGGAGCTGATTGATCCCCATACGGGGCAGCCGCTGGGCGATGCTGTGCAGGCAGTCGTGGTGCGCGAGGGACGGGCGGCGGTGGCGGTCGAGTTGCCCTACCCGGCAGCGGGTTGGCGCGAAGGTCTGGCCGAGTTGGTCGGTGGGACGCTGCGGGCGACCGGCGAGGTGTCGGAGGTCACGGTCGATCTGGAGTGGCGCGTGGCTCAGTATGCGGTTCAGGATGGCCTGAACCCGCTGGAGGGCGTCGGCAACGTGATTGCGGTGGCGTCCGGCAAGGGTGGAGTGGGCAAGAGCACGGTGGCAGCCAATCTGGCCCTGGCCCTGCAGGCCGAGGGCGCGCGCGTCGGCGTGCTTGATGCCGATGTTTACGGCCCCAGCCAGCCGCGCATGCTGGGCTTGTCCGGTCAGCCGCAAACCACCGAAAACCGGCGCATTCTGCCGTTCCAGGCTCATGGTCTGCAGGTCATGTCCATCGGTATGCTGGTCAAGACCGACCAGGCGATGATCTGGCGCGGGCCGATGGCCACCCAGGCCCTGCAGCAGATGGTCGCCGAAACCCTGTGGCAGGATCTGGACTACCTGGTCATCGACTTGCCGCCCGGCACCGGCGATATCCAGCTCACCCTGGCCCAGCGCATTCCGGTGGCCGGTGCAATCACCGTGACCACGCCCCAGGAGGTGGCGGTGGATGATGTGCGCCGGGCGGTGGCCATGTTCAGCAAGGTCCGTATTCCAGTGCTCGGCGTGGTCGAAAACATGAGTACCCACATCTGTTCAAACTGCGGGCACGAAGAGGCGATCTTCGGCGCCGGCGGTGGTTCGCGAATCGCCGCCGAGGCAGGGCTGACCCTGCTTGGCCAGCTCCCCCTGGAAGCCAGCCTGGGCCGCTCCACCGACGAGGGCTGTCCGATCGTTGTGGCAGACCCCGATCATCCGGCCTCACTGCGCTTCCGCGAACTGGCCCGGCGCGCGGCGGCGAGGTTGTCCCTGCAGAACCGCAATCAGAGTATCCGGATGCCGAAGATTCGCATCGTCGACTGACGATCGCTTCAACTGGCGCAGAATCTGCGGTAACCTGCGGGCTCTTTTTTCCGGGACAGCCAAGTTGAGTATCAAGTCTGATCGCTGGATTCGCGAAATGGCAGCAAAGCACGGCATGATCGAGCCGTTTGAGCCCGGCCAGATCCGGGCCGCCGAAGACGGCCGCAAGCTGGTGTCCTATGGCACCTCCAGCTACGGCTACGACGGTCGCTGTGCGGATGAATTCAAGATATTCACCAATATCAACTCAGCCATCGTCGATCCGAAGAACTTTGATGAAAACAGCTTCGTCGACTTCAAGGGCGATACCTGCATTATCCCGCCGAATTCCTTTGCCCTGGCGCGCACCGTGGAGTACTTCCGGATTCCACGCAATGTCCTCACCATCTGCCTCGGCAAGTCGACTTACGCCCGCTGCGGTATCATCGTCAACGTCACCCCGCTGGAGCCGGAGTGGGAGGGGCATGTTACTTTGGAATTCTCCAACACCACGCCGCTGCCGGCACGTATTTACGCAAATGAGGGCGTGGCCCAGTTTCTCTTTCTGGAGTCCGACGAGGCCTGCGAAACGTCGTATGCCGACCGGGCAGGCAAGTACATGGGCCAGCGCGGAGTCACCTTGCCGCGGGCCTGATCAGCGCCCCGGTGGTGGTTGCTGGATCAGCGTGACGCTGGTCGCAAACAGCTGGTTGCCCCGAAGAACATTCAGTTCGACCAGGCTGCCCGGCTGCTGCTGGGCAATAAACAGATTCAGCTCGCGTGCGCTGGAAACGGATTGCCCGCCGGCGTTGACGACGATATCGCCTGGCCGCAAGCCTGCCCGCCAACCTGGTCCACCATGATCGACTCTCGCCACGCGAGCGCCGCTGATTGGTGTGCCATCGAACTGCATGGCCAGCGCCAGATCGGACAGGTCCACGCCCATCCAGCCACGCGGAACCTCGCCGTGAGCGATGATTTGTTGTTTGATTTCGCGTGCCAGGGAGGCCGGGATGGCAAAACTGATGCCCTGTGCGCCGATGCTCTGACTGAGGGATGCGCTGTTGATGCCTACGACTTCCCCGGCCGGGTTGACCAGCGCCCCGCCGCTGTTGCCAGCGTTGATCGCGGCATCGGTCTGAATGAAGTCCTCCAGCGCCGTCAGATTGAGTTGCCCCCGCCCAGTGGCGCTGACGATACCCATGGTGACGGTATGACTGAGCCCGAAGGCGTTGCCTATTGCCAGCACGACATCGCCAGCGCGCAGTTGGCTGGACGCGGCAAAGTTGGCCGCCGGCAGGTCATCTTCGACTTCGATTCTGAGGACGGCCAGATCGGTTGCCGGATCGGCGCCGACGAGATGCGCTTCAAAAACGCGTCCGTCCCAAAGCGCCACCGCGATATTGTCGACATTGGAAATGACGTGCAGGGTGGTCAGAATCAGGCCGTCCGAGGAAACGATGACGCCGGAACCTAGTCCGCGTCTTGGACGGTTGACAATCCGGTCTCCGTAGAGAGCCCGCAGCAAGGGGTCGAAGACATCCGTTGCCAGGGGTTGGGCGACCATGGTCCGGGTATAGATGCTGACCACGGACGGAGCCGCCAGATTGACAGCGTCCGCGTATGATGCGACTGGTGGCGGTGGGTGTTCCTGGCGCAGTGCCGGGAGCAGGTCGGGACGCAAAAAGACCGTAATGAAGGCCATTGCCAGGCCAAGGACCACGAACTGAAGCGCGAATTGAAGAATTTTGCTCAAAACGATCCCGATTGTAGGTTCCGCGCCGATACCGCCCGAGTTCGTGGTGACGCCGGGCAGATATACTGTGCGAATCTGGCAGGCTCTGGCGGGCTTGAGAGCCTATGCCGACCCGATCTGGTTAACCTGTTTTCTCGGGTATCAAGAGCGTCGGTCAGCATCACTGCCGCGCCCCCTGGAGCTCCCGGCCCGCCTGACAGCGACCTCATTGGCGACCAGTATAATTGTTCAATTGCTTAATTTTTCGCTAAAATACGCGTTTGGGCACCTGCCGGCCCCAAGCCAGAGTGCTTGTTCAGTTCTGGCCCAACGGATTCGGCGGCCTGTCCTGGCGCAGTTTTTCTTACCGGTCAGGCAGCGGCGGCAGCCGTTTGCCTGGCCAACGACCGTGATATCGGGAGTGATTCATGTCCGAAACCGAAGCACTAGATTCCGAACAGCCGAGCGCTGATCTGTCCAGACGTCGTCTTCTGCTGGGGACGACGGGCGTTGTCGGCGCTGTTGGCGTCGCTGCGGCAGCCTGGCCGTTCTTGGCTTCTTTGCGCCCCAGTGCGCGGGCTCGCATCATCGGCGCGCCAGTCGAGGTCTTCATTGGTAATCTCGAGCCGGGGCAGATGGCGCGCGTGCAGTGGCGTGGGCAGACCATAGGCATCATGCGCCGAACGGAGCGCATGCTGGCACAGTTGCCCGATCTGAATCCGCGCCTGCGCGACCCTGAATCGGCCGTTGCCGATCAGCAGCCGGCCTATGCGCGCAACGTGCACCGATCGATTCGTCCGGAAATCCTGGTGCTGAACGTGCACTGTACGCACTTGGGTTGCGTGCCGCAGGTCATCCCCGAAGTTGGCCCGCAGCCGTTCGACGCAGACTGGCGAGGCGGCTTTTTCTGCCCGTGTCACCGCTCGACCTTTGACCTCGCCGGGCGTGTTTTCAGTGGGGTTCCTGCCGTTCGCAACCTGCTGGTTCCGCCACACTCTTTCATTGACGATGATCATGTCATCATCGGCGTTGATTACGAAGGAGCTTCCTGATCATGGCCAAGCCTGCCAGTACCTTGACGAAGGGCGTGGATGCCCTGAACAACTGGGTTAACGATCGCGCCGCCGTCGGCGAGTTTTACAAGAAGCATCTCAGCGAGTACTACGCTCCGAAAAACTTCAACCTCTGGTATTTTTTCGGTTCGCTGTCCTTGCTGGTTCTGGTCAACCAAATATTGACCGGCATTTTCCTGACCATGCACTACAAGCCGGATGCCGAGCTGGCTTTCGCCTCCGTCGAGTTCATCATGCGCGACGTGGAGTGGGGTTGGCTGATCCGCTACATGCACTCCACCGGAGCCTCTCTGTTCTTCGTCGTGGTCTACCTGCACATGTTCAGGGCCCTGATGTACGGTTCCTATCAGAAGCCACGTGAACTGGTCTGGATTCTCGGAGTAACCATTTACCTGGTCCTGATGGCCGAGTCGTTCATGGGCTATGTTTTGCCTTGGGGTCAAATGTCTTACTGGGGCGCTCAGGTGATCATTTCCCTGTTCGGCGCCGTGCCCTATGTCGGCGAAGCGTTGGTCGAGTGGATCCGCGGCGATTTCTTCGTCGCTGACGCAACCTTGAATCGCTTCTTTGCCCTGCACGTTGTGGCGCTGCCGCTTGTACTGGTTGGTTTGGTGGTGCTGCACCTGGCGGCATTGCATGAGGTCGGCTCGAATAATCCGGACGGGGTCGAAATCAAGGCCAGGAAAGATGAGAGCGGGCGTCCTCTGGATGGCATTCCGTTTCACCCCTACTACACGGTCAAGGACATCTTTGGGGCCGCGTTCTTCCTGCTGATCGCAGCTTTCATTATCTTTTTCTGGCCGGAGTTTGGCGGTTATTTTCTGAAGCCGGACAATTTCGTTGAAGCCAACCCGCTGGTGACGCCAGATCATATCCCGCCGGTTTGGTACTTCACGCCCTTCTACGCCATCCTCCAGGCGGTGCCCGACAAGTTGATGGGTGTCATTCTGATGGGGGCTGCGGTGATGATCCTGTATCTCGTGCCCTGGCTGGATCGCAGCCCTGTCAAGTCCATTCGCTATCGCAGCTGGATGTCCAAGCTGGCTCTGGGCTTGTTCGTGGTTGCTTTCGTCCGCCTGGGTATGCTCGGCCTGTCTCAGGAGTCGAGCACCTTTGAGCTGCGCTTGTGGACATTCGTCTACTTTGCCTTCTTTATCCTGATGCCGATCTGGACAAGCATCGAGAAGACCAAACCCGTACCGGAAAGGGTAACGAGCTGATGAACTACAGACAGGTTTTGATCGGGCTGGCGCTCGTGCTGGTCTCCGGTTTCGCCATGGCTGCCGGCAAGTACGGCAATCTCGACCAGGCTGGCAGCAACGTTTTCGACCGGGCTTCGCTGCAACGCGGGGCGGCCCTTTTTGCCAACTACTGCATGGGCTGCCACTCGATCCAGTTCATGCGCTATCAGCGGCTGACCGAAGACCTTGGCCTGAGTGAAGACGAAGTGCTGGAGTTTCTCGCCTTTGGCGATCAGGAGCTGGCCGATTACATGAAGACCTCCATGCGCTATGAAGATGGCGAGGCCTGGTTTGGCAAGTCGCCGCCCGACCTCAGCTTGACCGCCCGCTCGCGCAGTCCGAACTGGATTTATACCTTCTTGCGCAGTTACTACCTGACCGATGATGGCTGGAACAACACCGTACTTGAAAATCCAGCCATGCCGCACGTGCTTTGGGATCTTCAAGGGGTGCAGCGAGCAATTACCGAAACACGTGAGGTGGGTGGTGAGACCCGGTTGGAAATCGTATCGCTCGAGTTGGACAGGCCAGGCATGCTGTCTCCGTCCGAGTACGATGCGGTTGTCCGCGATCTGGTCGCGTTTATGGAGTACGTGGCCGAGCCGGCCCGCTTGCAGCGTGAGCGCATCGGTATCTGGGTGATGCTGTTCCTTGCTCTGTTCACTTTCCTGTCCTACCTGCTGTATCAGGAGTACTGGAAGGACGTCAAGAAATGACAGCGAGCGCCGGCATTGCCGGCCCGCTGCGCTGAACGAGGGACAGGATCATGATGGCGCTTTACTCCTCCGAGAACTGCCTGGATTGCCACCGGGTACGCTTCGTGCTGGCCGAGAAGGGAATCAATGTAGAGATTATTCACGTCGAGCAGGATCGGGCTGCAACAGCCGATCTGGCCGAGCTTAACCCGTACGGAGAGACGCCCACCCTGGTTGACCGCGACATGGTGTTGTATGGCACCTGGGTGGTGACGGAATATCTCGATGAGCGCTACCCGCATCCGCCGCTGATGCCGGTTGATCCCGTGTCACGATCGCGCCTGCGCCTGGTCATGTATCGGATGTATCGGGACTGGATCGACGCGGGGCATGTGATTGAGACCTCCGGTGGCGAAAAGAAGGTGGCGGCGACGCGAAAGCAGCTGCAGGACAGTCTGCTTGCTGCCGACAATCTGTTTGGGTTGACGCCGTTCCTGCTTAACGAAGATCTGTCGCTGGCCGATTGTGCACTGACTCCGCTGCTTTGGCGGCTGCCGGCCTACGGGGTGGAGCTGGATGCCAGGAAGGCGCCGCATCTCCACCGCTACATGGATCGAATGTTTCGGCGGGACTCGTTTCAGCGCAGTCTGACCGAAGTCGAGAGGTTGCTTCGGGAGCGTGAGTGAAGCCATGATACCCAGTCGCCCGTACCTGATTCGGGCGCTGCACGAGTGGATTGTGGATTCCGGTTGTACACCGCATCTGCTCGTGGCAGGAGAGCATCCGTTGCTGGTCGTTCCTGACAGTGCACGCAAGGACGGGCAGGTGGTCCTGAACGTCAGCCCTGGCGCGGTGCGCGACCTGGTTATGGATAACGAGCTGATCAGTTTTGTTGCCCGCTTCGGCGGCGTTTCGCGCGGCGTCTCCGTGCCTGTTGCCGCAGTGAAGGCAATCTACGCGCGCGAAAATGGCCGCGGCATGGTGTTTCCGGAAGAAGATGGTCTCGAACCAGCATCCGCTTCGGGACAATCAGACTCGGATGACGGAAGTGATGACGACCCTGGCCGGCCACGGCTGCGGGTTGTCAAATAGTCGTCATCAGCTGAAACGATCCTATTCGATCAGACGGCCGCCATCTTCCAGTTCAGCGCTGATCTGGACCAAGCGGGGGCCTATCATCACCAGGTCGGCATGGCGCCTGGCGCCGCCATCGGGGCTGAAATCAAAACCGTAGATCCTGCGCAGTCGCAAATGGTCGCCGTCCCGGACAGGCCAGAGTGCCCCGAGTGCAACGGTCTGGTCCAGGAGCTGCCAGCCCTGGCGCTGGCAAAAGGCACGCGCATGATGTCTTGCCGCCTCTCGCGCCTGCAAGGACCAGTGCCACCACAGGGCGACGGCGCCAAGCACCAGGAATGCAACAATGGCGCCGTCCATCGGACTTCAGCGCGAACGCAGCAGGACGTAGACGGCGCCGGTGCCACCGTCATGACGCGGCGCCGAGGCAAAAGCACAGACCCGGTCAATGCGAGTCAGCAGGCGAGCGGTCAGGCGCTTCAGGCGAGGCCCGTCGGGCCCTGACCTCAAGCCCTTGCCATGAATGATCTTGACGCAGCTCAGGCCGTCTCGCCAGGCTGCCAGGATGAAGGCGCGCACGCTGTTGGCTGCTGCTTCGACGTTCATCTGATGCAAGTCGATTTCGTCCTGCACCCGCCAGTGCCCCCGTCGCAATCGGATCAGAACGCGTCGCTGCAGGCCGGGGCGCAGCCAGCTTATCTCCTCCCCGGTCTCAATCGCTTCAAAATCAATCGGCCCATGGGCGAGCTCGTCCATCACAGCGGCCTCGTCAGCTTCCAGTTGGCGCGGCTTGGGTGCTGGCGGCTGCGGCCGGCGGTGGTGGCGTCCCGTCTCGATGCGGCGGACCGTGCCGACAACCGATCGGAACAGCGCGCGCTCATCATCATCAATGCTCATCTGAAGGCTTCTCCGCAGTGGGTTTCGGCTGCCTGCCGGGCTGCCGAACATGCTCGCTTACCTGTATAGTTACGGCTTTTCCCGAGCCGATTCAAGCATGCATATTCTCATAGCCAATGATGACGGGGTGTATGCACCCGGCATCCGTCTGCTGGCCCAGCGCCTGTCTGACCACTGCGACAGGGTAACCGTTGTCGCCCCTGATCGTGATCGATCCGGGGCAAGCAATTCCCTGACGCTGGATCAGCCCATCCGGGTCGAGCGCCAGGATGATGGTCGCTACAAGGTTTTCGGCACGCCCACCGATTGCGTTCACGTGGCCATTACCGGGCTGTTGGAGGCAGAGCCTGACATGGTCGTTTCCGGGATCAATGCCGGTGCCAACCTGGGCGACGATGTGCTTTACTCAGGCACCGTGGCTGCCGCCATGGAAGGCCGCTTCCTCGGACTGCCGGCGATGGCTGTCTCCCTGGTCTATGGCAGCAAGGGGCCGCGCCACTACGAGACCGCTGCCGAGGCCGCCTGTATCCTGATGAAGCAACTGCTGGCCGAACCGCTGCCGGCCGACACCATTCTTAATGTGAACGTGCCCGATCTGCCGTGGGCCGAGATTCGCGGCTTCGAGACGACGCGTCTGGGCCATCGGCATCGATCGGAAAACGTGATCCCGCTGGAAGATCCCAGGGGCCGCAGTTTCTTCTGGGTTGGGCCACCGGGTGACGAAGAAGACAATGGGCCAGGGACGGATTTCAATGCCGTTCGTCAGGGCTACGTATCGGTGACACCTATTCATGTCGATCTGACTCGTTATCAGGCCCTGGAGCAGGTCAGTCATTGGATTGAGCGCCTCAACGACCGCGAGGCCCGGAACGAACAGTGATGGTTGAGCACCAGCTGCAAGGAATCGGGATGACTTCCGAGAAGACCCGACAGCGCCTGGTTCAGAGATTGCGCGCCAAGGGGATCGGCGATGAGCGCGTGCTTGAAGCGATCGCCGGCACACCCCGCCATTTGTTCGTTGGTGAAGCGCTGGCATCGCGAGCCTACGAGGATTCAGCCCTTCCGATCGGTCGCGGCCAGACGATTTCCCAGCCTTATGTGGTGGCGCTGATGACCCAGGCAATTCTGGGCGCCAGACCGCTGGGCAAGGTGCTGGAAATCGGGACCGGCTCGGGCTATCAGGCAGCAATCCTGGCGCGAGTGGCTGACCGTGTCTTTACCACCGAGCGAATCGGTGAGCTGCTGCGTTCTGCGCGCCAGCGATTTCACAGTCTTGGGCTGCATAACATCTACACCCGGCACTGTGACGGCCTGGGTGGTTGGCCTACTCAGGCACCTTTTGACGCCATTGTGGTCACTGCTGGTGGCGTGGTTCCCGAATCACTGCTTGATCAGCTGGCCGAGGACGGTGTGTTGATCGCTCCGGAGCAGAATAACGGAGTACAACGCCTGGTGCGCACGACCCGTACGCGAACAGGGTTCGATCGGGCGGATCTGGGCGCCGTGATTTTCGTACCCCTGTTGGAAGGAGTTGAGTGAGGCATGAGTTCGGGGGATGTTGGCCGCGCGGGCATTGCCTGTGCCTCCGGCCCGGCGTCGCCGATAGGCCCGGCAAACGGTGCTCGGCGCGCAGCGAGCTGTTTTCAATGGATGGCATTGGCGCTGTTGGTGGTGGCTCTGTCCGCCTGTGCGCCCTGGCAGCCGGCTCCGGTCGAGGAGCGCGCCCCCGCCCCGCGGCCGCAACAGCCGCCATTCCGTCAGCCTCCGCCGCCGCTGCACGAGGTGCAGCGTGGTGACACCCTGTACTCGATCGCATTCCGCTACGGGCTGGACTGGCGGTCGGTGGCGGAGTGGAATCGCATTCAAGCCCCGTACACCATCCGCCCCGGTCAGGAGCTGAGACTAAGCGCACCGCCGGCGCTCGCGGAACGGTCGCCGCCGCCGCGCCAGACCACGGAGCGTCCATCCGCGCTGCCGCCAGTTACAACGCCGTCCAGCCCGCCGGCAGAGAGGCAGCGCGCGGCCGAGACAGCCCCGGCCCCGGTCCCGGCGCCACGGCCAGTGCCACAGGCTGCGCCACCGGCAGAAGGGTCGGTAGCCAGTACCACCCGCAGCGTTGCCGGCGTTGCCTGGCAGTGGCCCACGGTTGGAAGGGTCAGCCGGCCGTTTGATCCTGCGGCAACGCGCCGCGGTCTGGGGATCAGCGGTCAGGCGGGACAAAGCGTGGTTGCTGCGGCCGATGGCGAGGTGGTCTACAGCGGAACCGCGCTGATCGGCTATGGTGAACTGATTATCATCAAGCATTCGGAAACCATGCTGTCTGCTTACGGACACAACCGTCGGCGCCTGGTCCAGGAGGGGGATCGGGTCCGACGCGGTCAGCAGATTGCAGAAATGGGCATGAATGAGCGCGATGAAGAAATCCTCCATTTCGAAATCCGCCGCAATGGTCAGCCCGAGGATCCGCAGCGCTTTCTGCCGCCGCGAAATTGACCCATCGCAACTGTCCGTTCGCACGCTTGAGCTATAAAGAGATCGTGGTCGCTTGAGAGATTCACAGCGGCCCGCTTCCTGAATCGGCGAAAGCGAGAGATGCATGCGAGTAACGGCTTATGCGGACTATGGCCTGAGGGTTTTGATGTACCTGGCGCTGAACGAATCGCGGCGCAGTACCATCCGCGAGATTTCCGAGGCCTACGGTATTTCCCGCAATCATCTGATGAAGGTGGTTCAGCGTCTGGCGGTCCTGGGTTATGTGGACTCGACGCGTGGCGTCGGCGGCGGTCTCAGCCTTGGCCGTCCGGCTGACGATATCCGGCTTGGCAGAGTAGTCATGGATATGGAGCCTGACATGGCTCTTGTTGAGTGCATGCGGCCGGATGGCCAATGTGCGATCAGCTCGGCTTGTCGGCTGGCCGGAGCCCTTGATCGTGCTCTGGCCGCATTCATCGATACGCTGAACCAGAGCACACTGGCCGATCTTGTGCGTCCTGGAGATGCCAAGCGCCTCCGCATGCGTCTCCACATCGAGCCGCTGGGCACTTCTGAGAAAGATGCGGCGGCTTGAAGACGGTTTCAAAGGTCTTTTCTGCAGAAAGTGCGCTATCTGATAGATTTCTCTTGATATTTACCCGAGATAGAGGCATGATGGAACCGTCTTGCTAGCTTCGCTCGAAGGAGAGGCCCTCGGATGCGCATCTTTGGTCTGGCGCTGGTACTGCTGACCTGGTCGCTGACTTCGCTGGCCGGTGAAGTGCGCAACCTGCGCATCTGGGCCGGACCTGACAGTACCCGCGCAGTTCTTGACCTGGACGGTCGAGTCGAATATCGCCTTTTCACACTGGAAAACCCTGCTCGAGTGGTTGTCGATATCGACGCTGCGAGCATACGGGAACAGCTGCCGTTCAACCCTGAACGTGGTGGTGTGATTGCCGGCGTGCGACACGGTATTCGCAATGGTGTCGATCTGCGCGTGGTCTTTGATTTGCAGGACGAAGTCAAGCCGCAGAGCTTCCTGCTTGACCCGGCCGGCGAGTATGGACATCGCCTGGTCATCGACCTGATTCCTGAAAACGCGCAGTCGCCGACCGAGCGAGTGCGTGAGGTGGCCCGCGCCGCCCGCAATGGTGAACGGGAAATGATCGTTGCCATTGATCCGGGGCATGGGGGTGAAGACCCCGGAGCGGTCGGGCCGGGTGGCACCTTCGAAAAGGAAGTCACCCTGGCCATTTCCCGCGAATTGGAGCGGCGCATCAACGCCATGCCCGGCATGCGTGCCGTACTGATCCGCACCGGCGATTACTTTGTGCCGCTGCAGGAGCGCTACACGCGGGCGCGTCACGCGCAGGCAGACCTGTTTCTATCCATTCATGCCGATGCTTTCCGTGATTTCCGGGTTCGCGGCAGTTCGGTCTATGTGCTGTCGCGCAGCGGTGCCTCCAGCGAGGCAGCGCGCTTGCTGGCCCAGCGTGAAAACCAGTCCGACCTGGTCGGTGGCGTCAAGCTGGACCGTGGTGACGACATGCTCAGCTCGGTTTTGCTGGATCTTTCCCAGAGTGCTGCTCTGGAATACAGCAACAATGCTGCCGAGAAAATTCTCGGCCAGTTGGGCGCGGTCGGTCGTCGTCATCGCACTCAGGTGGAGCGGGCAAACTTCGTTGTTTTGCGCTCTCCGGATGTACCCAGCGTCCTGATCGAGGTTGGATTCATCAGCAATCCCCAGGACGAGCAGAACCTGAACAATGCCCAGCATCGTCGCAAGGTTGCCGATGCCATTGCCTCCGGCGTACATGACCATTTCATGCGTACGGCGCCGCAGGGTACCTGGTTTGCCGCCAATCGCAGCCGGGATCGTCACGTGGTCGAGCGCGGTGATACCCTCGGGCTGATCGCGCAGCGCTACCAGGTCAGCGTCAACCGCCTGCGCGAGGCCAATAATCTCAACGGCGACGTGATTCATCCGGGCGCAGTGCTGGTCATCCCGACCGGCAGCTGACACACAGGCGGCCCGGTCGGGCCGCTCAACTCGGTTACCATTTGCGCGTGTTTGTCCATTCTCGCGCCGATCATGCCCATTCGCCAGCTTCCTGAGCATCTAGTCAACCAGATTGCCGCCGGCGAGGTGGTCGAACGCCCGGCATCGGTCGTCAAGGAGCTGGTAGAAAACAGCCTCGACGCCGGTGCCGGCAGGGTCCGGGTCGAAGTCGAGCAGGGCGGGATGCGCCGCATCCGGATCAGCGATGACGGTGCCGGAATTCCCGCCGATGAGCTGCGCCTCGCGCTTGGCACGCATGCAACCAGCAAGATCAGCTGCCTGGATGACCTGGAAGGCGTGGCCAGTCTCGGCTTTCGTGGCGAGGCCCTGCCTTCGATCGCCTCGGTGGCACGGCTGCGCCTGGCATCGCGTATCGAGACTGCCGACTCGGGTTACGAGGTCGAGGCCGAAGGCGGCCGGATCGGTCAGCCACGACCGGCCGGCATGAGCACTGGCACCGTGGTTGAAGTCCGCGACCTGTTTTACAACACGCCGGCTCGGCGCAAGTTTCTGCGCACCGAGAAGACCGAGTTTGGCCATATCGATGAGCTGATTCGGCGTGTTGCCCTGGCCAATATGGGCGTGGCCTTCGAGCTGCACCACAATGGGCGCGCAGTCCGTCGGTTACCACCGGCCGATGGCGATGCCGGTGTGCTTCGGCGGGTCGCTGATGTTTGTGGGGATGCGTTTGTCGACGAGGCCTTGCGTCTGGAAAGCGAGCATGCAGGTCTGCAATTGGCCGGCTGGATCGCTCGACCGAGCTTTTCGCGCAGCCAGGCTGATCTGCAGTTCTTCTTTGTCAACGGTCGCCTGGTTCGTGATCGTCTGGTCGCGCATGCGATACGCCAGGCCTACCGGGATGTGCTGTTCCATGGTCGCCATCCTGCTTTTGTGCTGATGTTGGGCCTGGACCCGCGACGCGTCGACGTCAACGTCCATCCGCAAAAGAGCGAGGTGCGTTTCCGGGACGGTCGCCTGGTCCATGACTTTCTGTTTTCGACGATCAACCGTGCCCTGGCCGATACCCGACCAGGTCACTCTCCGACCGCTCCCGCGCCGTTGCCCGCGGCCGCTTCTTTTGCCGGACCAGCATCGTCCGGCGGCTATGGCTCGCAAGCCGGGCTTGGCCTGGGGGTGGCCGATAGCGTTGCTCGCTACGCGCAGTTGGGCCGGACGGGACAGGCAGTGCCAGCCGCGACTGACGATCTGCCGCCGCTGGGGTTTGCCCTGGCCCAGGTTCATGGGGTCTATGTGCTCGCTGAAAACGCCCAGGGCCTGGTGCTGGTTGACATGCACGCAGCCCACGAGCGCATCGTCTATGAGCGACTCAAATCAACCTGGGCGGAGGATCGGGTGCGTTCGCAGCGACTGCTTGTGCCGGAAAAACTGGCCGTTTCCCACCGCGAGGCCAGGGCCCTGGAACAGCATGCCGATGCGCTGGAAAGGCTGGGCTTCGAGCTTGATCTGGCCGGGCCGGAGGCCGTCATGGTCCGGGCTGTCCCAGGCCTGCTGGCCCGAGCTGACAGTCTGGGGCTGGTCCGGGATGTGCTGTCCGACCTGGTCGAGCTGGGCGACAGCGCCCGGGTCGAGTCTGCGATCGATGACTTGCTTTCGACCATGGCCTGTCATGGTTCGGTGCGCGCCAACCGTCGCCTCACAATAGATGAAATGAATGCCTTGTTGCGCGACATGGAGCGAACCGAGCGCAGTGATCAGTGCAACCATGGGCGCCCGACCTGGGTCGAGCTGGACATGAAGTCGCTCGACCGGATGTTCTTGCGTGGCCAGTGAAGCAGGCCAGGCGGCGCTGCCTGCGGCCGTATTGTTGATGGGACCGACCGCGGCCGGCAAGACTGGACTGGCGCTGCAATTGGCAGAAGTCATGCCGGTTGAGCTGATCAGCGTGGATTCGGCCCAGGTCTACCGTGGTCTGGACATCGGCTCAGCCAAGCCTGACCCCGCGACGTTGAAGGCCTTCCCGCATGCCCTGATTGATATCCGCGAACCCGAAGACAATTATTCGGCTGCCGACTTTCTGGCTGATGCCGAACAGGCAATGCGCCGAGCCAGTGCCGATGGCCGCTTGCCGCTGCTGGTGGGCGGCACAATGATGTACTTTCGAGCGCTGCTATACGGGCTGGACCGGTTGCCGGCGGCCGATCCCGCGCTGCGTGCCCAGCTGCAAGCCTGGGCCGATCGGGAAGGCTGGGGCAGGTTATACCGCGAATTGACCCGCATCGACCCGGTGACGGCGGCATCGGTAAGGCCCAGCGACCCGCAACGTATCCAGCGTGCTCTCGAGATATATCAGCTGAGCGGGCGTCGCCCCAGTGATTTGCGCGAAGGACGCGTTCTGCCCAGATTTCGAGCACTGAAGCTTGTGGTCTGCCCAGGTCATCGCCATATACTGCATGCACGCATCGCCGACAGGCTGGAAGCGATGATTGCATGCGGGTTCGTCGACGAGGTCGAGCGGCTGCGTCAGCGGCCGGAGCTGCACGCGGACTGCGCGGCGATGAAGAGTGTTGGCTACCGCCAGGCCTGGAACCTGCTGGACGGTGAGCTTGATATGGAGCAGTTCCACCAGCGCACGCTGGCCGCGACCCGGCAGCTCGCCAAACGGCAGCTGACCGCACTGCGACAGATGGCCGATGCGCTCTGGTATGATCCAAGCCGGAATGGTGTTAATGACAGGATTTTCAGGCAAGTAGAGGGTTTTTCGCGACATCTTGCTCAGCTGCCGGGCTCGGTGCCGGCAAGTTGACCAGGACTTGTCACGAAGGGCCGGATGCCGCTCAGGCGACCCACCAACAACGATAGACAGACACGAAGGAGTGAAAAGATGTCCAAGGGTCAATCGCTGCAGGATCCGTTTCTGAACGCGCTGCGCCGCGAGCGTGTGCCGGTAGCCATTTATCTGGTCAACGGGATCAAGTTGCAGGGACAGATCGAGTCGTTCGACAATTTCGTCGTATTGCTGAAGAACTCTGTCAGCCAGATGATCTACAAGCATGCCATCTCGACCGTCGTGCCGTCACGTAACGTGCGCTTCGGCGATGATGAGGAGGGTCAGGACTCCTGATCGAGCAGGACACACCAGAGCGCTCGGCGGCATCCGATCGCACATTGCTACTGCACCCGATCATTGATTACACCGATGATCAGGATGCGCGCGAGGAGTTCCGACGCCTGGCCGAATCAGCCGGGCTCGAGGTCGTTGTCGAGCTGCAGGCGCCGCGTGAGCGCCCTGATCCGCGTTATTTCGTGGGCTCCGGCAAAGTCGAGGAAGCGGCAGCTGCCGTTGTCGAACATGAAGTCGGTCTGGTGCTGGTCAACGGGCGACTCAGCCCCATCCAGGAGCGCAACCTGGCTCGCAGGCTGAAGTGCAATGTGCTTGATCGGACCACCCTTATCCTCGATATCTTCGCCCAGCGAGCACGCTCGCATGAAGGCAAGCTGCAGGTCGAGCTGGCTCAGCTCCGGCACTTGTCAACCCGTCTGGTGCGTGGCTGGACTCACCTGGAGCGTCAGCGCGGCGGTATCGGGCTCCGGGGGCCTGGTGAAACGCAGCTGGAGACGGACCGTCGGCTGCTGGCCGATCGCATTCGCCAGCTGACGGCGCGCCTGGCCAAGGTCGAGCAGCGACGCGCTCAGGGTAGACGCGCGCGCAGCCGGGGTAGTCTGCCGCTGGTTGCGCTGGTGGGGTATACCAATGCCGGCAAATCCACCTTGTTCAATTGCATGACCGAGGCCTCCGTGATGGCCCGGGACCAGCTGTTTGCGACCCTGGACCCGACTGTGCGTCGGGTGGAGAACCTCGCGGGTGGTACGGTCTTGCTGAGCGATACCGTCGGATTCATTCGCGATCTGCCGCACGAGCTGATTGCGGCTTTTCGGGCCACCTTGGAAGAAACCCTCGCCGCCACGCTGGTTGTCCACGTGATCGACGGTGCCGACCCGGACCGGGCCCGCCATATTCAGGTCGTCGAGGCCGTATTGGAGGAGATTGGTGCGGGCGAATTGCCGAGACTGAAGGTCTTCAACAAGGTTGACGCAACCGACCAGATGCCCGGGCTCGAGCGGGACGCGGAGGGTCGCATTACCTCGGTCTGGGTGTCGGCACAAACCGGTGCCGGCATGGATGCACTGATGCGTGCGGTCGAAGAACTGGTCGGCGATGGCAGAATCCACCGCACGATCCATCTGCCGGCACAGGGTCAGCGCTTGCGCGCACGACTGTTTGAGCTGGGCGTGGTTCGCTCCGAATGCGCCGACCAGGAAGGCGGCAGTCATCTTGAGGTTGAGCTCGATCAGCGTGATGCCCGGGCCTTGACACGGCTTGACGGTGTTGATGGCAAACTGGCACAGCGTCTGCTGTTAAACTAACGGGCTGCGCAATGGTCCGACACTATCCGGGATCGGCGGCAATAGCGTACGCATTCAGCGTCATTGTTCCGACCCTGAACCCCTGAACCCTTTACGGAGAAATCGATGCCCTGGAATGAACCTGGACGCGGAAGCGGTGGCGGTGGTGACCGTGATCCGTGGAAGGGCGGCAATGGTCAACAGCCGCCGGATCTTGACGAGGTTTTTGCCAACGTACAGCGCCGCCTGAAGAAGATCATGGGCGGTGGCGGAGATAGCGGCAAAGGCAGCGGCTCCAGTGGCGGGGGTCCGTCCTTTGGCGGGCTGATTGCCCTGGTTGCCGTCCTGGCCGTGCTATGGATTGCGTGGAATTCGGTCCATATCATCGACGAATCCGAACGCGGCGTGGTGCTGCGCTTCGGTGAGTACACCCGGACCCTGACGCCAGGCCTGAACCTGACCCTTCCGCGACCGATCGAGGAAGTCATCAAGGTCAATGTCAGCCGGGTACAGTCGCTGGAAAGCTCCAGCCGTATGCTGACCGGGGACGAGAACCTGATCGATCTGTCCTTTGCCGTTCAGTACCGGGTATTCGAGCCGGAGAAGTTCCTGTTCAATGTGCAGGTGCCGGAGGAGTCCCTGGGGCACGCGGCCGACAGTGCGATGCGAGAGATTGTCGGCACCAACAACATGGACTTCATTCTCGAGATCGGTCGAGGCCAGATCGCGCTCGATGCGCAGGCCCTGCTGATCGAGATCATCGAGCGTTATGACTCCGGCATCGAAGTACTATCGTTCAACCTGCAGGAAGTGCGTCCGCCGGCGCAGGTTCGCTCGGCATTTGACGACGTGGTCCGTGCTCGCGAAGACCAGATCCGTTTCGCCAACGAGGCGCAGGCTTATGCCAACCAGGAAGTGCCGGAAGCGCGCGGTCGTGCCGCCCGGATCCTGGAAGAAGCGCAGGCCTATCGGGAAGCCATCATTGCTCAGGCGACGGGTGAGGCTGACCGCTTCACTTCCATTCTCGAGCAGTACACCCTGGCTCCCGAGGTGACTCGCGAGCGCATCTTCCTGGAAACGCTGGAGGCGGTTTATGGTCGCTCGGCGAAAATTCTGATGGATGTCTCCGATGGCAACAACATGTTCTATCTGCCACTGGATACCCTGCGCGGAGGCAGCGGCCGGTCGCAGATGTCGCCACCGCCGCCGGCACCGTTGATGGCGCCGTCGGAACAGCAGCGCATCAGTTCGGCTGACCCTAGGGCCCGTCGTGGCCGGGAGGTACGTTAATCATGAGACTGTTTCTGCCGATTGCCATCGTTGTTGCCCTGATCATCGGGCTAAACAGCGTTTTCGTCGTCAAGGAGACGGAGTTTGCGATCAAGTTCCGTCTCGGTGAAGTGGTGCGCTCCGACTACGAGCCTGGTCTGCACTTCAAAGTCCCGTTCATCAACAACGTGCGCAAGCTCGAGCGTCGCATCATTACCCTGGACATGCGTCCGGAACAGATGAATACTGCCGAGCAGAAGTTCGTAGAGGTCGATTACTACGTCAAGTGGCGCATCACCAATCCACGCGACTTTTATGTTGCCACGCAGGGTGGCGACATGATGTTCACCCGGTCGCGCCTGGCCCAGCTGATCCGCAACGACCTGCGTGACGAGTTCGCCCAGCGAACGCTCAGCGAAGTGGTATCCGAGCAGCGTCGCGAAATGATGGAGCAGCTGGTGATTCGCGCCGATCGCCGTTTTCAGGATTTCGGCATTGATGTGATCGATGTGCGCATCAAGAAGATCGAGCTGACCGATGAAGTGCTGAACTCGGTATTCGAGCGCATGGAAACCCAGCGAACCGAGTTTGCCAATGAGCTGCGGTCACTGGGCCGTGAGCGAGCAGAGCGAATCCGCGCCGATGCCGACCGCCAGGTTCGTGTCTTGCTTGCCGACGCCGAACGTGATGCCCAGCGACTGCGTGGTGAAGGTGACGCCCAGGCCATCCAGATCTATGCTGAAGCGTTTGACCGCGACCGAGACTTCTTTTCATTCTGGCGCAGCATGAACGCCTATGAAGCCAGCTTTGGGACCGACAAGGACATCATGCTGATGGATACCAGGTCCGAGTTCTTCCGCTTCTTCGATCAGATGCGACCCGAATAGGAACCGGTAGGGAGCCATGTCCAAGTCAGTGGTGATCCTCGGCACCCAATGGGGTGACGAGGGCAAGGGCAAGATTGTCGATCTGCTTGCCCATGATGTCGACGCCGTGGTGCGCTACCAGGGTGGCCACAATGCTGGCCACACCCTGGTCATCAACGGTCAGAAGACGGTGTTGCACGTCATCCCCTCAGGCGTGATGACGCCGCGGGCCCGCTGCCTGATCGGCAACGGAGTGGTCGTTTCGCCCAGCAACCTGCTCAAGGAGATTGAAGGTCTGGAAGCGCGCGGCCTGGATGTACGCCCCCGGCTGGGCCTGTCACCGGCCTGCCCCGTGATCCTGGCCTGTCACGAGGCGCTGGACAAGGCCCGCGAAATCGCGCGCGGCAAGCGCGCCATCGGCACCACCGGGCGCGGCATCGGTCCGGCCTACGAGGACAAGGTTTCGCGCCATGGCCTGCGTCTGGCCGATCTTGCCGACCCGCAGCGCCTCGCTGACAAGCTCGATGCGGTCGTGGATTATCACAATTTCCTGCTGGCCAACTACTACAACGCCGAGCCGGTCAACGCCCAGGCGCTTGCCGATGAGGCGGCTCGCTTTGGCGAAATCCTCAAGCCGATGTTCACCGATGTCACGGGTGATCTGCACACGCTCAGGTCTGCCGGTGGCAAGATCCTGTTTGAAGGTGCGCAGGGCAGCCTGCTCGATATTGATCACGGCACCTATCCCTTCGTGACCTCCTCGAATACCACGGTCGGCGGTGTGCTGACCGGTTCAGGTGTGGGTCCGCGCGATATTGACTACGTGCTGGGCATTACCAAGGCATACACCACCAGAGTCGGTGGTGGGCCGTTTCCGACCGAGCTTGATGATGAGGCAGGCCGTTTGATGGCCGAGCGCGGTGTCGAGTTCGGTGCCACCACCGGCCGACCGCGTCGCTGTGGCTGGCTGGATGCCGTGGCCATGCGGCGCATGGTCAAGGTTAACGGCGTGACCGGCCTGTGCATCACCAAGCTCGACGTGCTCGATCCATTTCCGGAAGTCAAGGTGTGCGTAGACTATGAGGGCGTGGACGCCTTTCCGGTCGGGGCCGAAGAATGGGCCCGAGTGCGCCCGGTTTACGAAACCCTGCCAGGCTGGACCGGGACTACTCAGGGCCTGACCGATGCCGCCAGGCTGCCAGCCGAAGCCAGGGCCTACCTGGACCGAATCGCCGAGCTGATCGAAGCCCCGGTGCATATGCTTTCCACCGGCCCCGAGCGCGACGCCAACGTCATCTTCCAACATCCATTCGGCGACTGAGCAATCATTCCCGAACGCGGAGCCACCCGATGTTAGACCCGCAAAGCCTGAGACATGATCTGGAAGCCGTTGCTGCCGGCCTGGCCCGGCGCGGCTATCATCTTGACACCGAAAGCTATGCCGCCATCGAGGCGCGGCGCAAGGCTTTGCAGGTGCGCACCGAGGAATTGCAGAACCAGCGCAACGTCAGCTCCAAATCCATTGGCAAGGCCAAGGGCCGGGGCGAGGATATCGAACCACTGCTGGCTGAGGTGTCGCGTTTGGGCGACGACCTCAAGGCAGCCAAGGAAGAGCTCGATGCGATCCGTCTTCAGCTTGAGCAGCTGTTCCTCGATATGCCCAACCTGCCGGATGCAGCGGTGCCTGACGGCAAGGACGAAGGCGATAACGCTGAAGTCCGGCGCTGGGGCGAGCCCGCTGAGCTGGATTTCGAACCGCGCGACCACGTAGAACTGGGTGAGCGCTTGGGCGGCCTGGATTTCGAAACGGCCGCGAACCTGTCCGGCAGCCGCTTTGCCGTACTGGGTGGCGAGCTGGCTCGGCTGCACCGGGCCCTGGCCCAGTTCATGCTCGACCAGCACACGGCAGAGCATGGCTACCGCGAAATGTATGTGCCTTACCTGGTGCTTGGCGAAGCCATGCAGGGCACGGGCCAGCTGCCGAAGTTCGGAGATGATGCCTTCCGAATCGACGACGATCCGGTCCGCTACCTGATCCCCACCGCTGAAGTACCGCTGACCAACCTGGTCGCCGGCCAGATCATTGAGGCCGGTCGCCTGCCGCTGAAGTTCGTTGCCCACACGCCCTGCTTCCGGCGTGAAGCCGGCTCGCACGGCAAGGACACCCGAGGCATGATCCGGCAGCACCAGTTCGACAAGGTCGAGCTGGTCCAGATCAGCCTGCCCGAGGAGTCCGATGCCTGCCTTGAAGCGCTGACCGGGCATGCCGAGCGCATCCTGCAGGCGCTCAAGCTGCCGTATCGCACCATGCTGCTGTGCGCCGGTGACATGGGCTTTTCGGCGCGCAAGACCTATGACCTTGAAGTCTGGCTGCCGGGGCAGGGCGCTTATCGCGAGATCTCTTCGTGCTCCAACTTCGGCGACTTCCAGGCCCGGCGCATGCAGGCGCGCTGGCGCAATCCGGAAACCGGCAAGCCGGAGCTGGTTCATACCGTCAACGGCTCCGGTCTGGCGGTTGGCCGCACCCTGATCGCCGTGCTGGAAAACTACCAGCAGCGCGACGGCTCGGTGGTGGTGCCGGAGGCGCTGCGACCATACATGGGCGGTCTTGAAAGCATCGCTTTACCCTGAAATCGGGAGCAAAGGCTTGAGGTTGTTCAATTTCTCGGCAGGTCCGGCTGCCTTGCCCGCTCCGGTGCGCGAGCGGCTGGCCGAGGCCCTTGAGCCTGATCTGTGGGGGTCGCCTTCGGTGGCTGAAATTTCGCATCGGGGCGCACGTTTTTCCGGCATTGCCGAAGAGTTGCTGGCACGCCTGCGCAGCCTCATGGGTCTAGGCGAGGAGCATGAAATCCTGCTCCTTCACGGCGGCGCCAACCTGCAGTTTGCCTGGTTGCCGATGAACCTGGCAGCAGGCCGCAAGGCCGCCTATGTGCTCACCGGTCACTGGGGTGAGAAGGCCTTGGCTGAGGCGAGGCGTTGCGGGTCGGCTGAGGCGGTCGCCAGCGGCGCGGACGCAGGTTATGTCGACCTGCCTGAATTGGCGCCGCTGCCAGGTGATTTTGCCTACCTGCACTACACCGGCAATGAAACCATCCATGGCGTCCAATACCCGGCCCCTCCTGATGCCTTCATTCCGCTGGCGGCTGACCTGTCGTCGGAATTTCTCTCCCGGCCGTATCCGTATTCGCAGCTGGGCTTTGCTTACGCCGGCGCGCAGAAGAATCTGGGCATTGCCGGTTTGACCGTGGTCCTGATCAGGCGCGACTTGCTCGATCGCATTCCCTCCGGTCTGCCGAAGTACCTGGACTATCGGACCTGGGCGGCTTCGAGCTCCATGTACAACACTCCCTGCACCCTGGCTTGGTTCGTGGCCCTGGAGGTGTTGCGCTGGATTGAGGGCATGGGCGGGCTGGCGGTGCTTGGCGCGCGCAACAGTGCCAGGGCAGGACGCTTGTACGCGGCGATTGACAACAGTGATTTCTGGTCCAACCCGGTCGCCCGGCGCTGTCGCTCAGTGATGAATGTGCCGTTTTTTCCTGCCGATGATCGTCTGACGATGCCGGCAGTGGCAGCTGCCGAGGAGGCCGGACTGATTGGTCTGAAAGGCCACCGCGCCCTCGGCGGGCTGCGCGCCAGCCTGTACAATGCCCTGGACGATGATGCGGTGGAGAACCTGATTGACTTCCTCGGAGAATTCGAGCGCAGCCGGACCTGACCCGGCCCTGGCTGAAGTGCGCCAGCGTATCGACCAGCTGGACGAGCAGATCCAGGCCCTGATTGCCGAGCGCGCCTCGCAGGCAGCGCGCGTGCGCGCAGCCAAGGGCGACCTGGGCAGTGGCTCGGCCTACTACCGCCCTGACCGTGAGGCCCAGGTGCTCAGGCGGGTGATCGAGCGCAATCAAGGCCCCTTGAGCGACTCGGTCATGCTGCGCCTGTTTCGCGAAATCATGTCGGCCTGCCTGGCTCAGCAAGAGCCGATGCGGATCGCCTACCTGGGGCCTGAGGGTACTTTTACCCAGCAGGCGGTCTATCGCCAGTTTGGACATTCAGTCAACGCCATCGCCCAGGCCAGTATCGAGGACGTGTTTCTGGCGGTGCAGGCCGGCGAAGCGGATTTTGGTGTGGTGCCGGTGGAAAACTCCAGCCAGGGCATCGTCAGCCATACCCTCGACATGTTCATGCACGCTGATCTCAAGATCGCCGCCGAGGTGGAGCTGCGAATCCACCAACATTTGCTGACCCAGGCCAGGCGCCTGGATCAGATCGAACGGGTCTATGCGCACCAGCAGTCGCTCGCCCAGTGCAAGCACTGGCTGAGCGCCAATATGGCGCACGCCGAAACGGTGCCGGTATCGAGCAACGCCGAGGCGGCCCGGCGCGTCCGCAACGCACCGGATGCCGCGGCGATTGCCGGCCGTCACGCGGCCGAGGTCTATGGCTTGCCGATCCTGTTCGCCAATATCGAGGATCATGTCGACAACACGACCCGCTTCCTGGTGCTGGGGCGGGAGCTGCTGCCGCCCTCAGGCGAAGACAAGACCACCCTGCTGGTCGCCGGCAGGGACGGCCCCGGCGCCCTGTTTCGACTGTTGGAGCCCTTGGCCCGACATGCGGTCAACATGAATCGCATCGAGTCCCGGCCCTCGCGCCAGGGCCGATGGGATTATGTGTTCTTCATCGATGTCGACGGCCATGTCGAAGACGCTGCACTGCGGGCCGCGCTGGCCGAGCTCGACAGTGCCGCGCGCATGGTCAAGGTGCTGGGATCCTATCCTCGTGCAATCCTGGGGCGCTTGCCGGAAGGCGACAAGGCCTGAGCGCAACCACCGTGAAATCAACCGACTGAAGCCTTTCATGAAGCATTTCGACTACAACGATCTTGCCGTGCCCGGCGTTCGCGAACTGAAGCCGTACACCCCTGGCAAGCCGACTTCGGAGCTGGAGCGCGAGTACGGCGTGCGTGATTCGATCAAGCTGGCCTCCAATGAAAATCCGCTGGGTGCAAGTCCAATGGCGATCGAGGCCATTCGCAGCGAGCTGGATGAGCTTTGGCTGTACCCGGATGCCAATGGCTACTTTCTCAAGCAGGCGCTGGCAGAGCACCATGATGTCGACCCGGCCTGCATCACGCTCGGCAACGGATCAAATGATGTGTTGGTGTTTCTGGCCCAGGTGTTTTTGCGGCCCGGCCTCGAGGCGGTATTTTCCCAGTATTGTTTCGCCGTCTACCCGATCGCAACCCAGATGGTCGGTGCTACAGCGAGGGTTGCCCCGGCGCTGCCGCGTGATCACGTCATGCCGCTGGGACATGATCTGCGCGCCTTGTATGAGCGAATCGGGCCGGATACCCGTCTGGTTTTCGTGGCCAATCCCAACAATCCGACCGGTACCTGGCTGGACGGGGCCAGGCTGGAGGACTTTGTTGCCTCTCTGCCACCGCAGGTGATCTGTGTCGTCGATGAGGCCTACACCGAGTACGCCGAGTCTGACCGCCTTGGCGATGCCTCGACCTGGCTGGCCAGGTTTCCGAATCTGGTCGTCACCCGAACATTTTCCAAGGCCTATGGGCTGGCCGGCCTGCGGGTCGGTTATGCCTTGAGCAATCCGGGTATTGCCGATCTTCTCAATCGGGTCCGTCCCGCTTTCAATGTCAATTCGCTGGCCTTGACCGCCGCTCGGGCGGCGCTGGCAGACCAGGCATTCATCGACCGCAGCCGCGAAGTCAATAGCCGCGGCATGAATCAGCTGACAACCGGCCTGGAAGCGCTGGGCGCCAAGGTCATTCCTTCGGCGGCGAATTTCATTCTGGCCGAGTTCGATCGAAGCGGTGCGGAGCTCAATGAGCGTCTGCTCCGGGCCGGGGTGATCGTTCGACCGGTGGCCAACTACGGCCTGGAAAACCATTTGCGAATCACCATTGGTACGACCGAGCAGAATCAGCGCGTGTTGTCAGCCCTTGCTGCCGGGCTAGGCTCATGAGATTGCGGGTTGCACCGGCGACGGCATCTCTCTGCGGCCGCTATCTGCCGCCGGGGGACAAGTCGATATCTCATCGTTTGGCCATTCTCGGAGGCTTGGCAGACGGCGAAACGCAGATATCCGGCTTTCTGGATGCGGCTGATACCCGAGCCACGTTGGCAGCGATGGCGGCACTGGGGGTGGCGATCAGTGAAGCGAATGGCGTGATCACGCTCGTTGGCGGTCGACTGCGGCCACCGGCAGGGCCGCTGGATCTGGGTAACTCGGGAACCGGCATGCGCCTGCTGTGCGGAGCCCTGGCCGGCCATCCCGATTTGCGCGGTGCGCATATTGTTCTTGTCGGTGATGAGTCCTTGTCCTGTCGCCCGATGGCCCGCATCATTGGTCCGCTCGCCGAGATGGGGGCCCGGATTGACTCGCGCAGCGGCCTGGCGCCCCTGGTGCTTGAGCCTGCCAGCCTGAAGGGTATTCGCTATGTGATGCCGGTGGCCAGCGCCCAGGTCAAGTCGGCCGTACTGCTGGCCGGTTTGTACGCCGAAGCCGAGACCATCGTCATCGAGCCGGGTCCCAGCCGCGATCACAGCGAGCGTCTGTTGCCTGCTTTCGGTGTTGAAATCATCGACGGAGCGCCCGGCATTGGCCTTCGCGGATGCCAGACCCTCCACGGCGGCCGGTTCCATGTGCCGGGTGACCTGAGTTCGGCAGCCTTCATTCTTGCTGCCGGGCTGCTGGCCAGCGAGCAGGGCATCGTACTTGACAATGTCGGCCTCAATCCTACTCGCGATGGCGTTCTGCGCATCCTGTCGGCCATGGGTGCCGATCTGGAGCTCAGCCCGACCGAGGCGATCGGGGCCGAGCCGGTTGGCAGCATCCGGGTTCGCAAGTCAGACCTGGTCGGGATTGATATTCCTGGGGAGTGGGTGCCCCTGGCCATCGATGAATTTCCGATCATCATGGCTTTGGCGGCCGTTGCCAAAGGTACTACCCGGATTCGCGGCGCATCCGAACTCAGGGTCAAGGAGTCCGATCGACTGGCCGTGATGTGCGCCCAGCTCAAGCGTCTCGGAGTCGAGCTTGAGGAGATGCCGGACGGTGCGATCATTCATGGCGGTCGGGTCAGTGGCGGTCGGGTCGACAGCGCCGGCGATCATCGCATTGCCATGAGTCTGGCGGTACTGGCGCTGGTGGCTGAAGACAGCGTCGAGATCGAGCAGGCAGAGTGGATACGAACCAGTTATCCGGGCTTCGTCGCTGATTTGTCCGCGCTGGGCGCTTCCCTGCAGTGGCTGGATTGACGCCGTTGCGCCTTGTCAGCAGCAGGAAGCGAGCTGTATGAGCACAAGCCGAGTAGCTAACGCTCCGGTCGTCACCATTGACGGCCCATCTGGCGCCGGCAAGGGCGCGGTCTCTGCCGGAGTGGCCCGGCGCCTGGGCTGGCACGTGCTCGACTCGGGTGCTGTTTACCGTGCAGTGGCCGCCGCCGCCCTGGATCGGGCCATTGCCGCTGACGATGAGTCCGGCCTGACCGCGCTGTGTGAGGATCTCGACCTGGTTTTCGAGGCCGCTCCTGCCGGGATCTCCGTTCGGCTCAACGGCAGCCCGGTAGATGACCGTCTTCGCCAGGAGGAGGTCAGCGTAATGAGCTCCAAAGTCGCATCGATACCAGCCGTTAGAAGCGCATTGCTTGATTTTCAGCGAAGTTATCGTCGCCTGCCGGGCCTGGTCGCGGATGGTCGTGACATGGGCACGGTGGTGTTTCCGGATGCCTCATGCAAGGTTTTTCTCGATGCCAGCGTCGAGGAACGGGCAAATCGACGCTATAAACAGTTGAAAGACAAAGGAGAAAATGTTAACTTTCTCCGTCTTTTTCGCGACTTGGAGGCACGCGACCGTCGTGATCGCGAGCGAACCGTGTCGCCCACCGTGCCGGCGGAAGATGCCTTTGTCATCGATTCGACCTCGATGACGCTGAAGACGGTGATCGAAAACGTGCTGGCTGTTGTTCGGCAGCGTGTCTGACTTCAAGGCCGTGAAAAGGAAAACAGGTGCTGGCTTCTGCGTTGCGGGGGCCGGCTTTTCATGAACGAGCGCTCCACGCCTATGCGGCAGTGGGCGCGGAAACCAAGAGAGAGAAAGCGCATTGAATGCATTGGCTGCGCAGATCTTGCAGGAAGAAACAACCGTAATGACCGAATCTTTTGCAGAACTATTTGAACAGAGCCTGACCGAGAAGGATCTTCGCCCTGGCGCGATCATCACCGGTCGGGTTGTGGAAATTCGCGATGACGCCGTCGTCATCAACGCAGGCCTCAAGTCCGAAGGCATCGTCCCGATCCACCAGTTCGAGCGGCCCGATGGCGAGCTCGAGGTTGCGGTTGGCGACGAAGTGGAAGTTTCTCTGGACGCCGTGGAAGACGGCTTTGGCGAAACACGTCTGTCGCGTGAAAAGGCCAAGCGCTCTCGCGTCTGGACTACGCTTGAAAAATCCTTCGACGCCGAGGACAACGTGATCGGCCAGATCTCTGGCAAGGTCAAGGGCGGTTTTACCGTCAATATAGACGGCATTCGGGCCTTCCTGCCCGGCTCTCTGGTCGATGTGCGCCCGGTGCGCGATCCGGCCTATCTCGAAGGCAAGGACCTCGAGTTCAAGATCATCAAGCTTGACCGCCGTCGCAACAACCTGGTGGTCAGCCGCCGCGCCGTCGTCGAGCACGAATACGCCGCCGAGCGTGACGACCTGATCGAGCGCCTGAACGAGGGTGCCGTGATCAAGGGTGTGGTCAAGAACCTGACCGACTACGGTGCCTTCCTGGATCTGGGCGGCATCGACGGTCTGCTGCACATCACCGACATGGCCTGGAAGCGTGTTCGCCACCCCTCCGAGGTGGTTGAGGTGGGCGACGAGCTGGAAGTTCGTGTACTGCGATTCGATCGTGAGCGGATGCGCGTTTCGCTGGGTCTCAAGCAGCTGGGCGACGATCCCTGGGACAACATCGATCGCCGCTATCCGCCGACCTCGCGGCTGTTCGGCAAGGTTACCAACATTACCGACTACGGCTGTTTCGTCGAGATCGAGGACGGTGTAGAAGGCCTGGTCCACGTGTCCGAAATGGACTGGACGAACAAGAACGTCAACCCGGCCAAGGTCGTGCACGTTGGTCAGGAAGTCGAAGTCATGGTGCTGGACGTCGACGAAGAGCGTCGCCGGATTTCCCTGGGCATGAAGCAGTGCACCCCCAACCCCTGGGAAGCTTTTGCCGCCACCCACAACAAGGGCGACAAGGTCAGCGGTGGCATCAAGTCGATTACCGACTTTGGCATCTTTATCGGCCTGGACGGCGGTATCGACGGCCTGGTGCACCTGTCAGACATTTCCTGGATGAATGCCGGCGAAGATGCCATTCGCAACTTCCGCAAGGGTGAGGAACTCGAGGCCGTGGTGCTGGCTGTTGATCCGGAGCGCGAGCGCATCTCGCTGGGTATCAAGCAGCTTGAGCAGGATCCGTTCGCCACCTACATGGCCGAGCATCCGCGTGGTTCCATTGTCACCGGCAAGGTCAAGACGGTTGATCCCCGCGGCGCTGTCATCGAGTTGGCTGATGGTGTTGACGGTTACATCAAGGCGTCCGATCTGGCCAAGGAACGTGTCGACGACGCGACCAAGATTCTCTCCGAGGGAGATGAGATCGAAGCCAAGTTCGTGGCGCTGGACCGCAAGACCCGCAATCTGACGCTGTCGGTCCGGGCCAAGGACGAGGCTGAGCTGGCCGACGCACTGGATCAGTACCAGTCGCGTTCGGGAGGCGGTGGCGCAACCTTGGGCGATCTGCTCAAGGAACAACTCGGCAAGGACTGATCGCAGTAACCAAGCACGCCGACGGTCCACCGGGCCGTCGGCATGCCTTATGGGGATAGGCTTATGACAAAATCGGAGCTGATTGAGCGATTATCTGCCGATCAGACGCATCTGAGTCAAGCGGATGTCGAGATGGCGGTGCGCTCGATTCTGGAACAGCTCAGTCGTGCCCTGGCAGAGGGCGAGCGCATCGAGATTCGGGGCTTTGGCAGTTTTTCCCTGCACTTTCGCCCGCCGCGCATGGGGCGGAATCCAAAAACCGGTGAGCCTGTCGCGCTACCCGGAAAGCACGTGCCGCATTTCAAGCCCGGCAAGGCTCTCAGGGAGCGCGTCAATCGCGATAGCGAAACCGGCGCTTGAGTCCCGCGCGGTTCCCTGGGGGTTTTGAGGTGCTGGAGGTCCAATGTTTCGCTGGATATTGTTAGTCGTCTGCATACTCGCCGCCCTGTCGGGCTTGGCGCTGGGCGTAATGAACCCGGAGCCGGTGCTGGCCAGGTTACCAGGACTGCACATTGAACTCGCACTTGGCAGCTTGCTGGTCATGGCGCTGGCAGTCGGCGTGATCCTTGGTTTTGTTGCCTGCCTTTTGTTGTTTTATCTGCCCGCAAGACTAGCGCGCCCACAGCGCTCGACTGGCCCGGAGGAAGCCCGTCTGCCTGAGCGCAATGCCTGAGCTGCTGATCCTGTGCGCCCTGTTGCCAGTCGCCGCGGCCAGCGGCTGGTGGATGGCGCGACGTCGTGAGTCCGGCCGCAAGCGCCAAAGTTCGGCGCTGTCCAGCAATTACTTCCGGGGTTTGAATTACCTGCTCAATGAGCAGCCGGACAAGGCGATCGAGGTCTTTCTGGAAATCGCCGATATCAACCAGGACACGGTCGAGACCCACCTGGCGCTGGGTAATCTGTTTCGGCGACGCGGTGAAATGGACAAGGCCATTCGCTTCCACAAACACATCATCAGTCGCCCCGCGCTGACCGATGAGCAGCGTTCCCAGGCCCTGCTTGAGCTGGGCGAGGACTACATGCGCGCCGGCCTGCTGGATCGTGCCGAGAAGCTCTTTTCCCAGGTGCTTGAACATGATCCGCGCGCGCAGGTGCCGGCGCGCCAGCTTCTTGACGTGTATCAGCAGGAAAAAGACTGGTCCCGGGCGATCGAGCGAGCGCGTCACCTGAGCGATGACAACGGACGTACCCAGCAGCTGGTTGCGCAGTTTTACTGCGAGCTTGCCCAGCAGGCACTGGACCGCGAAGATGGGGAGGCGGTGCGCAAGCATTTGCGTCAGGCCCGGCGCTGTGACCCGGGTAGCGCCCGACCTCGCCTGCTTGAAGCTGAGCTTTGGTGGCGCGATCAGGATTTTTCCCGAGCGCTGGATTGCTATCTTGAAGCTTGCCGGCTGGATAGGGACTGCGCGGTTCGAGTGCTCGACCGAATTGTGGTCTGCTTCCAGCGACTGGATCGATCACAGGAATTGGAGGAATGGTTGGCTCAGCAGGTCAGCGAAGGCGGTTTGACCAGCCCGACCCTGGTGCTGGCCGAACTCAGGGCAGGGCGTGATCCGCGTGCGGCAGTGGACTTTCTGCTTGAGCAGTTGACGCGCAGGCCAACCGTGCGCGGTCTGGAGTGCCTGATGAACCTGCTGCATGACCATGATTTCAGCCTCGACCAGGTAGGGCCGGAACTGATCCGCGATCTTACCCAGCGTCTGCTGGAGGGCCAGCCGGCATATCGCTGCACCCATTGCGGGTTCAGCGGCAGCGCCCATCACTGGCTGTGCCCGAGCTGCCGCCGCTGGAACACCACTCGGGTGATTGGCGGAGTGCTGGGGGAGTGACGGGGAACGCCTGGTGGCCGTTGGCGCTGGCGCCGATGGCTGGTCTGGTTACCGTGCTTGCAGTGCCGCTGTTGCGACCTTACCTGACTGCGTCGGGCATGATCGATTTGCCAGGATCACGTCGCAGCCATTCCGCGCCGACGCCGCGGGGTGGCGGGCTGGCGATGGCGGCCGGTTGTCTGCCGCCGCTGGGTCTGCTGGCCTGGTTCGATGCTGAGCTGTGGTCGCTGGTCATTGCTGCGCTGGCGCTCACTGTGCTGGGTTGGCTGGATGATCGACATGAGCTGGGCGTCAAACGGCGTCTGTTGGTCCATTGCCTCGTCGGGGTCATCCTGGTTGCCTCGATCGGGGGTATCGAACGACTGCTCATCGGCCAGCAGCTGTGGTCTGCTTTCTGGCCACTGAGTTTGCTGGCTGTGCTGCTGGCGGTCTGGCTGATCAACCTGCACAATTTCATGGATGGTGCCGATGGTCTTGCCTGCAGTCAGGGTGTCTGGGTTGCCCTGGCTTTCGGGCTGCTGCTGCTCCTGCATGGCCGCGCGCTGGCGGCGGCGGCCTGTTTCTGCCTGGCGTTGAGCTGCACCGGTTTTCTGGTCTGGAATCGCCCGCCCGCCCGGGTTTTCATGGGCGACTCCGGTTCGCTTCTGGTCGGTGGCATGGTGGCCTGGATGTGCTTGTTCAGCGTGGCGGTCGATGAGCGAAACCTGTGGGTCGGTCTGATCATCACTGCCGTATTCGTGGTCGATGCAAGCCTCACCCTGCTGCGTCGGATCGTGCGCGGAGAGCGATGGTATACTCCGCACCGGCAACATGCTTACCAGGTTCTGATCTCGCATGGCTGGAAGCATGGGCAAGTGCTGATGCTGTATGTGGCCACCAATCTATTGCTGGTCCTGCCTGCGAGCGTGATGGCAATCCGGTTTCGCGATCTGGGCTTCTGGCTGGCTGGACTTGTGTATGTGCTGCTGACTCTCGCCTGGGCCTGGATTCAGGTGGCCGCGAAAGGAGAACACGCGAAGCCATGACCGAACGTGTCGAACGCCGGGCCAGTCTGCTCAATCTGCGCGCGGTTGTCATTGTCCATGATCTGGTCATGATCGCGCTCGCCTGGTCGGCCGCTCGCCTGGGAACACTGTGGTTGCTTGGCGAACCCTATCTTGGCTGGCAGACGCTGGCTTTGGAAGTCAACCTGGTTCTGCTTGCCCAGGGTTTCTTGCAGTGGCGCGCCGGTCTGTACCGTGGTGTGTGGCGCTTTGCCAGCCTGCCTGATCTGGGCAACCTCGTTCGCGCCGCCATTCTTGGGGCCGCTGCCGGAGCGGCGGTGCTGCTCGTGCTCAGCGCGCCCATCGAGCTGATGGTGCTGATGGTCTGGATTTTCCCGATCTTGCTGATGATCGGTCTGGGGCTGCCGCGTTTGACCTACCGGGTCTTCAAGGATATGCGCATGGAAGTGCGCCGGCGCCGGCTGACCCAGCGAACCCTGATACTCGGCGCGGGACGATCCGGACGCCTGTTGCTGCCGGAGCTGCGTCGTCGTGGGGGCTATGATGTGGTTGGTTTTCTTGACGACAAGAAGAGTCTGCGCCACACCGAGGTAATGGGTGTGCCTGTGCTTGGCACGATTGATCGACTGCCACGGGTGGCCAGTGAAGCGCTGATCGATCTGGTCGTCATCGCCATTCCCTCGGCAACTAACCAGCAGATGCAGCGCGTCGTCGAGATCTGTGAGCGCGCCGAGGTCGACTTCAAGACCCTGCCGACGCTGACCGAACTGGGCAACAGTTTTACTCGCTTCGACGATCTCAAGCCGGTTGCCATCGATGACTTGCTGGGCAGGGAGCCGGTGTTACTGGACTGGGAGTCGATCCGGGCTGGCCTGACCGGCAAGCGGGTGCTGGTGACCGGAGGGGGAGGCTCAATAGGTGCAGAATTGTGTCGCCAGATTGCGCGCCTCGACCCCGCCGCGCTGATGGTGCTGGATAACAGTGAGTACAACCTCTATCGGGTCGACTATCGACTGAGAGGTGAGTTTCGGGAGCTGGTGGTCGAGACCGTACTGGGCGACGCTGCTGATTCAGCCACCATCGAGCATGTGATGAGTAGGGCGCGACCGCAGGTGGTTTTCCACGCGGCTGCCTACAAGCATTTGCCCATGCTTCAGAATCAGGTTCGGGAAGCCTTCCGCAATAATGTCATCGGCACCCGCCGGGTTGCCGATGCGGCCGATCGATTCGGGGTCGATACCTTTGTCCTGATTTCGACCGACAAGGCGGTCAATCCCTGCAATGTCATGGGCGCCACCAAGCGGGTCGCGGAGCTTTATTGCCGGCGTCTGAACAGTCATTCAGATACCCGCTTCATCACCGTGCGCTTCGGTAATGTGCTGAACTCGACCGGGTCCGTGGTTCCGCTGTTCAACGAACAGATTCGGCGCGGTGGCCCGGTGACCGTCACCCATCCGGAGATTACCCGCTACTTCATGACCATTGCCGAGGCGGGCCAGCTGATCTTGCAGGCCGGCGTGCTGGGGCAGGGTGGGGAGGTGTTCGTGCTGGATATGGGCGAGCCGGTGCGAATCAGTTACCTGGCCGAACAGTTGATTCGCCTGGCCGGCAAGGAGCCTGGTCGCGATATCGAAATTGTCTACACCGGACTTCGGCCGGGCGAGAAGCTGTTCGAAGAGCTGTTCCATGCCCACGAGTCCTATGCCAAGACGGCACATGAAAAGATCATGCTTACCCGCCAAGGTGAAGCGCCGGATGTTGATATGGACGACAGTCTGCGTCGTGGCGAGCTTGCAGTGCGGCAGTACGACAGTGATGCCCTGCGCCGGGTGCTGGTCGAGCTCGTCCCGGAGCTCGGTCGGGCTGATCAGCGGCCGCGTCAGAAAGTGATTGCCATCGATCGCCCGGCAGCGGGCTGAGCAGCATGGCCGGAAAGCAAACCACCCTAAGGCCTGCAGCGACATGGCCGGCCGGCCGCGTGGTCGAGTTCGACCATGACTCGGCCTTGCTGGCCGTCAATCCTCTGGGCGACCCCGCACGTCGCAGGCATCCGGTTTACCTGCCGCCGGCTTACGATGACAGCGCGGATCGCCGTTTTCCGGTGCTTTGGTCGCTGGCAGCCTACACCAATGCCGGGCCTGGCCAGGTTGGTTGGCGCAACCAGGGCGAGAACCTGCCGCAGCGCCTGGATCGGTTGATCGGGACTGGTGTCATGCCGCCAGTGATCGTGGTCTTCCCCGACTGTTATACCGCGCTCGGGGGGAATCAGTATGTCAACAGTGCGGCCATCGGCAACTACGCCGACTATCTGGTGACTGAGTTGGTGCCGGCCATCGACCGTCACTATCGAACCATCCCCGATCCCCGGGCCCGTGCCGTGTTTGGGAAGTCTTCGGGCGGCTTCGGCGGGCTTCACCTGGCAATGGCGCATCCGGGCTGTTTCGGTCTGGTGGCCAGCCACGCCGGCGACTGCGGCTTTGACCGCGTATACGCTCGCGACTTTCCGATGGCCTGCGACGTGCTGGCCCGCCACGAGGGTGATATTGAGGCCTTTGTGCGGACCTTCTGGCGCGATCGCCGTCCAGGTGGTGCCGCCTTCCATACCTTGATGACGCTGTGCCTGGCGGCCAGCTATTCCCCTGATCCGGGCGCGCCGTTGAACCTCAGGCTGCCGTTTGATTTGCAGACCTGTCGCCTGGACGAGGCGACCTGGCAACGCTGGCTGACTTTCGATCCACTAGTGATGGCGCCGGCGGCTCTGGATGCGCTGAATGCGCTGAGCGGGCTGTGGATAGATGTCGGCAGCCGCGATCAGTATTACATTCACTACGGCACGCGGGAACTCCACCAGGTACTGGATCGAGCCGGTGTGGCGCATCAGTTCCAGGAGTTCGACGGTACGCACTCGGGGATAGACTGGCGTTATGATCACTCGCTGCCGTGGCTGCTTGAGCGCATGCTCCAGGCTTGAAAACAAGCGGCTTCGCCAGCATCATTTGATTGCTGTCCGGTCGAGTCTGGCCCTAAATTTCTTCCAACTGATCAAGTCATTCGTCCATGCTGACCATTTCGCCCGCCGCTCGCGATTACTTTGCCCGCCTGTTGGAGCAGCAGGCCGACGGCACCAATCTCAGACTGCGCACCATCAAGGCCGGCACGCCGGCCGCCGACGTGGAACTGACCTATTGCCCGGCCGATGGTCAGCAAGACAGTGATGAAGTGGTCGACTGTCAGGTTTTCGTGCTGTACGTGGATGCGGCCAGCGCCGAGACCCTGGACGGTGCCATGATCGATTTCGAGACCAATGCCATGGGCGGTGAGCTGTCAATCCGGGCGCCTGGCCTGAAGGGTCAAAAACCGGCTGAGGACGCGCCTTTGCGGCAGCGGGTGGAGTGGGTGCTCGATGCCAGAGTCAACCCCATGGTTGCCTCGCATGGTGGCGTGGTCGGTCTGGTCGACGTTACCGATTCAGGAGACGTGGTGCTGCAGTTCGGCGGCGGCTGTCACGGCTGCGGAATGGCAGACGTAACCCTGAAGCAGGGTATAGAAACAACCTTGCGCCAGGAAATCCCGGAACTGGGTCGGGTGATCGATGCAACCGATCACGCCAGCGGTGAGAATCCCTATTACTGAGTAGTCACTCGCTGTCTGTCAGCATCTCACGGCTGCAAGCGCTGCGCCGGAGTGGTCTGGCCGAAGCCAAGTTATTAACCCGGCAGGTATGTAGACCACATTCAGCCACAGGCAAGCCTGTCATTTGAAGGCAATTAGTCAGGGACGCCAAGCAGGCCCCGACTCTGTGTTCGCGTTTTTGCCAATGGAATCAGCATTGCCTGCGAGCAACGCCTTGATTCGAGGCCTGCTTGGCGCCCTGAATCTGATCTACATACCTGCCGGGCTGATAGTGGATTCTTGGGCCTGACGCAAAACGCCAGGCCCAATCGAGGCTCAGCGGCGGCGTGATCGGCGCGGCATGTCGATCAGCCGGCTTTCCTGGCGTGCGTACCAGGCGGCCACGTCGCGAATGTCCTGATCGGACAAGTCCCGGGCAAAAGGCGCCATGATGGCATTGTCGCGGTCACCGGAGCGGTAAGCCCTCAGGGCAAATTCCAGGTAGTCGGCGTGCTGCCCGCCCAGCTTCGGGTAGTCCGGGGCCAGCACCAGGTTGCCGTCCACGCCATGACAGGCGGCACAGACCTGGGTGGCAATCTCCTGGCCGCGGGCCAGGTTTCCGGCGGCGGCGTTCAGGGTGACGGTCGTGGAGCCGACTGCCAGAAAGGCAAGAAGCAACGATCTCATTCCGAATTACCTCCCAAACCGGCCAGGTAGGCGGCGATGTCGACGATGTCCTGGTCCGATAGTGTGTTGCCCTGAGCCTGCATGGTCGGGTGGCGACGCTCGCCTGACCGGTAGGCGCGCAGTGCCGCGACGATATAGCCTTCGGTCTGGCCGCCGATACGTGGCACCGAGTAGGTCGGGTACACATTCTGGTGAAACGGAATGCCGTGGCATCCAGCACAAGTGAAGGAAATGACCCGGCCGCGGTCGGGGTCACCTTGCTCGGCCCCGGCCGGGGACATCAGCGCGCCGGCCAGAACGGCGGCGGATAGCAGTTGTTTGAACATGCAGATGGCGCCAGTGATTGGAACAACAAGCCGTCTATTATAGCGATGACCATGGTCTTGCGGGAGGACTTGGTGGTGGAGGGTCCGCCGCGGTGTCGATGGAGGCGTTGAAGTCCGGCCGACTGGGGCGGGCCAGTCACTGCGCACATGCGCGATCAATTACAATACGGGGTCAACTTTTAACCGGGTTTTTTGAAATCAGCCATGGCCGCCTTGAACCCCCTTGATCTTTTTGATGTTGACGCCGAGCTCAGCGACGAAGAACGGATGATTCGCGACAGCGTCGCCCGTTTCGTCGACGACCGGGCCATGCCGCTGATCGCGGATTGTTTCGATCAGGGCAGGTTTCCCAGTGAGCTGATCCCTGAAATTGCCGATCTGGGCCTGCTCGGCTCCAGCCTCGAAGGATACGGCTGTGCCGGGCTGAACGCGGTCAGCTATGGTCTGATCTGCCAGGAGCTGGAGCGTTGTGATTCAGGCCTTCGCAGTTTTGTGTCGGTTCAGTCCTCGCTGTGCATGTATCCGATTCACGCCTTCGGCAGTGAACAACAGAAACAGCGCTGGCTGCCGGAAATGGCGGCCGGCCGGGCGATCGGCTGCTTTGGCCTGACCGAGCCCCATGGCGGCTCAGACCCGGCCAACATGAAGACCCATGCCCGTCGCGATGGCGACGACTGGGTTCTCAACGGCGCCAAGATGTGGATTACCAACGGCAGTATTGCTGATCTGGCGATTGTCTGGGCGCGCACTGACGAGGGTATCCAGGGCTTTATCGTCGAAAAGGGTTTCAAGGGCTTCGAAGCGCGCGACATCCGCTCGAAGATGTCGCTGCGCGCCTCGATTACTTCCGAACTGTATTTCGACAACGTGCGCGTGCCTGATGCGAATCGTCTGCCGGGTGTGCTGGGGCTGAAAGGGCCGCTGTCCTGTCTCAGCCAGGCCCGTTACGGTATCACCTGGGGGCCGATCGGCTCTGCCATCGCCTGCCTGAAGGAGGCACTGGACTACACCGCTGACCGTGAGCTGTTCAACCGCCCGCTGTCGGCCAATCAGGCGGTCCAGTTGCGCCTGGCTGACCACGCCCGCCGGATCACCCTGGCTCAGCTGATGAGTCTTCGTTTGGGGCGGCTGAAAGACGCCGACCGCGTTCATCCCACCCAGATTTCCATGGCAAAGTGGAACAACGTCCGCATGGCCATCGACATCGCCCGCGATTGCCGCGATCTGTTGGGCGGTTCCGGGATCACGCTGGAGTATGTTGCCATTCGCCATGCCCTCAATCTGGAGTCGGTCATCACCTACGAGGGCACCGAAACGATTCATCAGCTCGTGGTTGGGCGTGAGCTGACCGGACACAATGCGTTTTAAGAGGGGCGGGGATAGGTAGAAGGGAAGACGGGAGAGGAGTCTTGGTGATGCGTTTTGGGCGATCGCGCTTGGGCGAGATTTCGGAATGAAGCAGGGAGCGGCGCGTCAGATCAACCGCGCAGAGGTGGTTGATCGAAATTTTCTGGCGCATCTGGATGAGCTGGGGTCTGGGCGGCTGGTTCCGGATCGTGGTGGTGATATCGGCGATGCTGACCTGCTGGAGCTGTTCGACAGCCAGATGCTGTCACGCCAGCTCGACCTGATGGCTCGGGTCAAGCGCCTGGAAAACAAGGTTTTCTACACGATAGGCTCGTCGGGCCACGAGGGCAATGCGCTGGTCGGGCGTCTGACCAGACACACCGATCCGGCCTTTTTGCACTATCGCTCGGGTGGGTTCATGGCCGAGCGCTATCGCAAGCTCGATGGTCTGGACTTCATTCGCGACACCTGCCTGTCCTTTGCCGCCTCCAGTGCCGATCCGGCATCGGGAGGCCGCCACAAGGTCTGGGGGAGCAAGCCGTTGTGGGTGTTGCCGCAAACTTCGACTATCGCTTCGCATCTGCCGAAGGCGGTCGGAACCGCGCTGGCGATCGGCCGCGGCGGCGACAGCCTGCCGGTGCCGGCTGACAGTATCGTGATCTGCAGTTTCGGTGATGCCAGTCTCAATCATGCCACTGCCCAGGCCGCGCTGAATACCTGCGCCTGGACAGCGCACCAGAATCTGCCCCTGCCGGTGCTGATGGTTTGCGAAGACAACGGCATCGGCATTTCCGTGCCGACGCCGCGCGACTGGGTCAAGGCCAGTATCGAGTCACGCCATGGACTGATCTATCGCTTTGCTGACGGCCTGGACTTGAGCCGCGGCTTTGAAGCTGTGGCGGCGGCCGTTGCCGAGTGTCGGCAGCGGCGTCGGCCGCTTTTCCTGCACCTGCGCACTACCCGCCTGATGGGCCATGCGGGTACCGACTTTGAAATCGAATACCGGACGCCTGACGAACTCAGCGCCGCCGAGGCGCTGGATCCGCTGTTGCGCTCGGCTGAGCGCGTTGTCGCCCGCGGCCTGATGAGCCCGGAACGCATTCGCGCGCGCTACGAGCAGCTTCGCCAGCGTTGCCTGGAAGAAGCGGATCGCGCCGACGGCATGCCACGATTGACCCGACTGGCCGATGTCGTTGCGCCGCTGGCACCGCTTTCGCCTGAAGCGGTCATGGCGGAGGCAGCAAGGCCCGCCGACCGCGAACAGCGCCTGGCGGTGTTTGGCAGTGAGGCTAGACTGCCGGAGCATCAGCCGCCGCGGCATCTGGCCGTGCAAATCAATCGCGTTCTGACCGACCTGCTGATCAAGTATCCGCAGTCGCTGTTGTTCGGTGAAGACGTTGCCCGCAAGGGCGGTGTCTACACTGTCACCAAGGGACTGTGGCAGCATTTCGGGCGTCGCCGCGTGTTCAATACCCTGCTTGATGAAACCACCATTCTGGGTCTTGCCCAGGGTTTTGCGGGCATGGGATATCTGCCTGTCCCGGAGATTCAGTACCTCGCCTATTTCCACAATGCCTGCGATCAGATTCGTGGCGAAGCCTGTTCGCTCCAGTTCTTTTCCAACGGCCAGTACCGCAACCCCATGGTCATGCGCATTGCATCTCTGGGCTACCAGAAGGGATTCGGCGGTCACTTTCACAACGACAACTCGATCGCTGCCCTGCGGGATATTCCGGGGCTGGTTGTAGGCTGTCCCTCGCGTGGTGACGATGCCGCTGCAATGCTCAGGACGATGATGGCTATGGCGCATGTCGACGGTCGAGTGTGCGCATTTCTCGAGCCGATTGCCCTGTACATGACCAAGGACCTGTTGAGGCCCGACGACGGCGGATGGTGTTTCGATTACCCCGCGCCCGGAGAGTGCCTTGTTCCGTTCCAGCCGCGGGTCTATCACCCGGATGCCGAGGAGCTGCTGATCATCAGCTATGGCAATGGCGTGCCCATGGCCCTTCGCTGCGCGCATGCACTCGCCGATACCCATGGCGTTCGGGTGCTTGACCTGCGCTGGCTCAAGCCGCTGGACCTGGATGCTGTCGCCGCCCATGCCGCCGCTTGCAAGTCGGTGCTGGTTTTCGATGAGGGCAGGCCAGATGGCGGGGTAGGCGAGGCGATCGTCGCCGCTCTGGCAGAGCGTGGCCTCGCGGACCGGCCGCTGCGGCGTCTCACCGGCGCGGATTGCTACATCCCGCTGGCTGATGCCGCGAACCTTGTGCTGGCCTCCGAAGCCGAACTGCTGTCTGCCAGTCGCGCGCTGTTATCGGGTCAGTGATTGGTACGCTTGCGCGCCATCCGATACACTAGGGCCCTCTCGTCAATGTGCCGGAACGCCGCACCCGGAAAGTCGCCATGCCAAGCCTGAGCCTGCCATGAAGATTACGCTGACGGTCGAGCAGTCGCCCGATCCATCCTTGCAGGGCGCGAGCATGAGCTTTGACAGGGCCGGAGGCACCCTTGGCCGGGCGGCTGGAAACGACTGGGTGTTACCAGATCCCAATTTCTACACTTCCGGTCGGCACGCCGAAATCCGGCTCGAGAATGATCGTTTCGTGGTTGTTGATCTCAGTACCAACGGAACTTTCCACAACTCGCCGGACCAGCTGATCGGCAAGCATCGCAGTGCCCCGCTGACCAACGGTGATCGACTTTATATCGGCGAGTTCGTGATGAAGGTCGGCCTCGAGCAGGCCGAAGCGACTGCGCAGGCGGCCGCCTCGCCGGCCGACGAGGACGATGATCTGCTGCTGCCAGATGATGGCGAGCCATTGGCGGCGCCGTTGGACGCTCCTGATCCGGTCGCTGCGGTCGAAAAGGACGAGTTCGACGACCTGCTTGAGGGCCCGAATCAGGAGCAGGAGGCGGATCAATCTCTCGCTGACGATGAATTGCCCTTCGCCAGTCGACGACGCGGCTCACAGGAGCTTGACGATGAGCTCGACGAAGCCTCCGGGGCCGAAGAGCCAACCGATAGCGGCAGGCTCTCCCAGTCGCCGGAACGGGAGTATTTTGCGCCACCGGATTTACGCCGGGAAGCGCAGGCTGATGAGATTCCTGATGAGTGGGACGCCTTGCTGACTGGCTTCTTCGAGCCGCCCGGCAGTGCCCGGCCGAAGGACTCCGATCAGACCGAATCGGCATCCCAGACCGAATCGGGACGGCAGGCAGAGCCGGCGCAATCTGCCCGGGAAGCAGGCCCGACCCCCGCCCCTGACCTTGAGCGCGCCGATGCTCCTGATCAGCCCTCCGGCCATGGGCCTGATTCCGCACCCGTGAAAAGGCAGCAGGCAAGCGAAGCGTCGCCCGGTCCTGAGCCGCCTCGTCGCCCATCACCGCCGCGGCCTGCACCGCGCAAGCCCGAGAGCGAGAGACCAGCGTCTGCGTCCAGGAACGGAGCAGACGAATATCTGCTGGCTGCGGTCCTCAAGGAACTGGGCATTGCCGATCAGGCCGGCGCCGTTGACCCCGACGACTTTGCCGAGCAGATCGGTAAGGTGGTGCGCATGGTTGGTGAGGGGCTGATGCAGCTGCTGGCTTCGCGCGCCGAAATCAAGAACGAGTTCCGCATCGATCAGACCCGAATCGCGAGTTCACGCAATAACCCGCTGAAGTTTTCGCCGTCGATCGAAGAGGCAATGAGGCGCGTATTCGTGGATCGCGATTCGCCGGGGTTCATCAGCGGAGCGGAGGCTTTCGAGCTGGCACTGAATGATCTGCGCGCGCACCAGATGGCAATTCTCGCGGCGGTGCAGGGGGCTGTCGAGTCGGTGATTCGCCAATTCAATCCAGAAGAGCTGGAGCGCAAGCTGAAAAAGATCTCGCCGATTTCGGCATCAGCACCCTTGATCAGGGAAGCCAAATGCTGGAATCTGTTCACCAGCCATTATGAAGAAATGGCCAGCAATCTGCGACACGATGCCAAGAAGGTGTTCGTGCGTGAGTTTGCCGAAGCTTACGAGCGATCCTCCAGCGAAATTGCGCGGCGGATCGCCGAGGACCGGGACGCCTCGGCGCCCTCATAGGCGGGCATTGTTTGCAATGCCGTGTTGAATTTGTCTGCACTGGAACAGGAAGGGAAAATGAAATCAATGCTCACACGCGCCGCGCCGATGGCTTTGCTGGCGCTGATTCTGATGGTCGGCCTGTCCTCATGCGCGCGCGAGCGGACGCCACCGCCGACAAGCGTATCAGTGGTGTTGAATGCGACTTCGGAGGTCAATCCGGACCGTAATGACCGGCCGTCGCCGATTGTCGTTCGCGTTTACGAGTTGCGCTCGGCCGGCGTGTTCGAGATTTCCGACTTCTTTACCTTGCTGGAACAGGACAGCGCCGTGCTGGGCGCTGATCAGATTTCGCGCTGGGAATACCAGCTCGAGCCCGGAGAACGGGTCGAGCTGGATGTCGAATTCCGCTCCGGCTCCGGCTATGTCGGTGTGCTGGCGGCCTACCGCGATATCGAGCACGCGCGCTGGCGCGCAGTCCAGCCGATTCAGCCTAATCGCGCCAACAACCTCGAGGTGGTGATGGGTCGTCTTGAGGTCGCCATTCGCCAGCAGCGTCCCTGAAAATTTCCTGCGATTGGCGTCACGTTTCCGGTTGAAATTTCGTTATCTCCTGTATAGTGAGAATCAGTCGGGCTGGGCGGGTCAGCGACCTGCCAGCCTCGTGAATCGATCGGGCGAGTGAATCGATGTCCTGGAAGAGTCGAGTTATCTGGTCGGAGGGAATGTTCCTCCGGCCCCAGCATTTTCAGCAATTTGACCGTTATCTGCAGCGGTTCATTGATGCGCGCGACTGCCTTGCAAGGCCGGACGTGTGGGGTTTCGACCAGATCAAGTTGGATGAAGCTGCGCTCAAGACCGGAAAGATCGCGCTGGAAATAGGCGGCGGCGTGTTCCCTGACGGTACGCCGTTCAGTTTTCCCGCCGAGGATGAGTCGCCGCCGCCGCTGGATGTCCCCGAGAACCTGAAAAACTCTCTGGTCTATCTGGGTATTCCGTTAATGAAGTCCGGACGGGTCGAGTTTGATCGACCCGATGGCGAGCAATCACTGGCGCGCTACCGCTCCGATCTGTTCGAAACCCGCGATGCCGTCGCCAGCTCGAACGTGGTCGCGGACATAGAAATCGCCCGCATCAATGCTCGCTTTCTGCTCGACGGTGATGATCGCAGCGAGTATGCCTGCATTCCCATGGCGCGCATTCAGGAACGGCGTGCCGATGCCTCAGTGGTCATTGATCCGCACTTCATACCGACCATGGCCAATTGCCAGGGGCATCCGGTGCTGGTTGGCTACGCCAAGGAAATTCTTGGCCTGTTGAAGCACCGGGCCGAGGCCCTGGCTGCTCGGGTTTCCCAGTCGGGTCGGGGCGGTGTCGCCGAAATCGCGGATTTTCTCCTGCTCTTGCTGGTCAACAGCAAGATTCCGCTGATTCATCACTACAGCCAGCGTAATCGACTGCACCCCGAACGGCTGTTCGAGACATTGATCGAACTGGCGGGAGAGCTGGCTAGTTTTGCCGGGCAGGAGAAGATGGCCGCGACCTACCCTGAGTATCGCCACGAGGCACTGCAGGAGAGTTTTCACCAGGTCATGCTCGACCTGCGCAATGCTTTGAGCATGGTCATCGAGCAGACAGCAGTGGCGATCAATCTGGTCGAAAAGAAGTACGGTATTCGAGTCGGTCGCATTCCCGACCGTGCCCTGGTCGACGATGCGGTTTTCGTGCTCGCGGCCAAGGCCTCGCTGTCGGGAGATCAACTGCGCAGCCAGCTGCCGCGCCAGATCAAGATTGGCTCAGTCGAAGTGATCCGTGAGCTGGTCAACAAGCAGGTCCGCGGCATTGGCACCTCGCCACTGCCGGTAGCGCCGCGTCAGATTCCCTACCACGCCGGTTTCAGCTACTTCGAGCTGGATCGTACCAGCCAGTACTGGAAGGACTTGAAGACCAGCGGTGGAATAGCTTTGCACGTGTCGGGCGAGTATCCCGATCTGGAAATGGAGTTGTGGGCCATTCGGCAGTAGCAAATGGCCCTTGAACGAACGGATTGCGACGAGGTGATTGCGAAGTGAGCAGCAAGGATCCGTTTTTCCCTTCGGGCGCATCCGATCGCACCGTGATCAAACCGGTCCCGGTGCCGGGTGGTCGGGCCCCTGGCAGAACTCAGCCGCCTGGGTCCATGCCGCCCGCTCCGCCCGGTCCCGGCGGCGGTGGCCGAGGTGGCGGCGGTGGTGTTGAGTCCCTGTCTACCGGGCCGGGCATGAACCCGCTCGAGGCGGCTGCCTGCCATCTGCTCAACCTGGCCGCTCAGCTCAAGACCACCGCCGATCAGCCTGATCTGAACGCGCTGCGCGAGCGCATTGTCAAGCAGCTGCGTCAGTTCGAGGACGATGTGCATCGCGTTGGCTATGGCAGCGAAGTCGCTGGTTATGCCCACTACACCTTGTGCACTTTCCTTGATGAGGCCGTGCTGGGTACCCCCTGGGGTAGCCGTAGCCGCTGGCAGGAAAACAGTCTGCTCAGTCAGTTTCATCGCGAAACCTGGGGCGGCGAGCAGGTCTTCAAGATCATCGAACGGGCCAAGCGCGATGCCAGCGCCAATGTCGATTTGCTCGAGTTTTTGTACGTGGTCCTCGGCCTCGGCTTTGAGGGGGCCTATGGCGCCCGTTCCGATGGCCGGGAGCAGCTCGGTCGTTACCGCGACGCACTCTATGAAACAATCCGCAACCAGCGCCCGGATCGTGACAATGATCTGTCGGTGAACTGGCGTGGGTCCAATGCCGGCCGCCCCGGTTTGACCGGTTATATCCCGCCCTGGGCCATCGCTTGCATCGCTGCTGGATTGATGCTGGTCACTTTCGTTACTTTCAGCATCGTGCTCAATCGCGCATCCGACCCCTTGCTGATTCGCCTGGCCAGTCTTGATGCCATGGCGCTGGCACCGTTGGAGATTACCGAGCGCGCCCCTGGACCTGAGTCAGAGACCCTTTACCAGGCCTTGTCCAGGCTGCTGGCCGAAGACATCGCGGCCGGCAATGTGCTGCTGGAGCGAGACGGTCGCCGGGTGATCGTGCGGATTGCCGGTGACGGCTTGTTTGCCTCTGCACAGGCTCGAATAGAAAGTGATCGCATGCCCTTGATCGAGCGCATAGGTGCAGCGCTGGGCCAGGTGCGAGGGCAGGTGCTGGTGACCGGACATTCCGATAATCTGCCGATTCGTTCGGTGCGGTTCCCATCCAATTGGCATCTGTCCGAGGCAAGGGCAGAGTCGGTCGCTCGCCTGCTCAAGGACAAGACCGGCGAGCCTGACCGTTTCACATGGGAAGGCAGGGCGGATACCCGTCCGCTCGCCAGTAACGACACGCCAGAGGGCAGGGCTCGCAATCGCCGGGTCGATATCGCGGTGACCTCGGCCGGTGGAGATGAGGCATGAGAGCCTTTCTGAGACATGTGTTGATTCCGCTGATCGCGATCACGGCCATCGCGTTGGTCATCTGGTTTGCCGGTCCATTGCTCAGTTTCGCCGGCTGGGCGCCGCTGGAGCATCCGTACTGGCGAATCGCCCTGATCATGCTGCTTTACCTCTGGTGGCTGATCAAGAAAACCCGGGCATGGATGATTGGTCGGCGCTACAACGAAGAGCTGGCCCAGCAAGTCATCGAGGCAGAGCCGGAAAGCGATCGTTCGGCCGAAGAGGTCCAGCTGCTGCGCGAACGATTGCAGGAAGCCCTCGATGTGCTCAAGAAAGCACGCCTCGGGGGCAAGGGTGAAAACAAGCGGCTGTACCAGATTCCCTGGTATCTGATTATCGGTCCACCGGGGGCTGGCAAAACCACCGCGCTGGTGAACTCGGGCTTGCAGTTTCCGCTGGCCGAGCGCTTTGGGGTGGAGTCGCTCAAGGGCGTGGGTGGTACTCGCCACTGCGACTGGTGGTTTACCAATGAAGCGGTACTGATCGACACGGCCGGCCGCTACACCACCCAGGACTCCGATCGCGAGCGCGATGCCGGTGCCTGGAAGGGATTTCTGGGCTTGCTCAAGCGCTATCGCAAGCGTCAGCCGATCAACGGTGCGCTGGTGGCCATCAGTGTCTCCGATCTGCTGACCGGTAGTGAAAGCGAGCGCCGCCAGCACGCGCAGGCCGTCAGGAGCCGGTTGCAGGAATTGCAGACCGAGCTGGGCGTCCGCTTCCCGATTTACGTGATGTTCACCAAGTGCGATCTGCTGGCAGGGTTCAACGAGTTTTTCGATGATCTCGGGCGCGGCGAGCGGGAGCAGGTCTGGGGTTTCACCCTCGATCTTGCCAGCTCGCGCCAGAGCAACCCGGTCGAGCATATTGATCAAGAGCTGGAGCTCCTCGCCAGCCGGATCGGCAGCCAGGTGGTGGACAAGCTGCAGCACGAGCGCTCCGAGCAACGTCGCCAGGCGATTTACGCCTTCCCGCAGCAGTTTGCGGCGCTGGAGCCCATGATCAGACAATTCCTGACCGACGCCTTCAGCCCGACTCGCTACGAGCAGGACCTGATGCTGCGGGGCTGTTACTTCACCAGCGCCACCCAGGAAGGCACGCCCATAGACCGGGTGATGGGAGCGCTGTCGCGTTCCTTCGGTATCAGCGGCGGCGGTGGCCAGTTGGCTGCCGGGCGCGGCCAGAGCTACTTCCTGACCCGACTGCTGCAGGAAGTGATCTTTCCAGAAGCGGCGCTGGCCGGGGTCGATGCGCGCGGCGAGCGACGGCGCAAGCTGTTGCAGTGGGGAACGGTTGCGGCGAGCGTGTTTGTGCTGGTGCTGGCGGTATCGGCCTGGTCACTCAGCTTCGTCCACAACCGTGGCCTGATCGCACAGATGGACGAGTTCAGCGACAACGCGCGCATCAATCTGCGTGCCATCGAGGGGCAGCCGACGGATCTTTCGGAAATGGTGATGATCCTGGATGAGCTGCGAGAGCTCCCGCACGGCTATGCCGAGCGTGGCTTGCGCCCCCCCCGTCGGGCAGGCTTCGGACTCTACCAGGGCGAGAAGATGGGCCAGGAGGCCCGCCGTGCCTATGTACGCATGCTGCATAGCATGCTTCTTCCGCAGTTGATTTACCGCGCAGAGGACCGATTGCGCCAGAGTGCCGATGCGCCGGAATTCCTGTACGAGACACTCAAGGTCTATCTGATGCTTGAGCGTCCGCGGCGCTACGATGCCGAGATCGTCGATATGTGGTTCCAGCTCGACCTGGAGCGCTTTCCGCCGCAGGATCTTGCCCTGGATGAGCGCGAATCGCTGGCCCTGCACGTCCAGGCCCTGGCCGACAACATGGACATCCCGGTGCCGTTCGAGCTCGACGAGTACCTGATTGCAGACACCCGCACCGTGCTGCGGGCGGTGCCGCTGGCGCGGCGCATTCTGCAGCGCCTGGAAATCGAGGCGGAATATTCGCGCGATGTGCGTCCGTTCCGGGTCTCAGAGCAAGCTGGTCCTCAGGCTGAGCTGGTCTTTCAACGCGCCAGCGGACGGTCGCTGGATGAAGGCATCAGCGGTTTGTACACCTACGCAGGTTATCACCGAATTTTTCGGCCGGAGCTGCGCAGCATTGTCACCGAACTGCTGGGTGAGACCTGGGTGCTGGGGGACGAGGCACGCAGCCGCATCGATGATGCCCGCGAAGTCAGCCGCCTGATCGATGACGTACGTGAGCTGTACTTCCGTGAATTCGTCAGGCAGTGGGAAAACCTGCTCGGTGATCTCGAGATCGTTGGTTTCGGCACCACCACCGATGCGGTTCGGGTCCTGCGAGCTGCTTCCGGCACCCAATCCCCGATACGCTGGTTGCTGGGAGCAATTGCCGATGAAGTGCAGCTGACCCGCACCGAGGAGGAAGGCGGTATCGGGCAGGCCCTGCGCGATGCGGGCGGACGTGCCGCATCGCGGCGGCTGACGAGAATGTTGCCGCGCGAGGGTCGGGAGGTGGCCCGCCAGGTGGGTCAGCAGGGCCGGACCGATCCTGAAGCCGTGGTCGAAGACCGGTTCAGGGCCTTGATTCGACTGGCCGGTGACGGCGACCTGGCCAGCGACTGGCCGATAGACCAGCCGCTGGGAACACTGCGCCGTCTGGCCATTACTTTCGAGGATTCGGCCCGCGGCGTTGCCGCCGGGCTCGGGACAACGGCTGATCTGACGCGCAGCCTGCGCGAAGATGCACTCAGCCTGCCCGAGCCGGTCTCGGAATGGCTGGGTGCCTTCTCGGTACGCATCGTCCAGCTCAGTGCCGCAGACACCCGTTCGCAGGTCCAGCGCCAGTGGGCCAGCCAGGTGTTGCCTGTCTGCCGCGAGCTGACCGGGCAGCGGTACCCGTTCCGGAGTGGCTCAACCCAGGATCTCTCGTTGCAGGAGTTCGGCCGACTTTTTGGTCATGGCGGCCTGCTTGACCAGTTTTTTGATGAAAACCTGCGCAGCTATGCCGATACCAGCGCTGTTCCCTGGCGTTGGCGGCCGCCCCGGCCGGGCGCGCCGACCCTGTCGGCTGACAGCATTCGTCAGTTCGAGCAGGCACGTCGGATTCGTGACGCCTTTTTTCCCGAAGGGGGTCAGCGACCCGTTGTCCAACTTGACCTGCGTCCTGTTGAGATGGATCAGTCAATCAATCGCCTGACCCTGCGCATTGGTGAGCAGACCGTAGAGTACTTCCATGGTCCGATCCGCTTTACGACGGTGCGCTGGCCCGACCCCAGCGGCGCGGCCGGCGTGCGTCTGCAGTTTGATCCGCCTGCTGCGAGCGGGCGCTCGGCGGCGTCGGCCGATGGCCCCTGGGCGCTGTTGCGTTTCCTGGAGCAGTTCAGGCGACGCCCGGGTGATACGCCCGAAAGCATGATTGTGGAGTTTGAAATGGCCGGCAGAAAAGCCACTTACGAGATTCGCGCCCATGCGCTGGTCAACCCCTTGACCAGCGATCTGGTGCAGCGTTTCCAGTGCCCGTCAGTGCTTTAGCTGTCAGCGGCCGCAAGCCCATTCGAGGGAGCATAGATGGCGCCAAACTCAGGATGTTACGGCAAGATTCCGCGCCTTGGCGACTTCATCACCCGGAGCCTGAGCGGAAGCATGGTCAGCAACTGGGACGAGTGGCTGCAGGATGGCATCAGTGCCAGTCGTGATGCTCTTGGAGAGACATGGATCGATTGGTACATGGTCAGTCCTGTCTGGTGCTTTGCCGCCGGCGCCGGCACCCTCGATCAGTCGACCTGGCTGGGCGTGCTCATTCCCAGTGTCGATCGGGTGGGACGCTATTTTCCATTTTCGGTAATGGTGGAGGCCGGCGATTGTCCCCCGGTGACGGCCATGCACCGGTGGCAGGCCTGGTTTGAAGCCGCCCAGAATCTCGCGCTCGACAGCCTGGGCGAGGAATTCGACCCGGCCAGCCTGGAACAGCGCCTGGCCGAATTGCCTCTGGCCCGGCGCAGCCACCCGGTGCGCGAGCGGAGCGGCGAACTCATGGCCATGGAGCGGGCCGCTCGCCAGTACCGCCTGGGCGCCGACCTCACCACGCGGGATGTACTCGGCGTGCTCGCCGATGATGCGCTGGGCGAATTGATGCCCGCGCTGTCGCTGTGGTGGACACAGGGCTCCGATCGCGTTCCCGCCTCGCTTTTGCTGGCCGAGGGCATGCCGCCGGCCCGCAGCTACACCGCCTTGCTTGATGGCAGCTTTGCTGCGTCTGACTGGAGCTTTGCCGGACAAATCGGCAGCGACCATCGTGACAGTCCGGTTGATCATCTGCCGGTCGAGGCCGGCACGGAGTAGGCCCGTGAGCCTGCAGATCAGCAGCAGCGCGTTTACCCATCAGGGTCACTATCGCAAGCGTAATGAAGACGCCTGTCTGGATCAGATCGAGCGCCGGCTCTGGGCGGTCTGCGATGGCATGGGCGGTCACCAGGCGGGCGACTACGCGTCGCAGTGGATCGTGCGCCAGCTGGCTGCGGTCAATCTGTCAGATCGCCTCGGACGCTCCGTGCAAAGCATCAAGTGCTGTCTGCAAGATTGCAATCGCCATCTTTGGGGCTATGCCAGAGCCCACCAGCTGGGTCAGATCGGCGCAACCGTTGTGCTCATGCTGATTCAGGGCGAGCGGGTAGTGATCATCTGGGCCGGAGACAGTCGCGCTTACCGGGTTCGGAACGGCCAGATCCGGCAGATGACTGACGATCACAGCTACGCTCAGGAATTGGCCCGTGCAACCGGCCGGGCGCCAGAGCCGGGTCAGCCGGGCAATGAAGCCATCACCCGCGCCGTCGGCGCTTGTGAAAGCCTGAGCCTGGACTGCCTGGTGATGGAAGCGCGCCCGGGAGACAACTGGATGCTCTGTTCCGACGGCGTCAGCGGCGTGGTCGATCCCTATCGTATGGAGGAAATACTGGACTCAGCCATTGCCCCGGCCGAGGCGCTGGTGGATGAAGCCTTGCAAAATGGATCCAGGGACAATTGCACGGCTGTCTGTGTGCGGATTCATGGGTCCCACTTCAGAGCACCCTCGTCATCGACCGAATACATGTAAAGACCGACCCAGTCCGAGCCATCTTCAATGATGACCTTGTTGAAGTTCATGAAGCGAGCCTTGGCAAACTCTTCCATCATTGGCTCGCTCATCCGATTTTCCTTGAGGTAGGCCTTCCACACCTCCTTGTCGATCGGCTCGATCTTCTGGCCGCTGTCGCTGGCGCGCTGCAGCGCGTCCAGAAAGCTCCAGAACTCGACTTCCTTGATTCGGGGCATGCCAATATTTTCCTTGTGGTTGGCCGAATTTTATCTTGCTTTCCGTTTTATTTCAGCGAGAGTGTCCTGAACGCAAATTCCGAGGAGAAATGGGGCATGTCAGATTTTACGCATATAGTGTGTGCCAGATCACATTCTTTGCCTGCTTCCGGGTGCATGGTGTATGATCCGGTGACATTCAAGCAAGTCGTCGGAGTCCGCTCGCAATGAGCGACATATTAGATATCGACCGGCTGCTACAACCGGTTTCCGAAGATCATCCCTGCGGTGACGACCTGGATGACTTTGTCTTTTCTCCCGAGTTTGGTGAATTGCAGCGTCTGGGGCAAGGTCGCGAAGAGCATGTCATGGGCGATGAGGTCATCCCGGCTGAAGAGCCCGACTGGCGTGCCGTTAGGAAGGCGGCGGAAGATCTGTTCGGCACTGTCAAATCCCTACGGGTCGCGGTTCTGCTGACCAAGGCCGTCACCGTTCGCGATGGTCTGCCTGGCATGGCCGCTGGTCTCGGCTTGATCCGGGCCATGCTCGAGCGCTATTGGGATCAAGTGGATCCCCTGATTGAAGATGACGGCGATGCAACCGAGCGCATGCACACCCTCGGCGAGCTGGGCACCGTTGAAGGTTTCATCCGCCTGGTTCGCCGCTGCGAACTGGTTGCCTCCCAGGCCATAGGCCGTTTCACGCTGCGTGACTATCTGATTGCGTCTGATCACCTCGAGGTGCCTGCCGGCGAGCAGGCACCGCAGTTGTCGACTATCAACCAGGCCTTGATGGATACCGAGATCGAGGCGCTGCAAGCCACGATATCCGCGCTGGACAAGGTGCTTGAGCACGCCAGTGCGATCGAGGCCCTGTTCAACGAAAAGGTCTCGGCAGCCGACCAGCTTTCTCTGACCGAAATCGTTCGCCTGGGCCGACATGTGCGGCCCGCCGTGCAGGAAGCCCTGGAGCGTCGCGGAATTGTTGCTGCCGCCTCGGGCGAAGCCGCCGCTGCCGCTGCAGCAGGTGACGGACAGCCTGCGGCAGCACCGCAAGTGGTGGCCGCCCCCGGCGAGATCCACAGCCGGGAGGATGTCATCAAGGCACTTGACCGGATCAGCGAATGGTTCAACAAGAACGAACCGTCCAGCCCGATTCCCCTGCTCATGCAGCGGGCCAAGCGACTGGTATCACAGGACTTCATGTCCATACTCAAGGATCTGGCTCCCGATGGACTCAAGCAGATCGAAATGATCTCAGGGAGCAAGAAGGAAAAGTAGTCAACCGACACTGTCCGGGGCCCGGGCCCCGATTGAAGACGAAGGAGCTGGAAAGTGGCCAAGGAGAGCAGACAGAAATTCATCGCGCGCAATCGCGCGCCGCGTGTTCAGATCGAGTACGACGTGGAACTCTATGGGGCGGAGAAAAAGGTTCAGATCCCGTTCGTCATGGGGATTATGGCGGACCTGGCCGGCAAGCAGGAAGATCCGCTGCCGCCCATCGAGCAGCGCAAGTTCCTCGAGTTTGACATGGACAACTTCGATGACCGCATGAAGGCCATGAAGCCGCGCGCCGCCTTCCGGGTCAAGAATACGCTCAGCGACGATGGCGGCGAGCTCAGCGTCGATCTCACATTCGAAAGCATGGACGACTTTTCGCCAGCAGCTGTGGCGCGCAAGGTCGAGCCCCTGCGCAAGCTGCTTGAGGCGCGCACCCAGCTGGCCAACCTGGTCACCTATATGGATGGCAAGGCCGGCGCCGAAGAGCTGGTGACGAAGGCTATCAACGATCCGGAACTGCTGAAGTCGCTGACTGCGGCACCGAAGCCGGGTGACAAGCAAGACGGCGAGGAGGGTTGACCATGGCACAGGAAAAGGAACAGGCCCAACACGCAGCCGAGCAGACGCATGAGCAGGATGACTTCAGCGCGCTGCTGCAGAAGGAGTTCAGGCCGAAGAGTGCGCGCGCCAAGAGTGAGGTCGAATCGGCAGTCAAGATTCTTGCCGAACATGTTCTTGAAGGGGTTGCGCTGGTCTCGGATGACGCCGTCACCACGATCAATGCCCTGGTCGCCGAGATCGATCGCCGTCTGACCGAGCAGGTCAATGAAATCATCCACCACGATGACTTCCAGCAGCTCGAAGGTTCCTGGCGCGGCTTGCATTACCACGTCATGAATACCGAAACCGACGAGATGCTCAAGATCCGGGTGATGAACATCGGCAAGGACGAACTGGCCAAGATGTTCAAGCGCTATCCCGGCGCTTCCTGGGATCAAAGCCCGCTGTTCAAGAAGATCTACGAAGAAGAGTACGGCCAGCTCGGTGGTGAGCCCTTCGGTTGCCTGGTCGGCGACTATACCTTCGATCACAACGCCAAGGATGTGGCCATTCTCAACGGCATGGCCCAGATCGCTGCGGCGGCACATGCGCCGTTCCTGGCCGCAGCCGGTCCGAATCTTCTGCAGATGGACTCATGGAGCGAGCTGGCGAATCCGCGCGACCTGACCAAAATCACCTCGACACCGGAATATGCCGCCTGGAAGTCGCTGCGCGATTCGGAAGACTCCCGCTACCTGGGCCTGACCATGCCGCGTTTCCTGGCCCGTCTGCCCTACGGCTCCAAGACCGATCCGGTCGAAGAGTTCAACTTTGAGGAAGACACCGAGGGCGCGGATTCCGGCAAGTACTGCTGGGCCAACTCGGCCTTTGCCATGGCCACCAATATCACCGGGGCGTTCAAGAAGTACGGCTGGTGTACGCGTATCCGTGGAGTTGAGTCCGGCGGTGCGGTGGAAGGTCTGCCAACGCATACCTTCCCGACCGATGATGGTGGGGTGGACATGAAGTGCCCGACTGAAATCGCGATCAGTGATCGGCGCGAAGCCGAGCTGGCCAGAATCGGTCTGATGCCCTTGATTCACCGCAAGAACACTGACTTTGCCGCATTTATCGGTGCGCAGTCGCTGCAGAGGCCGGCTGAGTATGATGACCCTGACGCCACGGCCAACGCCAACCTGTCGGCTCGTCTGCCATACCTGTTTGCCTGCTGCCGCTTTGCCCATTACCTGAAGTGCATCGTGCGCGACAAGATCGGTTCGTTCCGCGAGCGCGATGACATGGAGCGGTGGTTGTCGAAGTGGATCATGCAATACGTCGACGGCGATCCGGCCCACAGCTCGGAAGATACCAAGGCGCGCAAGCCGTTGGCTGCCGCTGAGGTGAGAGTTCAGGAAGTGGAAGGTAACCCCGGTTACTACACATCCCAGTTTTACCTGCGCCCCCACTATCAGCTGGAAGGACTGTCGGTTTCACTGCGGCTGGTCTCCAAGCTGCCGTCAGCCAAGGGTATGTAGAGATTTTTTGGTGGCGGGGTGCAGGGTCTCGCCAAAACTAGTGCTCGGCAAGAGCTGGGCGATGGCACCACATTGAGGAGTGAACATCATGTCTGTAGACGCGTTTTTGAAGTTCGGGAGCATTGACGGCGATTCGAAAGTTGCCGGTCATGAGGACGAGATTGAAGTGCTGGGCTGGTCCTGGGGCGCTCACCAGTCAGGCACCATGCATCGCGGTCGCGGCGGCGGTGCCGGCAAGGTGTCGGTTCAGGACATTACCATCAACAAGTGGGTCGACCAGGCTACCCCCAACCTCTGGAAGCTGTGCTGTAACGGCAAGCATGAGGACGAGGCGGTATTGACCATCCGCAAGGCGGGCGGTGACTCACCGGTTGAATACCTCAAGATCACCATGGAGGAAGTGCTGATTTCGGATCTTCAGACCGGCTCATCCAGCGGCGATGAGGATGTGACCGAAACGATCAGCCTCAACTTCGCCAAGTTCAAGCTTGAGTACACCCCGCAGGAGTCCGATGGTTCTGCTGGTGCAACGGTTGAGACGGGCTGGGATATTCGGGCCAACGAAGAAGCCTGATCCATCCTTGGGTTTGCAACGATAACGGGCTGGGGGATGGCATCGCTATCCCCCTGGACCTGGAGGTGGAGTCATGGAACAAGCTGAAGCACTGCTCAAGGCAGGCGATCTGGAAGGCTGTTTGCAGGAGGTAACGGCGCGGGTTCGCGCCGACAGCTCGGCGATTGCTCCGAGAGTGTTTCTGTTTCAGTTGTTCTGTGTGCTGGGTGAGTGGGAGCGGGCGCGTCGACAGCTCTATGTGCTCAAGGACATGGACGCAGGCACCATCCCCATGTTCGAAGTCTACGACAGCGTCATTCAATGCGAGCATGTCCGCGGTGCGGTCTTCGCCGGCCAGCGGGCACCGCTGGTGTTCGGCCAGCCCGGCCAGTGGATGGCCGATCTGGTTGCCGCTGTCGCGGCCCTGGGTCAGGGACGCGCCGAGGAGGCCGAACGTTTGCGCGATGCCGCCTTCGACCAGGCGCCTTCGGTGTCTGGCAAGATAAACGAGCAGGCATTCGAGTGGCTGGCCGATGCCGATGGGCGACTCGGTCCGGTTCTTGAGGTCATGCTGAAGGGGCAATATTACTGGGTGCCCATGGATGCTGTTGCCAGCATCAGCATGGAGCCGCCCGGAGACCTGCGCGACCTGGTCTGGATGCCGGCAGAATTTCGCTGGCGCAACGGTGGCGAAGCCGTGGGCTTCATCCCGACCCGCTACCCGGGTACTGAAACCGGTGACGATGCCCGTCTGAAGCTGTCGCGACTGACCGAGTTTGATGAGGTCAGCGAAGACCTGGTACTGGGGCAAGGCCAGCGCCTGCTGGTCACCGACCAGGACGACTACCCGCTGTTGTCGATCAGCAGTATCGTCATGGATGGGGCGGAGGACGGCAGCGACGACGCCGATCAGGCTGGCGGCTCCTGACGATGGCGGAGCTGACTTACACCGAGCGGCTGCAGCCCTCGCTGCTTGATCGCCTGACCGACGAAGCGCCCGGGGAAAAGACCGAGAGCCGCAATCGAAGGGTCATCAGCATGTCACGGTTGCGCAGCCTGGTTCGACGCGATCTGGCCTGGTTGCTCAACTGTGGTCACATGGAATCCCTGCAGGACCTGTCGGACTTTCCCGAGGTTCAGCGTTCAGTGCTCAACTACGGGCTGCCCGATCTGTCCGGAACAGCTGTCTCGGGCATGACCGAGGACCAGATCGAGCGTATGGTCAAAAGCGCCATACTGGCCTTCGAGCCGCGCATCCTGCCAAACACGATTCGAGTGCGCGCTGACATATCGCCCTCCAATTTCAATCGAAACGCCATTGTCTTTGAGATTGTCGGTCAGCTGTGGGCGCAGCCGATGCCCACCGAACTCTTCCTCAAGACCGAGCTGGACCTCGAAACCGGCGATGTCAACGTGATCGACGCTGTCGGTGTCAAGGCCCGCTGAGCGCAATGGATCCAGGGCTGCTCAAGTACTACAACACCGAGCTCCAGCACCTGCGTGAACTGGGCGGCGAGTTCGCCAAGGAATACCCCAAGATTGCCGGTCGGCTCGGTCTCGAGGATTTCGAGTGTGCCGACCCCTATGTCGAGCGCTTGCTGGAAGGTTTTGCCTTCCTGACCGCGCGACTGCAGCTGAAAATCGATCGAGAATACGAAAAGTTCACCCAGCATTTGCTGGAAGTGGTTTACCCGCACTTTCTGGCGCCAACGCCGTCGATGTGCGTGGTCCAGCTTGAGCCGGACCTGACGGAGGGTTCGCTGAGCGAGGGTTTTGTCATTGAGCCGGACACAGCGCTGCGCAGCCAGATTGGCCGTGGCGAACAGACAGCCTGCGAGTTCAGAACGCGCCAACGCACGACCCTGTGGCCGCTGGAAATTGCCCAGGCGCAGTTCCTGCCGACGCGTGGCGATGTTGCGGCGCTGGGGGTCAGTGTGCCAGACGGGACGCGCTCCGGCCTGCGCTTGCGCTTCAAGGTCACAGCCGGCCTGCTGGCTGGAGAACTCATGCTCGACGAGCTGGAGTTTTACCTGAAGGGCAGCGGCGAGGTCGTGTCGCGCCTGATGGAGCAACTTCATGCCGGCTGTCTTGGCTTCGAGGCGCGTTCGCGGCAGCCGGGTGGCTTTCGGTCCGTTCGCCAGCCGGCCGAGGCCGTCGAGATGCCTGGATTTGCAGCCGATGAGGCAATGCTTCCTTACGGCTATCGATCGTTTCAGGGCTATCGGTTGGTTCAGGAGTATTTTGCGTTTCCCGAGCGGTTCCGTTTTGCCAGGTTGAAAGGTCTTGCCGGCGCGATTCGCGAGTCTGGCGCCGACGAGTTCGAGGTGGTGGTTTTCTTTGATCGCCCCGCCGATGTGCTCGACAATGCCATCGACAAGGATAACTTTCTGCTGTTCTGCGCGCCGGCGATCAATCTCTTTCCTCGTCACTGCGACCGTATCCACGTCAACCAGCGCGACACCGAGCTGCACGTGGTGCCGGACCGGACCCGACCGATGGATTTTGAAGTCCACAGTGTGCTCGAGGTCAAGGGTTTCAATGCCGGGGTAACCGAAGCGCGCGAGTTCAAGCCTTTTTACTGGTCGCATGATCGCGCTTCGGACCGCTCCCAAACCGCATACTTCAGTCAGCGTCGGGAGCCCCGTCGCCTCTCCAGCCGCCAGCAGCGCAGCGGCGCGCGCTCAAGCTATGTTGGCAGCGAGCTGTTCATCAGCCTGGTAGACGGTCTCAATGCGCCATTTTCCGAGTTGATCAAGCAGGTCGCGGTGCGAGCTTATTGCACCAACCGGGATCTGCCGCTGCACATGCCGATCTCGGGCAAGGAGGACTTTTCCCTGCTCGACAGCGCGCCGGTTGCAAATGTCCGCTGCGTCTCCGGTCCGACCAGCCCGAAACCGCGTTTCGGTTCTGGTGATACTGCCTGGCGCTTGCTCAGTCACCTCAATCTCAACTATTTGTCCTTGCTGGGTGAAGACGAGGGCAACGGTGCGGCTTCGCTTCGCGAAATGCTTGAGCTTTACACCGATTTGTCGGATGCCGCGCTCAAGCGCCAGGTTGAAGGCGTCGCCGCGATTCGGGTCGAGCCCGTGATTCGACGGCTGCCGTTGGGCGGCCCGATCACTGCCGGCCGCGGTGTGCGAATAGATCTGACCCTGGACGAGACCTGTTTTGAGGGGCTGGGGATTTTTTTGATGGGGCGGGTGTTGCGCGAGTTTCTGGCCCGGTATGCCAGTATCAATTCATTTACCGAGACCCGCATTCTTTCCACTGACCGAGGCGAAATCGTGAGATGGCCACTGACGACCGGACGCAGATTGACGATTTAGTCCTGCGCCTGGAGCAGGACCCGCCGGCATTCGGCTTCTACCAGGCCCTGCGCCTGATCGAGGCCGCGAGTCCGGATGTCCCGGGTTTTGGCCGCTCGCGCCGGGCGCGGCAGGATCCCGTCCGCCTTGGCCAGCAACCCTACTTGCAGTTCGCGCCATCGACCCTGAGTGCAATCAGCCGGGGCAACAGCCATCGGCCAGCGCGGCTGTACCAGAATTTTCATGGTCTGTTCGGGCCCAATGGCCCATTGCCGGTGCACTTGACCGAGTTCGCGATGGAGCGCCAGATCTCGTTCCATGATCCGACCCTGGCGCGCTTCTGCGACATCTTTCACCATCGCCTGCTGTCGCTGTTCTATCGCATCTGGGCGGACGCCGAACCGGCCGTTTGCGAGGACCGCCCGCGTCACAACCGCTTCGACAAGTATGTGGGCGCGCTCGCCGGTCTGGGCCTGCCCGGCCTGGCCGGACGCGATGCCATGCCGGATGCGGCAAAACGCTTTCATGCCGGTCATCTATCGCGCCAGACACGCAATGCCGAAGGCTTGCTTGGCATCATCAGCCAACAGTTCGACATGCCAGTCGGTCTCGAGGAGTATCAGCCAGAGTGGCTGAATCTGCCGGAAGAAAGCCGCCTGTACCTGGGGCGCTCCTTGTTGACCGGCAGTCTTGGCGTCAACGCCGTCATTGGCGAGCGCTCGTTCGAGCGCCAGTTTCGCTTCGCCCTGGTTTTTGGTCCCCTGAGCCGTGAGCAATTCGAGCGCATGCTGCCCAACCGGCCCTCTGCTGAGCGGCTCAATGCCATTGTCCACAACTATGTCGGCCTCGAGTTCGGCTGGGAATATCGGATGTTCATTCCCGAGGCCGAAAAGCCAGTGACCCAGCTCGGTTGCTACGGCGAGCTGGGCTACTCGACCTGGCTGCACGGTGAACGCGAAGGCGATGAATACATCGATTTTTTCCATTCCCCCCGTTTCGAAACCAGTCTGAACGAGAGTCATCATGGCAGAGATATCCCGCGTCGCGCTGTTCAATAAGCTCAACAAGACCTGCTACAAGGCGGTCGAGAGTGCCACTGTATTCTGCAAGATGCGGGGCAATCCCTATGTCGAGCTGGTGCACTGGCTACATCAGATTCTGCAGCTGGAGCACTCCGATCTGCAGCTGATCATTCGCCACTTCGACCTCAACCCTTCGCGCCTGGTCAAGGACATGACCGATGCGCTGGATCGATTGCCGCGTGGTGCCAGTTCGATCTCTGACCTGTCGGCCCACCTGGAAGAGGCCGTCGAGCGTGCCTGGGTCTGGGCTTCGCTGCTTTACAACGCCCAGAAAGTGCGATCTGGCCATCTGGTGATGGGGATACTCAGGACCAAGGGGCTGAACAATGCACTGCTGAGCATTTCCGATGAGTTCCGCAAGATCAAGCCGGAGCAACTGAGCGATGACTTTGACAAGATCACCCATGGCTCGCCGGAAGCTGCCGATACGGGCTTGGCAGTGCAGGGGGAGCCTGGTGAAGCCTCTGATGCCATGCGTCCGCGTGGAGACGGTCAGCAGGAAGCGCTGAACCAGTTTTCCATTGACCTTACCGAGCGCGCCCGCAAAGGCGCCATTGATGAAATCGTGGGTCGAGACGAAGAAATTCGCCAGCTCATCGACATTCTCATGCGGCGCAAGCAGAACAACCCGATCCTTACCGGTGAAGCGGGGGTCGGCAAGACCGCCGCAGTCGAGGGATTCGCCCTTCGCGTGGCGCGCGGTGAAGTCCCGCCAACGTTGGCCAATGTCACGGTGCGAACCCTGGATGTTGGTCTGCTTCAGGCCGGTGCGAGCATGAAGGGTGAGTTCGAGAACCGCTTGAAGAACGTCATTCAGGAGGTGCAGTCCTCGCCGAAGCCGATCATTCTGTTCATCGATGAAGCGCACACGCTGATCGGTGCAGGTGGCGCTGCCGGCACCGGGGATGCGGCCAACCTGCTGAAGCCCGCGCTTGCGCGCGGCGAGTTGCGCACAATCGCGGCGACGACCTGGGCCGAGTACAAAAAGCATATCGAGAAGGATCCGGCGCTGACTCGGCGTTTCCAGGTGGTCAAGATTGGTGAGCCGTCGATCCCCAATGCCATCCGCATGATGCGGGCGATCTCTCCGGCGATGGAAAAGCACCACAAGGTATTGATCCTGGACGAGGCCCTGGAGGCATCGGTCAAGCTCTCCAGTCGCTATATCCCCGACCGGCAGCTGCCGGACAAGTCGATCAGCCTGCTGGACACGGCCAGTGCCCGCGTGGCCACCGCCCTGCACGCCGTGCCAGCCGAACTGGAAGATTGCCGACGCAATATTCAGGCCCTGGAGCTGGAGCTGCAGATCATTGGTCGCGAGCAAGACATCGGCATCCCGGTCGGTCAACGTATCGAACGTGTCGAAGAGGCGCTGGGTGAAGAGCGGCAACGCTGTGAATCTTTGGAGAAGCGCTGGGAGCAGGAGAAGGAGCTGGTCCGCCAGATACTGGAAATCAGACAGCAGCTGCACCCTGAGAAGGAGACGGTCAAGGAAGCTGCTGAAGCAGTGGCCGAGGCGCAGGGTGAAGAGCCAGGCGAAACTGCGGAAGCTTCGGAGGGCCTGGACCGTGACGGCTTGCTGAAGCAGCTCGAGCAGCTGCATGACGAGCTGGCAGCCGTGCAGGGTGATCACCCACTGCTGCATCCGGCGGTAGACGAACAATCGATTGCCAGCGTGGTTGCCGACTGGACGGGCATTCCGGTGGGCCGCATGGTCAAGGACGAGATCCGAACTGTCCTGAACCTGGAGCAGACGCTTTCGCAGCGGGTTGTCGGCCAGGATCACGCCCTGGCAATGATCGCCCGCCGAATCCAGACTGCGCGTGCGCGCCTGGACAACCCGAGCAAGCCGATCGGCGTATTCCTGCTGGCCGGGCCTTCCGGCGTTGGCAAGACGGAAACCGCCCTGACCCTGGCCGAGACGCTCTATGGCGGTGAGCGCAATCTCATCACCATCAACATGAGCGAATTTCAGGAGGCACACACGGTATCGACGCTCAAGGGCGCGCCGCCGGGCTATGTCGGCTACGGAGAAGGCGGCATTCTGACCGAAGCCGTGCGTCGCAAGCCCTACAGCGTCGTCCTGCTAGACGAGGTCGAGAAGGCGCATTCCGATGTCCATGAGATTTTCTTCCAGGTCTTCGACAAGGGCATCATGGAAGATGGCGAAGGGCGGCTGATTGATTTCAAGAACACCATCATCCTGCTGACCTCCAATGTAGGCAGTGATCTGATCATGAACATGTGTCAGGACCCGGAGCTGATGCCCGAGACCGAAGGGCTGGCCAAATCATTGCGCGAACCCTTGCTGAAAGTCTTTCCGGCAGCCTTGCTCGGTCGCCTGGTCGTCATTCCCTACTACCCGCTCAGCGACAGCGTGCTGGAACAGATCGCGCGCCTGCAGTTGGGCCGAATCGAGAGTCGCGTGACCGAGCACTACGATGTGCCCTTCACCTACAGTGATGAGGTCATCAAGCTTGTCATCGGCCGCTGCAAGGAACTCGAAAGCGGTGGCCGAATGATCGATGCCATCCTGACCAATACCATGCTGCCGGAAATCAGCCGCGAGCTGCTCAATCGGCGCCTGGAAGGTGGTGAGGTCGCGCGCATCGCGGTCGATGTTGCCGACGATGCCTTCATCTATCAATTCGACTGATCGGAGCGAGTCATGGCCAGAACCCAGGAAAACCGGCAGGCAGAGCTGATCTCGCCGCTGGGCACTGATGTGCTGCTGTTTCACCACCTGGTTGCCAGGGAAAGTGTCAGCCAGCTGTACGATTACGATTTGATGGTCTTCAGCGAAGATGAGAACATCGTCCTTGATGATCTGATCGGACAGCATGCTCATGTCGAGCTGGAGCTGCCGCACGGCGATACCCGCTATTTCTGCGGGCATGTCACCCGCTTCTCGTTTCTGGGGTTTCGCGGTCCGTTGGCCAAATACAAGGTCGAGCTCAAGCCCTGGTTCTGGTTTTTGACTCGAGCGGTCAATAACCGAATCTTTCAAAATGAAACGGTGCCGGAAATCATCAAGAAGGTCTGTGCCGACCATGGCTTTACCGATATTGATGATCGCCTGACCAGCAGCTACGATCCACGCGAGTTCTGTGTTCAGTATCGCGAGTCCGATTTCGCCTTTTTGTCGCGTCTGATGGAAGAGGAGGGTATCTACTACTACTTCACCCACGAACCTGGCAAGCACGAGCTGGTCCTGGCGGACAGCATCAGTGCCCATGAGCCTTTTGGAGACTATGCTGTGGTTCCCTACTTTCCGCCGGATCAACACGATCATCGCGAGCGTGATCACATCGATGCCTGGCAGGTGAGCCGCGCCGTGCGCAGCGGCAAGATTGCACTGCGAGACTACAACTTCGCCACGCCCGGCGCCAACATGGAAGTCAAGGCGCAAATGATCCGTGACTACGAGCATGCGGAGTATGAACAGTATGATTATCCCGGAGACTACTCAACTCCCGGCGAGGGCGAAGCCTATGCGCGTCTGCGGCTGGAAGCAGAGCAGGCCGATATCGAGATTCTCCGGGGTGGCGGAAACGCACGTGGCTTGATTCCCGGTTTCTTGTTCGAGCTTGAGGACTACCCGCGCGACGACCAGAATCGGGAATATCTGATTCTGGCCGTGACCCACGACATCATGACCGACGAGTTTGATGCCGAAGTCGAAGCCGGTGAAAGTGAGTTCAACTACAGCTGCAGCCTGATGGCAATGCCCTCCAGCGAACCTTTTCGTGCCGCCTGTCGCACGCCGCGACCGATTGTTCACGGGCCGCAGACCGGGGTGGTGGTTGGAGAGTCCGGGGAAGAAATCTGGACCGATGAACATGGCCGAGTCAAGGTCCAGTTCCATTGGGATCGCGAAGGTCAGAAGAACGAAAACAGCTCCTGCTGGATTCGCGTCGCCCAGGGCTGGGCCGGCAAGAAGTGGGGGATGCAGTTCCTTCCTCGAATCGGCCACGAGGTCGTCGTCGAATTTTTGGAAGGCGATCCCGACCGCCCTCTGGTGACTGGCTCGGTCTACAACGCTGAGAATAAGCCGCCCTATGACCTCCCGGCCAAGGCCACCCAATCCGGGATCAAGACGCGGTCATCCAAGAACGGCAGTGCGAGCAACTTCAATGAGTTTAGGTTTGAGGACAAAAAGGGCAGTGAACTGATTTATGTCCATGCAGAAAAGGATCGGCACAGTGAGGTCGAGAACGATGACGCACTGAATATCGGCAATGACAGGAAGAAGACCATAGGGGGTAACGAGACCATTCATGTCAAGAAGAATCGAAAAGACAATATTGATTTGAACCTGGATCAGGAGGTTGGTGTACACCGCACAATAAAAGTGGGGACGAAGTCTACCGGTAACGACAAGCTAGAGGTCTCCGGAAAGCGTGAAGTCGATGTTAAGAAGGACTATAAACTCGATATTGATGGAAACTACAACGTTACTGTCAAGGGAGCTTGGACGCATAAATCAAAGAAAATCACAATGACTTCTGAAACGAGCATTGACATTACAGCGCAGGGTGGTGGCATTGATGTCACTGCATCTGCTCCTGTAACTATCAATGCGCCGGCGGGGGTGTTTCTGAACGATTCCCAGTTGCATACAACAAGCGGGACTGTGATCAATGTGTTTGCAATGATCAATGTATCAGGTGGAAACTGCACAGAGACCAAAGCTTCAGACAGTGTATGGAAAGGATTTGACCAATCTTACAAGGGTTTTGATATTGGTATGAAGATTAGTGGGCTGTCCGTTTCCGGAATTTCACTCGAACATACCACTTTAAAAATCGGCTCACCAGGACTCGAATTGAAGAAGATAGGTTCTCTTAAGATGGAGGCTTCGGGTTTCAAGATCGACAAGTCCGGATTCAAGATGCTGTAGCTTGAGCGCTCGGAGATTTTTCTCGTAATTTGTAGTACGAAACATTGGACCCGAAACATGAAAGTTGTCAAACCAATGTGCCTAAGTGTTCTGACACGGCCCTTCGAGTTCGGCGGACGCATGTTGTTCGGTGTTTCAGTGCTGGGAATGCTTCCCTTAAGCGGCGCCAGAGAATTACTTGGTGAAGCAGAGTTGTGGCAAGCTGCTGCCTCTCAGTTAGGCCAGGGTGGGTATCTTGATGCCGGAATTCCCAAGCGCAGGGGGGAAGTTCTTCTTGCGGGCAAGGCTTGGACCCGTGAAGGAGGTGACCGTACCAAATGTCGGGTCGGGCTCTCGCTTGGGGACATCAGGAAGGAGCTCAATGTGTTTGGTGACCGGCAGTTCCGTGGAGATCAGCCAGGTCAGCCGGAGCCATTTGATTCAATCGCCCTGACTTGGGAGAATGCTTTCGGGGGAGAGGGATTTGCGGCCAATCCGCTTGGCAAGGGTTTCAAGCCGGTTTCAGATCAGCATGGCAGAAAATATCACCCCCTCCCGAATGTCGAGTATCCCCAGGACATGCTGTATCGCCCGGGGCAGCGACCTCGCCCAGCCAGCTTCGGCGCAATCGATCTGTCCTGGCCTCAGAGACTGGCAAAAGCCGGCACTTATGACAAACAGTGGCTGGAGCAGCACTTTCCGGCCTATCCGCCGGACATCGACTGGTCGTACTTCAATGACGCCAGCAGTGACCAGCAATTGGCCAAGCCATTTGTCGGGGACGAGCCATGGAGCCTGATCAACGTACATCCGGAGAAGCCTCGCTTGTCCGGAAACCTGCCAGGTATCCGGGCCCGCTGTTTTTTTCTTCGTAATGGCAGTGACGAGCTTGAGGAAATGGCTTGTCAGCTTACAACAGTCTGGTTTCTCCCTGAGGTGGAGAGGATGGTGTTGATTTATCATTCAGCGATTGAGGTCAACGACCCTGATGGCCGTGACCTAAAGGCGCTGATGGTTGCAGCCGATGCATTCGATGCGCAACGTCCACTGTCTCACTTTGGGGATGTTTTGCTTAAGCGACTAGATGATGACGAGGGCATGTTCCATCTGCTGAATGAGGATCAGCTTGGACCGGTTGGGTTCAGGAAAAACGTCGGGATAGATGTCGACTCGATCATGCGTGATATTCCCGAAAGTGTACGCGTGGGACAGTTGGAGAAATCGCTGCATCGACAGTTGGCACAGAATTCGGCCAAAGTGGAGGAGGGTATGGCCAGTCTTGGACTGGAACCCCCCAAGCCGGCGGAGCCACCGGCCTTGCAAGCGGAGATTGCCAAACTCAAGAGTGTGAAAATCGACGAACTGCCGGAGGTGCTCAAGCGCTTGGATGATCAGGTTCGTACCAAGCGGCAAGATATGGAGCAGCAGGCTGAGCAAAATGCGGCCCAGTTGCAATTGACGCTCAAGAGCCTGAAGGATCAGTATCCTGATGAGGATATCCCTGATGGCACGCCAAAGAGTGGCCCACCGATGCAGACGGCCAAGGATCAGGAAGCACAGGTGCGAGCTCAGATTGAGCGGATGAAAGCCACGGGGATGGATGTGACTGTTTTGGAACAGCAGTTGCTCGGCAGAGACATGATTGATTTAATGGGACAGGCCGAAGCGGGAATGGCACGCATGTACCTCATGGGTGCTCACTTGCAGCCTGCGATCTCTGAAAATTATTCCCACGGGAGCACAAGAGAGCAGTTTGTGAAGTTACTTGGAGAAGACGCATCATTTTCCAGGTTGAACTTTTGTGCTGCCGATCTCTCCGGGCTCGACCTGTCGGGACGTGATCTTCGCGGCATATATCTTGAATCTGCAAATCTCTGCAATTGCAATCTGGTCGGTGCGATTCTTGATGAAGCCGTGCTTGCTCGGGCTGACTTGTCTGGTGCCCGCCTAGACAAGGCCAGTCTTGCCAGGGCAAATCTTGGTAAGGCAAAGCTCCGTAATTGTTCGCTTGTTGAAGCGAGCTTTGAAGATGCAGAGCTGGGCGGTGTTGACTTTACAGGTGCAACGCTTTCCGGTGCTAATCTCGATGAAGCAAATCTTCGTGAAGCCAGGTTTTCACAGACACGACTTGACGGTGCCAGCCTTCGAGATATCTTGTTGATCGAGACTTCCGTTGCGGGAACCGATTTCTCCGGATCTATACTCAGCGGTGCCGTCTTTTTCAAGATTGATATTGATCAATGTGACTTTTCAGCAGCGGATCTGTCGCAGGCAGTTTTTCTCGATTGTCGAGGTACCCATGCTCGTTTTTGCAAGGCAAACCTGCACAACTTGAGGGTCGTCGTGGATTGCGATTTCAGAGCAGCTGATTTTTCCGAGGCTACACTGACAGAGGCAAATTTAAGGGGAACCTTGCTATCAGAGGCCGTCTTTGACGGTGCGATTCTGGACAAGGCAGACCTCAGTGAAATAATTGCGGAGGGTGCCAGCTTTTACAGGGCAGTGGCCAAGGGTGCGCAATTTGTCAAGGCGGATCTACGCGGTGCCAATTTGCGCGGGATGAATTTAATGGAGGGATCACTGGAGCGCGCTGATCTGCGTGCGGCAAATCTAGGGGGTTCCAATCTTTTCGCAGCTGATCTTTCGCGAGTGCATGTAAATCGGGACACCAATTTTGACGGCGCGCTGACCAAACGCATGCGGACTTACCCCCGAAAATTCCCGGCTAGAGATCAGTCATGAAAACCAATGTGCGACCGGATCAGCTGGAAGCGCATGTGGCAAGTGCCAAACCAATTCGATTACAGTCCTTGCGGGGGATGGAGCTTCCCGGTGCCAATCTGGCAGGTGGGGTTTTTGAACAGGTCGACTTCAGCAATTGCGATTTGAGTGGAGCCGATTTGCGTGAGTGCCTGTTTGCATCTTGTCGATTTGACGGAGTGCGGCTGAATGGGGCCAATCTCACTCAGGCGGTATTCCAGACATCGAGTCTTCAAAATGTGAGTTTTCGAGATGCAAAACTACAGGATGCCAATATGGTAGAGACGGCGCTCAGCCAGCCTGACTTCTCATCTGCTGACCTCAAAGACACTGGCTTTGTCAAATCCAGCATTCATGATGGTCGATTCTCTGGATCCAACATTGACTATACGGTATTCAGCGAATGCAACCTCATCCGCCCCGACTTTTCAGGTACACGATTACACCGTCCGGTTTTCATCAAGGCTGATCTCAGGGGTGCGAAGTTTGAAGGTGGTTCCGTATACCTGGGAACGTTTCTCGAATGCTGCCTGGCGGAAATGAAACTTGCACAAATTGATTTTACTCTTTGTCAATTCATTCGGGCTGATTTGACCGGTGCCGATCTGAGTGATTGCATTCTTCATCAGGCTAATTTCCAGGGTGCCTGTCTTCGCTCGGCCAATCTGGAGCGTGTCAAAGGAAGCAATGCCATTTTTTTGCAGGCCAATGCCGAAGATGCACGGTTTGCAGGAGCAGAGATTCCCCAGGCCATCTTTTGCGAAGCCCATGTTGAGCGAGCGGTTTTCACAGGAGTCAATGCATACCAGAGTCAGTGGCAGCAGGCTCGCTGTGCAGGTTGTAGTTTCGATGGAATGGAGTTGACTTACTCTGACTTTTCCAATGCCGATCTGAGTATGACAAACTTCAACGATTCATCCATGTTCCGCGTCAGATTGCACCGGGTACTTGATGAGGGTGCGCATATTCCTAATCGCTATCTGGCGCTGGCTGAAGATAAAGATCGATTGGAGGCTGAGTTGTGGAGGCCACAAGTTTAGTGATTGGTCATTGGATAAATGACTA
>REEQ01000172.1 GCA_007695005.1 Wenzhouxiangellaceae bacterium | reverse complement strand
ATGGGTCAAGGTACTAGGACAGCTTGCCTGTCAACCAATCAGCCACTGAGTTCAGCGCCTTGGGCAGGGCACCTGGATCGGTGCCCCCGGCCTGGGCGAAGTCCGGTCGGCCACCGCCTTTTCCGCCGACCTGCGAGGCAACATGGTTGACCAGTTCGCCGGCCTTGACCCTGGCGGTCAAGTCCGGAGTAACCCCGGCTACCAGGCGGACGCTGCCGTCGACCGCAGTGCCCAGCACGATCACGGCCGAGCCCAGCTTGTTCTTGAGCTGATCGACCGTTTCGCGCAGGCCGTTCGGGTCCACAGCCTCCAGATGGGCGGCGATCAAGCGGGTGCCGGCCACGTCCTGCGCTTGCCCGGCCAGGTCACTGCCGGCGGCACTGGCCAGCTTGCCCTTTAGTCGTTCCAGCTCTTTTTCGAGCTGGCGTGATCGATCCAGCAGCTGTTCCACCCGCTCCGCCAGCTGATCCGGGCTTGCCTTCAGGCGACCAGACAGGCCTCGCACTGATCGGTCCAGATCCTGAAGCCAGGCAACGGCCACCCTGCCGGCTACAGCCTCGATGCGGCGCACGCCGGAAGAGATGCCGGTTTCGCCAACGATCTTGAACAGGCCGATGTCGCCGACCCGGTCGACATGGGTGCCGCCGCAAAGCTCGACCGAGAACTCACCAAAGCTGAGCACCCGGACCTCGTCGCCGTACTTGTCGCCAAAGAATGCCAGGGCACCGGCGGCCATTGCCTGGTCGAAAGACATTTCCCGCGCCCGGGCCTCCGCGTTGGCCTGAATCTGCTCATTGACCATGCGCTCGATCTCGGCCAGCTCGTCCTCGGTCACCGGCTCGGGATGAGAGAAGTCGAAACGAAGACGGTCAGGGGCTACCAGCGAGCCCTTTTGCTGCACGTGTCTTCCCAGTACGGTGCGCAGGGCTGCGTGCAGCAGATGGGTTGCCGAGTGGTGGCGGACAACGTCAGCCCGGCGGCCGCGATCGATACGCGCCGATACACTGTCGCCGTGCGCCAGCGTACCTGCTTCCAGGCGACCGACGTGACCATGAAATACGCCGGCCAGCTTGCGCGTGTCTGCAACGTGGAAACGCGTGCCGGCGGTGGCCAGTTCGCCGGTGTCGCCGACCTGGCCGCCGGATTCGGCATAAAAAGGGGTGCGATCGAGGATGATCGTGGCGTCCTGGCCAGGGCTCAATTGCGCCACCGGCTGGCCATCAACCAGAATGGCCACCACGGTTGAGTGCTCTGTCTCGTGCTGATCGTAGCCCAGAAACCGCGTCGAGCCCAGTTCGGCGGCCAGCTTGGCCGGCAGCCCGTCGCGGGCGCTGAAGCTGCCGGCAGCGCGGGCGCGCTCGCGCTGGGCGTCCATCGCTGCATCGAAGCCTGCCTGGTCAACCTCGAGATTGCGTTCGCGGGCAATGTCACGGGTCAGATCCAGCGGGAAGCCGTAGGTGTCGTAGAGCTTGAACGCCACTTCTCCAGGGATTTCGGCGCTTTCAAGCTCGGCAATTGCCGATTCCAGCAATTTCATGCCCTGGTCGAGGGTTTCGCCAAAGCGTCTTTCCTCGCGCTCCAGCACTTCCTGGATATGCGCCTGCTTTTCTGCCAGCTCCGGATAGGCTTGTCCCATCACCTCGACCAGCGGTTTGACCATGCGTCCAAAAAACAGGGTCTCGCAACCCAGCTTGTAGCCGTGACGGATCGCCCGACGAATGATTCGACGCAGCACGTAGCCGCGCCCGTCATTGGCCGGCAGCACGCCGTCTGCCACCAGGAAGGCACAGGCGCGAATGTGATCGGCGATCACCTTCAAGGAAGGCGCCGACCGATCAGCGGTGCCGGTCAGGCGGACAGCAGCATCAATCAGGTGAGCAAACAGATCTATCTGGTAGTTGGAGTGCACGCCCTGCAGAATCGCCGCCAGCCGCTCCAGTCCCATGCCGGTATCCACGCAGGGAGCGGGCAGGGGGCGCAGGCTGCCGTCGGTCGAACGGTCAAATTGCATGAAAACCAGGTTCCAGATCTCGATGTAGCGATCGCCGTCTTCGTCGGGGCTGCCGGGCGGTCCGCCCGGAATTTCCGGACCGTGGTCATAGAAGATTTCGGTACAGGGGCCGCAGGGTCCGGCATCTCCCATGGCCCAGAAGTTGTCGCTCTCGTGGCGCTTGCCTGGCTTGTCCCCGATGCGTGAGAAGCGTTTCTCGTCAACGCCAATATGATCCAGCCAGATCGCGGCAGCTTCCTCGTCCTCGGCATACACGGTTACCCACAGCCTGTCAGCCGGCAGGCCGCAGGTATCGGTCAAGAATTCCCAAGCAAATTCAATGGCTTCTTTCTTGAAATAGTCGCCGAAGCTGAAGTTGCCAAGCATCTCGAAAAAGGTGTGGTGTCGCGCCGTGTAGCCGACATTTTCCAGGTCATTGTGCTTGCCGCCGGCGCGCACGCAGCGCTGCGACGATGCCGCCCGCGTGTAGGCACGTTTTTCGGAGCCAAGAAACACATCCTTGAACTGATTCATGCCGGCATTGGTGAACAGCAGGGTCGGGTCATTGGCTGGGACCAGGGAGCTGGAAGAGACCAGTTGGTGGCCGCGCTTGGAGAAATAGTCGAGGAAAGCCTGGCGAATCTCGGCGGTGGTTTTCATGGTTGCTCGGGGAATGATCGGGACGCTTCAAACATATAGTTTAAGGACTTCCATCACAAGTCAGACAGCAGGGCGCGGCTTCATGCAGCCCCGAAACCGGCAGTGAATGACGGAAATTGCTCGGGCCGGCAGTGATTCTGTGGCATAAACTACTGATAAATAAATCATTTACTGGTTGGCCTGCTTTGTGCATGATGGGTATTGGTACCTGTCAATTGAAGTGAGAAAAAAGCGTTGAAGATGTTCAGACTCTCCGGCCGGATGATCGGAAGAATGCAATCGGATGTGCGACTGGCAACGGTTACGCTGTATTGCTGTTGCGCGATCGGTCTGATCACTCCTTTCGCCATTTTCCGGCTGTTGGCCGGCGATATCCTGGTCGGGCTGGCTGATCTGGCCATTGTCGGCGTATTCATCGGCACCACGTTGCTGACCTGGATGCCGGGGCGAACCTATCTCGGCGCCGATCTGACCGCGATCAGTGCCAGCATTGCGGTACTGGCTGTGGTTTATCTGCTCGATATCAGCTACCTGTGGGTTTTCAGCACGCTGGTTGGCAATTTCCTCATGGCGCGTTTGCCGATAGCCGTGGCAGCCAGCCTGGCCCTGGTCGTCGGTGTGGCCTTGAACGGATCTGCCTTTGATTCCAGGACCGAGCAGGCCACCTTTGTCAGCGTCGCCACCATGGTAAGCCTGTTCAGTCTTATTTTTGCTAGTCGCGTGGCCAGTCAGCACCATGACTTGAGTCACCTGGCAAGCCGGGACGGGCTTACCGGTGCATTCAATCGTCGCACCCTGGATCAGGACTTGCATGCTTTTCTGGGGCGTGTCGGCAAGACGACTGGCGGCCATAGTCTGGCGCTAATGGATCTCGACAATTTCAAGGAACTCAACGATCGCCATGGACATGCCGCCGGTGATCGCGTTCTGACCGAGCTGGCCAGGCTGATCGTCGCCAACACGCGCGAAAAGGATCGCTTCTACCGCTATGGCGGAGAAGAGTTTGTACTGCTGCTTCCAGATACCTCGGTCAAAGGTGCGGAGTTGGCACTCAACAAGCTGCGCGAGGTCTTGAGCACGGAGCTGCATTCACCCGGCGGGCCGGTCACGGTTTCATTCGGACTGGCCGAGCTGCTGGCGCGAGAAAGCGCAAGCGACTGGCTGGCGCGCGCTGATCAGGCTCTGCTGGAAGCCAAACGGCGCGGCAAGGACCGAATCGTCATTGCCGAGTGACTTTGGGTCGATCAGTGCAGTCGCTCATCCAGCGCGTCGAGGAAGCGGCGAATGCGGTTGGCGTTGGCACCGACATCGCTCAATCCGACGCGCGACTTGGACCGCACATCGACCATGCTGCCGGATTCGCTTGCTCGAATCCGGATGACAACATCGTCCTTGAAGCCGAACCAGAAGGTAGTGTCGGTCGCTTCAATGCGGCCACTGTCGCGCTCGGCTTCCACCAGCTCCCAGCCCAGCTGCTCGACCAGCGCCAGGACGTGGTCGAAGACGATGGCAATGTGAGCATCGGTCTGCAGGGTAACGATGTCAGGGTAGGCCGAGCGCTGCAGTGCCGCGACCTCCTCGCCGGGGTGCTCCACGGGATTGGGGGCATCGGCTCGCAAGGGAACGACGGCGACGAAGGCAGGCGGGTCGATGGTGTCGGTACTGATGTCGTGAATCCGCGGCAGGTTCTGGACCTGGCGATACATCGACAGGGGCATGGCCAGGGTAGCCAGGCTGACCAGCAGTGAGATGCTCAGCAACAGAGCGCTGCCGCGCCGGGTGCGGGGAATCAGCAGTAGCAAGGCGGCCAGTGCGGAAGCGCCGATGGCCAGGTAAACCGACCAGCGCATCAGGTTGAAGCCGGTGCGAAAATGCCATAGTTCCAGGCGTGTGCCCGGTCCGGCAATCAACAGCAACAGCGCTGCAATAATGGCGATCAGAAGGACAAGGCGGGAAAGTTTCATCAAAACAGGTCTCGAAATGGATGTGCTTGCTGCAGCGGCAGACTTGCCGGAATGGCGTCAGACGGGTGCGAATCGAGTGCGCGGGCCGGGGTCATGCGAGCATTATCCGCGCTCCATGTGCCCGGGTCCAGCGGCGGGCCTGAATGGCTCGACTGTGACCTGGCCGTCGCGGACAGTGACGAAACTGCCCGAAGGCACCTCCACCCAGTTGTCCGGGCAGTCATCAATCGGTTCGGACAGCAGGATGATCCCGCCAGTGGGCGCTTCGCGCTGATCGTTGATGACCTCGTTCAGGCCCTGGCGGGTACGGTTGTAATAAAGGGTCTTTGGTTTGCCGTCGGTGGCATGGCGGATGGCATAGAGAGACTTGCCGTTGCTGAAGGCGCAGGTCAGTCGAAACGGCTCCTGGATACCCGCAGTTCGCATTTCTGCTTCGACGAAGCCCACCATCTGCTCCATTGCCTGCCGCGGTGCATCGTCCAGGCCAAGGCTCAATGCCAGGTAGAAGGCGGTCTCGGAGTCGGTCGTTCCCTGGATGCAGGGAAACAATGCTTCGTCGACGGCGAACTGCAGGCTGCGCTTGATTCTGTCGAAGCCGGAAATCTCGCCGTTGTGCTGGAAGGTCCAGCGGCCGTGGCGGAAAGGATGGGAGTTGGTGCGCTGGACAATGCCGTGGTAAGCGGCGCGCAGGTGGGCCAGAAACAGGCCGGACTTGATCTGTTCAGCCAGATTGACCAGGTTCTTGTCGCTCCAGGCCGGGCGCAGATCACGGTACAGGCCGGGGCGCTCACGCGAGCCGTACCATGCCACGCCAAAGCCGTCGCCGTTGGTAGGGAAGGCGCCATCGGGCAGGCCCGGCAGGTTTTCGACAAAGTTCTCGCGGGCAAAACGGCTTTGCACCAGCAGGGATCGCGACGGCTTGATGATCAGGTCTTCGAGATAGATTTCAGGGCCTGAATAAGCCAGCCAGCGGCACATGGGCGCTCCTTGCGCGATGGGTGATGACTGCGAGCATACCAATAAGGAGGATTGAAAAAGGACCCAGATAGGCTCGTTTCACCGCGCCCGGGATTTTTCGGATCGGGGT
>REEQ01000113.1 GCA_007695005.1 Wenzhouxiangellaceae bacterium | reverse complement strand
TAGCGAACCCGCGCACCGTCAATCTATTCAACCTGGACCTGATCAACGGCAGCGGTTCGGATCCCGGCAACAGCGGCGGATTGTCGATCGATGGCCGGGCGGGCATGCTCCAGGTCAACCTGAGCAACGTCTATGTCATGAACAATTCCCGCGAGGGCTTCGGCAACCGCGGAGGCGGCATCAACCTGATCGCGCACGCGGTGCCGGCTACGTCTCCCCCGGGTGGACTGTTGAGCCCCATGCTGTCACTCGACAACGGCAGCCTGATCCGAAACAACACGGTCAGCGACAGCGGCGGTGGCCTGAGCTGTTTTTCAAACAGCGATACCGGCCCTGTAGAGCTGTTCGTTATGGTCGGAGGCTTGATCGCCAACAATGAGGCCAACGAGGGGGCGGGTCTTGAAATCAACGGCTGTCGGGGGGTTCGAATCAGGATGGCAGGACGGTTGAACTTCAATCAGCCGCAGACGGGCCTGTTCAACAACCAGGCCACGCTGGCCGGCGGCGGTCTGCTCGTGCGCGGCGCTGCAGAGGTCGTCTTTGGTGGTCAAACGTTTATCGACATCAACAGCGGCGGCCTGATCACCGGCAACAGCGCGTTTTTCGGCAGTGCGGCAGCCGTGCGCGACCAGGCGATATTGCGCCTGGAGAACACCTGGGTTCGCGCCAATCAGACCACGGGCTCGATCGGCACCCTCTCCGTGGTGGCCTCCGGCCAGCTGGAAATGTCAGGCAGCGGCACCAGCGCCAACTGCCGAACGCCCGACAGCATCGGTTTCCTGGTTTTGCCGGAATGCAGCGTGGTCGAATCCAACAGCGCCTTCAGCGGATCGGTCAGTGCGCAGAACGGGGACTCGCGGCTGAGGATCCAGCGCACCCACGTGCGCAACAACATCGGCAGCGCAACACAGTCGGCCAGCTTTGTCATCGCCCACAGTTCACTTTACGAAGGACCTCCGGCCACGCTGGACATCATCGGAACCCTGGTTTACGACAACCAGACTGCCGAGATTGCACGCATCAACGGCAATGGTCACCTGAACATCATTCATGCCTCCATGGTGCACGACGGCCTCTTGCTGTTCGGGCTCACCGCCCAGACCAGCCAACATGAAGCGCGTCTGGCCGCCCGGGCCAGCATTCTGGTCAACGAGTCTGGCTCCGGCCTGGCCGGGCAGGTCTTGACCGTTCCGACCAGCGCCGAAGCCGAGTGCGTGCTGAGCAATGTCGCCGAGGCGAACAGCGGTTTCGACATCAGCTCAGGTTACCTTCAGGCAGGGCCGAGATTCCGGAATGCGGCAGGCGCGGATTTCCGCCTCGCCGACGACTCTCCTGCCATTGACTACTGCTATGCCGTGGCCGCCCTGGAAGACATCTCACCCGACCTGCAAGGTCGCAGTCGGGGCCAGGCCTGGACAGGACCACCGCCGGCTGTCCCCAACCCGGGCAGCGGCCTGTTTGATCTGGGCGCGCTGGAGGCGGACTTGCCGGACCGCGTGTTTCAGGATCGTTTTTTTGAGGGGCAGTAAAAGGGGAAAGGTGGTGTTCCGAGTTCGGTGCCTCTCACCTTTCACCCATCGCTGCCAATCGCCTTGCCTGGCGGGGGTCAGGTTCGACGGCCTCGGCGATCAGGTCGGCGGCGCGTGCGGTTGCCTTGCGAGCCAGGTCGCCTTGCGCCATTGCAGTGGCGGCTTCGGCGACCAGCAGCAGCGACTCGGTAAGGGCGTGGCCGGAGGTATTCAGCGATTCCTGCATCTGCAGGGCCTGCTGATGGTAGGAAAGTGATTCTTCGGGGCGATTGAGGGCCGAGGCAATGCGCCCGGCCAGGTGCAGGGCCTGGACCTGGTCGGGGTGAGACTGGCCATGGAGCTGGCTGAAGGCCTGCTGCGTGGCCAGGGCTTCGCGCTCGGCCTGGGCCAGGTCATTTTTAAGCAAGGCCAGCTCGGCCAGCGCCAGGCGGTTGAGCAGGCTGTGGCGATGGCCGGGACCCAGGCTGGCCTGCCAGATCGCTTCTGCCGCCTCCAGGTGCGGCTCGGCCCGGGCCGGATCGTTGGCGGCCAGGTGCATTTTGCCCAGCAGGTTGTGCATGGCCGCCACCCGCGGATGGGCATCACCAAGGACCTTGATGCGATCCGCGAGGGCCTGGCTGTAAAGCGCTTCGGCGGCCGCGAATTCACCCTGCATGGTCAGAATCGAAGCCAGGTTGCCGGCCGGGATGGATGTCCACGGATGGTCTGGGCCGAGCTCGGCCTGGCGGCTGGCCAGCGCCTGCTCGAACATGGCGCGCGCCTCGATCAGGCGTCGCTGGTGGCTCAGCAGCACGCCCAGGTTGATCTGGGCGGTGGAACGGGCCACGGCCTGGTCAGGCAGGTCAGCGTACAAAACGATAGCCCGACGGTAATCACTTTCGGCCGCATCGGCGCGTCCGGCATCGCGTAGCAGATTGCCGCGCAGGTTGAGAGCCGCAGCCAGCTCCCGAGGGCGGGCCGCGTCCTGGTCAGCCAGGGCTTCCAGGGCTGCATCAACCGCGCCCCGGGCCGCCTCGGCATCGCCACCGTGATACGACGCCACCGCCAGGCTGGTGTGCAGCCGGGCCGGCAAGGCGCCAAGTTCGGTGGGGGGCAGATCGGCGATCAGCTTCAGCGCCTGCCGATAGAGCTCGGCTGCATCAAGGTAGCGCCCGCGCGCCTCCTTGACGTCGGCAAACACGGCCAGCATCTCGGCCTGGATGCGCGGTGTCCCGGCCAGCTCATCGAGGCGATCCAGGCCTCGCTCGACCAGGTCCAGCGCGCTCAGCGTCTGATCGACCTCGGCAGTTGGATCGGCGGCCCGAAACAGGTCGGTCAGAAAGGCTGCGATCCGACCCGATTTGTCCGCCTCGAGTGCAGCAGATTGGGCTGCCTGTTCGGCCTGGTCGCGGGCTTCGGTCAGGCGCTGGGTGTGCAGCACCAAACCTGTGATCAGGCTCAGCGCGACCAGTAGCGAAGTCAGGGCAGCATAGCGATGGCGGCTGAGAAAGCGACCCGTGGTGTAGGCCAGATGATCCTTCCTGGCCGCGATCGGCCGTTGCTGCCGGAAACCTTCGAGATCGGCGGCGAGTTCAGCAACGCTGGCGTAGCGGCGGCCGGGCTCCTTGCGCAGGCAGGTCAGGATGATCAGATCAAGATCACCGCGCAGATACCGGGCCAGGCGCGCTCGGCGCCAGCCGAAGGTGGCCATGACTTGCGCATCATCCCGCTTCATCACCGCTTTGGACGGCGCCAGCGGGGTCTGCTCGACCACCGCCTTCAACACCGCCTGCTCGTCGGTCGGCCCCGCCCCGTAAGGCGACACGCCGGTCAGCAAGCGGTACAACAACACACCGAGGGAATAAACATCCGAAGCCACACCAACCGGCCCACCGGCAACCTGCTCAGGGCTGGCCCAGCCGGGAGACAGGAGGCGACCGGTCTGCCGGGTCAGCTCGGTATCACCCCCCGGGTCGGCGACAGCATCCAGCACCCGCGCGATACCGAAGTCCAGCAGCTTGACCGCGCCCTTGGCGCCGACCAGGATGTTGGACGGCTTGATGTCGCGATGAACAACCAGCTGGCCGTGGGCGTACTGGACGACGTCGAGCACCTGTTGGACCAGGGCAAGGCGCGACGGCGGGTCCAGCCGCCGACCATCACAGAACTCGTCCAGGCTGCTGCCATCGACCCACTCCATGACCAGCCACGGCAAACCCTGCGCGCTGACCCCGCCGTCGATCAGGCGCGCGATACCCGAATGCTCCAGGCTGGCCAGAATGGCCCGTTCGTTGGCAAATCGCGCCTCGGCGCCGAGCGGGCCGGGACCGCCGGGCAGCAGCTTCAGGGCACCGAGCTGGCTGAAGCCGTCGCGTTCGCGCCGGGCCAGGAACACCCAGCTCATACCGCCGCGACCGATGGGCCGGACCAGCTGCCATTCGCCGATGTGCTCCGGCATCCAGGCCGCCTGCGCCAGTTCCGGCAGCCGGGCAGCCAGGCGCTGGCGACGGGCCTGCTGGCGCTCACTGCCGGCATCGTGGGATTGAAACAGCGCCAGCAGCAACTGTGATTGCCCGGCCGTGGCCGCGTGAGCCTCGGCCCAGGCCTGCGGATCATCCGGGCGCTGCTCGATCATGCGCAGCAGCAGTGCTTCCAGGTCCGGTTCCAGGGCGAACGGATCAGGCAGGCCGGACGAAGACGGCGTGTCCATCAACCCAGCGCCTGGTTCAGCCAGATCTTGGCCAGCTCCCAGTCGCGGCGCACGGTGCTGGACGACAGGCCCAGGGCGTGACTGGTTTCATCCAGGCTCAGGCCGCCGAAAAAGCGACACTCGATGACCCTGGCCTGGCGCGGGTGCCGGCGCTCAAGATCCTCCAGCAGCGCATGCAGGCTCAATATCTCGGCGGCCAGATCCTCATCCCAGTCACCGGCCCCATCAATGCTCTCATTGATCGGCACATGCTCGATGCCGCTGCCGCGACGGCTGGTGGACCGGGCCCGGGCCTTGTCGACCAGGATCTGGCGCATGGCCCGCGAGGCCACGGCGAAGTAGTGCGACCGGTTCTGCCAGTGGCGGGTCTCCGAACCCGACAGCTTGAGAAAAGCCTCGTTGACCAGCGCGGTGGCATTGAGCGTGTCATCGCCACGCCAGCGCCCGCGATGCTTGCGAGCCAGATCGTGAAGCACGCCGTAGACGGCGCCGTAAAGCGCAGAAGCGGCCGCTTCATCGCCACGCTCAGCTGCAGCCAGTAGCCGGGTGATGTCCAAGGGAGTCTTTGCCTTTCTGGCCGCATCCGAAAAACTTTGGCGAGTGTATCCCAGCACCATCGAGGGTGGAATCACCCGATTGATCCCAGTCGCCATCAATCGACCGGCACAGGCTTGCCCGGACTGCGATAATGACGGCTTGTCTGTTTGCAGCTGTCCGCATGAGCACCCAGTATCAAGCCTCCGACATCGAAGTCCTGCAGGGCCTGGAGCCGGTCAAGCGTCGGCCCGGCATGTATACCGACACCACCCGCCCCAACCACCTGGTTGCCGAGGTGGTGGACAACTCGGTCGACGAGGCCCTGGCCGGCTATGCCAAGAACATCGACGTGATCCTGCACGAGGATGGCTCGGTGTCGGTCACCGACGACGGTCGCGGCATGCCGGTGGACCCGCACCCGGAGCACAAGCTGCCCGGTGTCGAGCTGATCCTCACTCGCCTGCATGCCGGCGGCAAGTTCTCCGGCAACAATTACAAGTTCTCCGGCGGCCTGCATGGCGTCGGCGTATCGGTGGTCAATGCCCTGTCCGAGCGCCTGATCTGCCGGATCAAGCGCGACGGCAAACTGCACGAAATGGAGTTCGCCCACGGTGACACGGTCAGCCCGCTCAAGGTCATCGACGAGGTGGGCAAGCGCAACACCGGCACCCTGGTCCGCTTCTGGCCCGAAGAGCAGTATTTCGACTCGGCCAATATCTCGCGACCGCGCCTGAAACACCTGCTCAAGGCCAAGGCCATCCTGTGTCCGGGCCTGAAGGTCACCCTGAACGACGAAAAGGCCGGCGAAGTCGAAACCTGGCAGTTCGAGGACGGGCTGACCGATTACCTGACCGAAAGCCTGGAAGGCCGTGAGCGCGTGCCCGAAACCCCGTTTACCGGCGAATTCTCCGGCGCCGACCAGGAGGCCGCCTGGGCCCTGGCCTGGCTGCCCGAGGGCGAACTGGTGCAGGAATCCTACGTCAACCTGATTCCGACCCCGGCCGGTGGCACCCACACCAACGGCCTGCGCACCGGCCTGATCGAGGCCTTGCGCGAGTTCT
>REEQ01000071.1 GCA_007695005.1 Wenzhouxiangellaceae bacterium | reverse complement strand
GCTAAGCGCTTTCCGACTCGCTGAATGTTACAGGATTAATGACGGGGTACACTAGATCAACATCATTTTACCGCGGGAAGCAAACGCGGCTGATGACTTCCCCTTCCCTCACCCGTCTCCCCCTCTTCCCGCATTGCTCACCTGTCCAGGGCAAAACTCAAATCCACCCCCGTGTCGCGCTCGCCGGAAACCACCCGCACGCCCCAGCGACGGGACAGCTCGAATCGTCCGGACAGGACGTTGCCGGCCTCGAACAGGCCGATGCCGTAGCTGACGAACAGACGCGGCAGCAGGTAGAAGCCGACGTTGACCGCACCCTGACCACCGGCATGATCGAAATCGGCGCCGGTAATCACGTAAGCCAGGGCTTTTTCCTCGCTGGTCGGCGGTTCGGTGAACAGGGTAATGGTCGGGTTGCGGGCCGGGCCGCGGATGTGTACCCCGGCCTCATCCACCTGCGGGTCGCCGAAAATGTCGCGAATGGCCCGAATATCCAGGCGCGGATTGTCCAGAGGATGACCGCTGAACAGGACTTCGCCATCGCGAATTTCCAGGTTCTGACCGTAGGCACGGTACGAACCTTCCGGCAGACGAATCATGCCGCGCCCTCGCGGCAGGGCGCTGTTGGGCTCCCACAGCAATTCGAGATCACCAGCCAGTACGGCCTGCATGCCCAGCGCAGCGAGGCGCGCATCGTTGCCAAGATGAATGCCAAGGCGACCTTCCAGGCGCAGCTCCGGCTGGTCCTCGTCTTCATCGGTCTCGCCAAGTACGCGTACATCATCCGACACCGAGACCCGATCTTCGCTGCCGGGCGGCAGGCCGGCGCGCAGCCGGTCAATGTGAATGTCTCCGTCCAGGGCCAGGCGCTCGCCGCGACTGGCCACCCGCAGACTGGGGCTGGCGTCCAGCTGCAGCCAGCTGGCATCGGCAAAGCTGAAGCGCTGTCCGTCCACGGTCACTTCATAGGCCCACTTGCCATCGTCCTGGGCCAGTTCGCCGTTGATGCTGAGGTGACCTTCGCCGGAAAGCATGCGCCCGCTCAGGCGGGCCCGGTCGTTGGCTCCGTCCAGGTCGAGTTCGATCTGACTGATTCTCAAGCCCAGCGGCGCCTGCACCACCAGGCCATCGCGCAATCTTGCCTGTCCCTGCACAGCCGGACCCAGCAGCGGGCCGCTGAGTGCCACGTCGGCGGCCAGACTGCCGCCTAGCTGGTCCAACTCGGCAACCAGGCGATTGAATACCCCGATATCGGGCAAGTTCAGGCGGGCCGATGCATCCACCGTGGCCGAGCTCAGGTCGTTCAAGTCCAGCAGCCGTGCCTGGCCGCGCAGTTCACTGTCTCCCTCCAGCAGCGCTTCCAGGTCGATAACGAACTCCTCCCCCTCAGGCTGCAGGTCCAGGCGCAGGCTGTCGATCGCCAGCAGCATGTCGTCGGAGCCCAGCGGGGTCAGCCCGCCCGAGCCCAGGGCCAAAAAACCGGTGACATCACGCAGGCCTTCACGCTCGCTCCAGGCAGCGCTGATTTCACCGGACAAACGATTGGTGAGATTGAAGCCCGGATCCAGGGCAAGCAGCATCAGGTCCATCGGCACCTGTTCGATACCGATCTCGACCTGGCTGTCACCGTCGATTTCCAGCCGGCGCAGGCACAGGCGGCCTTCCCGGGTGGCGGTTTCGACCAGACAACCCGGCCCTGCCTCGATGCCATCAGGCGCGGCACTGATCGCCAACGGCTGGCTAAGCACCCAGTCACCGGCCAGGGTTTCAGCCAGATAGAAGCGGTCCAGCGCACCGGTCCAGGCGCGCCCGCCGGTCAGACAATCAGGCAGGGCGCCGCCGCCGCCCAGGTCGAGGCTGCCGCGCTGGGCGCTCAGGTTCAGGCCGAAACGATGCTCCCGGCAGCTGCCGTCAAGCTCGAACTCGATGCGCTCGATGCGCTCCCAGGGATTGAGATCCAGATCGTCAACGCCCAGACTCAGCGCGACCTGGGGCGGCTCATTCCAATCCACACTGGCGCTCAGGGCTGCCTCGCGCAAGGTGATATCGCCTATCGAACTGGCCTCGACACGACCATCGATCTGCAGCTGCCGGGCAAAGGGATCAACCCGACCCTGCAAGGCCAGGCTGCCGGACAATTCCGGCCATACCTGGTGCAGGGCGCGACCTTCGAGGCGCCATTGCCACTCGCGGCCATCCCGACTGTCGATGGTCAGTCGGTTGTCGCCGAAATCCAGGGCCAGGCTGCCGGCCTCCGGGCGCTCCTCCTGGATCGCGATCGCACCCTGGCCGCTGACTGGCTGACCGCGCAGCTCTCCGTCGATATTGACCAGATCAAGCACCAGGTCGGTAGTCGAGTCGAAGCGCAGTTCCAGCTGGCTGCTGATCTGGCCGGGCAGCTCGGCCACGAACTGCCCCGGGTCGGCGTCGATCAGGGCAAGACTCAGCGCACCCCTTGGCTCGGGCGCCCAGCCAACCTCACCGCTGACCTCAACCCGACCGTAGCGATCTGCATCAAGATGCAGTCGCTGGACGCGCGCCTGGTGTTCGTCGCCGCTGGCCTCGGCACGCACCCGCACCGGCGGTTGCCCGAATGCGCGCATCAGGGCGTCGAGCTCGAGCTGCCAGTCGCTGATCGCGCCGCGCAGCCGGACCCGACCAGACTCGCTGGCAAACAGCCGCTCCGAGGCTTCGGCCACCGGCGGCCAGTACAGATCGCGCCAGTCCAGCGACAGGTCAAGGCGATCGGCTTCAGGCTCGAAGTAACCGGAACCGCTCAGGGTCAGGGCGGTGGGCGGTGCGCTCAGCTCCAGCGCCGCCAGGCGAATGGTATCGCCGGCCGCGGACAGCTCAAGGCGACCACCGAGGCGCGCCCGCTCCGGCCAGTCGGGGTAGAGCTCGGTCAGATCCAGCCCCTCCAGGCGCACATCAAGGGCGGCATCAAGCTCCCCGGTCGTCAGCATCCGGCCTCTGGCTTCCAGCTCGCCGCCAAGCGCCTCGACGCGCAGCGATTCGATATTCAGTTCCCGGGTATCGCCAGTGACCTCGACAACGATGCGATTGGCCGGAATGTCCGGGCCTTCAACACGCGCCCCCAAACGCGCCTGCCAGGCGGCAATGCCGCCGCTGGCATTGAGTTCAATGTCGCGCACCCGGTAGTCGAGCTGAGGCCAGTCGCCAAACTCACCGTCCAGCCTGACCGTGGCATCAAAATCGCCCGGCAAACCGCGCAAGCGCACCTGACCTTGGGCCTGCAGCGGGCCTTGGGTGTCCAGATCGATCTCAAGCGCCGCAAGGCGGCCGCTCACCCCCAGTCGGGCATCGAACTGCACCTCGTCGAGGCGGTGGCTCAATTCCAGGTCCAGCTCGCCGCCAAACGGCTCGGCCAGCTGCCAGTGACCGCGGGCTGCCAGGCGCGATTCGTCCATGGCGACACGCAGATGGTCCAGATCCAAGCGTTGGTGATACTCGCCGGCCAGTTCGATGCGCTGGATCTCGAACGGGTCGACCGGTTCCTCGGCAAAAGGATGGATGGCCAGCCGCTCGACCCTCAGCTCGCTCACCCGCACCGGCACCGGGCTGGCCAGGTCTGGCAATGTGAACGGCTCGGGCTCGGGCGGCTCGGGCGCCGGCTCGGGCAGGTAGACATCAACGCCGAATGCGCGCACCCAATCGACCTCGGCCGACAAGCCCGGCGGCAGGCGGACGATGGCGGCCAGCTCCAGGCGCTCGACCGTGACCCGTACACCAGCCTGCTCCAGGACCACATCGCGCGCGACCAGGCCGCGGCGCAGGCTGCCTTCCAGGCTTGACCACTCCAGCAGCTCGAGCTGGCCCTGCGCCCGCTCCAGACCCCACTGGGCACCCGACCGGGTCGAGGTCAGCCACCACCAGGTCGAGGCCAGCGCAACCAGCAGCAGCACGATGACGATGCCCATGATCAGCAGCAGCTTTTTCACAGCAGGCGGGTCCCGATGGAGAAATGGAGGCGCCAGGGTTGGTCAATATCATCCAGGGCCTGGGCAACATCAACCTGGATCGGCCCGATCAGGGTATACCAGCGAAAACCAACGCCGACACCGCGCTTGAGCTTGCGCGTGTTCCAATCATTGAAAGCATTGCCCACATCATAGAAGGCTGCAAGCGTCCAGTCCTGCCCGACCCGGAACTCGTACTCCATCGAGGCGGTGAGGATATGATTGCCGCCGTTGCGATTGGTGCTCAGGGTTTCAAATCCGTAACCGCGCACGGTGCGGTCACCGCCTGTCTTGAAGCGATAGCGCTCGGGCAACTCGGTGATGCTCAAACTGAGCTGGCGATCATCCAGGCTGATATCGATGGTTTCGGTGGCGGCATCGGTATAGCCCACCTCACCACGCAACAGCAGCTTGTGGCGATCACCGAAGATCTGGTGCCAGCGGCCGCCGAGGTAGGCCTGGGCAAAGCTGACATCGGACCCGACCGACTCATGCGCGGCCAGAACCCGGGCTTCAACAATCTGGCCCTGGGCAAAAAATCCGCTGCCACTGGTGTTGAGCAGGCGCCAGTGCGCGCCCAGGGCCAGGGTATTGGTCGTGGTCTGGAGAAATTCGGCCAACTCGGGATGGGCCTCCAGCAAGGCCACGTTCTCTTCGCTGAAACTGGCCTCGCGAAAGGCATCGAAGGATTCGTTGAGGTAGGAAATACCGATCCGCTCTTCGATCCGCGCGCGCCAGAAGCCGAACGGCCGGCGCTCCTGCAGCCGACCGATGGTCAACTCGGCCTGCTCCCGGCGACCGCTGTAGGAGTCAAAAATCGCCTCGCGTCGATCCTCGTCATTGAATCGGAAGTTGTCCTGCTCGCGTCGGAGCACGCCACCGAGGGTCAGAAAGTCCGAGGGCTTGCTGCCACGCGGATGCTGGTATTCGCTGCGCAGGATGAACTCACTATTGCGCTGCTGGGCGCCAAAGCCCGTGTCCAGACGATTGCCACGCGAAGACAGGTAATGCCGCTGCCAGCCCAGCTGCACCCGAGCACCCGTATCCGTGCCGACGCCGGCAGTGATCCGATAGGAGTTGGGTGGCCGCGGCTCCAACCGGTAAATGAGGTCAACACGTTCGTCCTCGCGCTCGCGCTGCTCTTCGACAATTACCCGCGAAAACAAACCGGAGCGAACCAGGGTTTCGCGCTGTTCATCCAGCCGCGCACTGGTGAACGGCTCATCGGTCTCGATGATGGTCAGGCGATTCATCAAGCGCTCGGCAAAAATCGACTCAGGTACTTCGAAGCCACCGAAGCGGTAGCGCGGCCCGGTATCAAACCGAATCCGGACCTCGGCCGTGCCCCGGTCAGGGTCCACCGTCACCCGGCGCTCGCGGAAGCTGGCGTCAAAGTAGCCGCGGGCACGCGCAAGGCCATCAAGGGCGCGCCACGCGCTCTCGTATTCAACATGTCTCAACACGCTGCCCACCGGCAGTGGCCAGTCGTCACGCCAGGCCAGCAGCTCGGCATCATCCTGGCCTGCGCCCTGAAACTGGATTTCGACCCGATCGATACGGGTCGGCTGGCCCGGCTCTATCCGAACGCGCGCCCGCCAGGGCCTCCCCTCGCGCTCGGGTTCCTCCAGTCGCACCTCGATGCGCGGGCGATAGTAGCCGAAGGGTCGCAGCGCCTCGCGAACCTCGCCGCGCGCATCATCGGCCAGCTGGCGCAGCCGCCAGGGCGAAACATCCTCCAGTCGCTCGGCCCGGACCAGCCCAAGGTGCGCCCGGACATTGCTCAGCAAAGCGCCGTCGACGCCGCTGATATCGACGACAAGCACGTCAGCGCGTGCCAGGCAGCTGGCCACCATCAAGACGAGGATCAGGAGTAAACGGTGCAAGTCGAAATCGGAATGCGCAAGCCAGTCTCTATGCTAACTGGAGTCTCGGCCGCAATAGTGAATGATTGGTAAACCGGTGCATGGCAAGCACCAAAAGGAAACCGCCCGCTGCCAGGGAGCATTCTTTTTTCTGATTGCGCATGTAATCAGATGCTGTTTTGTACCGTTGCGTCCGGCATCGGAACCGTTCAGCCGCGATCAAGCTGGCGGTAGCCGATGGCTTCGGTGAGATGGGCAAGATCAATACCATCTGAACCGTCCAGGTCAGCGATGGTGCGGGCCACGCGCAAAATGCGGTGATGGGCACGAGCGGAAAGATTCAGGCGCTCGCAGGCGCTTTCCAGCAACCGCGATTGACGCTGGCCAAGCTGACAGTGCTCACGAATGCCGGCCACGCCCAGGCGGGCGTTGATCATGCCACGCGCACTCTGGCGCGAGCGCGCAGCCATTACCCGCTCACGAACCGCCTCCGAAGGTTCGCCCGGCTCCTGCCCGTTCAGCGATTGACGGGGCACTTCAACCTGCAGATCGATCCGATCCAGCAGCGGACCAGAAATGCGATCACGGTAGCGCCGGACCTGGTCCGGCGTGCAGCTGCAGCGGCCGGACGGATCACCCTGGTAACCGCAGGGACAGGGATTCATCGCCGCAACCAGCTGAAAGCTGGCCGGAAATTCGGCCTGCACGGCTGCTCGCGAAATGATGATCCGGCCTGATTCCAGCGGCTCGCGCAAGACCTCAAGCACATGCCGGCTGTACTCGGGCAGCTCGTCCAGGAACAAAACACCAGCATGGGCCAGGGATATTTCTCCGGGCCTGGGTTTCGAGCCACCCCCAACCAGGGCCACGCCAGAGGCAGTGTGATGCGGGCAGCGAAAGGGACGGCGGCGCCAGCGTGCCGGATCGATGCCCTGGCCGGCGACCGACGCGATTGCAGCAGCCTCCAGCGCCTCGTCTTCGGCCATCGGCGGCAGAATGCCCGGCAGACGCGAGGCCAGCAGGGTCTTGCCAGTGCCGGGTGGGCCGAGAAACAGCAGGTTGTGGCCACCTGCGGCACAGATCTCCAGCGCCCGGCGCGCCCGTTGCTGGCCGAGCACGTCCGACAGGTCTGGGGCATCCAGGGCCTGTTCTACCGGCAGCGGTTTCGCGCGCTCCAGCTCGGCCTGGCCGTTGACCGCAGCGACCACCTCGGTGAGATGATCGGCCAGGTAGACCTCGGCCTGGCTCACCAGCGCCGCTTCCGGCCCGTTGGCCCTTGGCAAAACCAGTTTGCGCCCGGCCTTGCTTGCCTGGATCGCCGCCGGCAAGGAACCGCGCACCGGACGCAGCTCACCACCCAGCGACAGCTCACCCACAAACTCCCAACGGTCGAGCTGATCGGCCTGCACCTGGCGCGATGCCGCCAGCACGCCCATGGCGATCGGCAGATCGAAACGGGCACCCTCTTTCGGCAAGTCGGCCGGCGCCAGTGAAACAGTGATCTTCCACGACGGCCGGTCAAAGCCGGCATTGGCCATGGCCGCCCGCACCCGGTCCTTGCTTTCGCGCACGGCGGTTTCCGGCAGGCCGACAATGCCGAAACCGGGCAAACCCGGCCCCAGATTGACCTCCACCCGAACCAGCGGCGCTTCGATACCGACCTGGGCACGGGACAACACGGTGGCTAGATTCAATGCGATTTCCCCGCACGTGGATACCAGGGCAGGATTGTCCAACCAGCCCGCGATCGCGGCCATGGGAAAAATACCCGTCTCTGACTGGGAGATTTACCCGACAGCAAGGCGGCGAATCTCTCCGCGCCCGCGCAGAGTGGTTCAGAGGCTCGCTAGTCAGCCGAACGGCCAGAGATCAGCTCGTCCAGGGATCTGGGGCGACTGATGGCCCAGCCCTGGACATAGTCGATACCCAGCTCGGCCATCAGCTTGCGGGCAGATTCGGTCTCGACCTGCTCGACCACGGTGATCTTGCCCAGCAGCTTGCCCAGATCGTTGATTTCGCGCAGCAGGGTGCGCTCGCGCGGATTGTCGATGGCGCGGCGGGCAAAGCTGCCGTCGATCTTGACCACATCGACCGGCAGCTCGCGCAGGTAGGCCATGGAAGACACACCAACACCGAAGTCGTCCAGGGCGAAAGCCACGCCGCGTTCGCGCAGCGCCTCGATGGTTGCCAGCCCGGTTTGCAGGTGGGTCATCACGGCGGTTTCGGTGATCTCGAAGCCGAGCAGGCTGGCCGGCACCTCATGGCTGTCGAGCTGGTCGAGGACAAAGGGCAGAAACCGGTCATCACCGAGGCTGCGGCCAGACAGGTTGATATAGACCCGGCCCAGATCAGGCAGTGTTTTGAGATTGCTGTCCAACCAACCCAGCGCAGCGCTTACCACCCAGCGGTCCAGTCTCTGGGCGAGGAAGTACTTCTCCGCTGCCGGAACAAACTCGCCGGCAGCAACAAGCTGGCCATCGGCATCGGTCATCCGCACCAGCAGCTCTACAATCAGCGGTGCGCCGGGCTGCGCCTGGGCGGGCTCGATGGTCTGGAAAAACAGTGACAGGCTGCCCTCGTCCAGCGCCCTCGACAACTCCTGGACCCGGCGCATCTGGCCGTGATGCTCCATCTGGGCCCGGTCGGAATCGCTGAACAGGTGAACCCGATTGCGGCCACTTTCCTTTGCCATCAGACAGGCCGCTTCGGCCTGCTTCAAGGCTTCGGCGATCGAGCGCTCCGGCCCGGCCAGTGCGGCCACGCCGATGCTGGCCGTTACCCGAAAGCGCTGCTCGTCAACCTCGAAGGCTTCCGCCTCCAGGCGCTGACGCAGGATTTCGGCGCGCTCGAGCAGGCTCTCGGCGGGCTTGGCCGCCAGCACGATACAGAACTCATCGCCCCCCGGGCGGGCCAGAAACCCATCCGATCCGATCAGCGCCTTCAGCAGGGAAGCAATCTGACGCAGCACGCGATCGCCGCTGACATGGTCCCCGCTTTCGTTGACCAGCTTGAACTGATCCAGGTCCAGATGCAGCAGGGCGAGCTGCTTCCCTGGCTGCCAATCCTGCTCGAGCTGGTCGGAGAGATGACGCTCCAATCCCACTCGATTGGCCAGACCGGTCAGGGAATCGGTAAAGAACTGCTGCTCGACCGTCGCCTTGTCGCTGAGCGTTCCCGGGCGCTTGCCGGACCGGCGATGCGCGTACCAGCCGATCACCAGCAATAGCAGCACGGCGATCAGCAGCCAGTTCCAGCGCTGGGCCGTGACCGGCGGCGCCGGAACCGAACGCTCGTGCCCCAGCCAGCGCTGGTGCAATGCGTTGAATTCACCGCTGGCACGAATCATCGCCAGACCACGGTTGAGCTCGGCCAGCAGCTCGTCGCGGCCGGCCCGAACCGCCAGCGCATACTCGACAGGAAACAGCGGCCCGCCGCTGGTGGTCAGCGCATCAAGACCAAGCTCGGTCAACAGCCTGCGCCCCACGGCTTCGCTGATCAGCGCCGCATCGTGCTGGCCGGAAGCCAGCAGCAACAAGGCATCGCGCTCACGCTCGACGAGAATCAGCTCGCCGTCAAAGTTTTCCTCCAGCAGCCGCTCATGCACCCAGGCATCGCGCTGGACAATCAAGGAGCCGCCGGCCAGATCGGCCAGGCTGTCTAGGCTGGGGCCGCCCACGCGCACGAAAATTTCGTGATAAATCATCACGTGCGGCGTGGAAAAGCTCAGCTCCGGCTGGCGGAAGGCGGCCACGTACATGGGCAGCACGTCGATCTCTCCGGACATGATGCGCTCGCGACTGTCTGCCCAGGGGCCAAGCTGAAACTCGATATCGCGCTCAAGCTCGCGGGCAACGGCGCTGAGCAGATCAACGTTCAGGCCGGCAGGCTGACCCCATTCGTCGATAAACTCGTAGGGGGGAAAGTCATGATCCCCGCCAACCATCAGGGTCGAACCCTGTGAATGGCCGAATGCGAGAAGCAGGGCAAGCCCAACGGCAACACCGAACGAACTTCTCATCACGTCCCCACGCGATCAGTGGACGTTAAGCGTATCCTATACCGGGCGCAGGAACCAGCCCGCCGGGGCTCGAATCGAGCTTGCTCTCTGAACTCATGGAGACTCTCCTCAAGATGACACTGCTTTGGCTGGTCACGCTGGGCTGGGCGTTCAGTTTTTCACTGATCGGTGTATACCTCTCCGGCCAGGTCGATGACTTTCTGTCGGTACTGATACGGGTCGGCTTGGCCGCACTGGTGTTTGCACCCTTACTGTGGCGAAGCCGAATTGCGTTCAGGCAGGCGGGCATGCTGATGGCCATCGGCTCAGTCCAGATCGGCCTGATGTATCTCTTATTGTTTCACGCCTACGGCTACCTGGGCGTGCCGGAGCTGCTGCTGTTCACCATCTTCACCCCGCTTTATGTGGCCCTGATTGACGAGCTGATGATCGGTCGCAGGCACCTGCCCCTGGCCTGGTGGCTGGCTGCCCTGCTGGCCGTGGCCGGCGCGGCGGTGATCCGCTACGGTGGGCTGGACTCGGGCACGCTGACCGGTTTCCTGCTGATCCAGGGCGCCAACCTATGCTTTGCCGCCGGCCAGGTCGCCTACAAGCGCCTGGTGGGCGGGACTGCGATCGATCAGGTCCAGGCCTTTGGCTGGTTCTTTGTCGGCGCTGTTCTGGTCTGCCTGCCGGCGGCCTGGCTGTTTGCCGACCTTGAACGCCTGCCGGTCGGCGCCGTCCAGTGGGGGGTACTGCTTTGGCTGGGCATTGGCGCCTCCGGGCTGGGTTACCTGGGCTGGAACCTGGGTGCCAAGCGGGTCAACACCGGCCAGCTGGCGGCGATGAACAACATGCTCATTCCCGCCGGCATCCTGGTCAATTTCCTGTTCTGGAACCGCGACGTGGACTGGCCGCGGCTGTTGATTGGCGGTCTGATTATCGTGCTGGCGGTGTGGCTGGCCGGACGCAGCCTGTCGGGGCGGGCGTCAGCCAGTGCCGCCTGAATCTGCCTCCCGGGCCAACCGTCGTTCCAGCGCTTCGAGCTTTTCGCGGGTCCGGGCCAGCACTTTTTTCTGGATCTCGAACTCCTCGCGGGTGACCAGGTCGAGGCGATTGAAGGTGGACTCAAGAATCACCTTGAACTGCGCCTCCAGCTCGGCGCGCGCGGTCTTCAGCTCGGCCGGCACGGCAGCGGCAAGGCGCCGGGTAATCTCGTCGATGGTCTGAAAGTCGGGGCGCATGGATGTTTCCTCGGCAGTTTGGCGGGCAGAGTAACCCAGCGCGATCAATATTTGTATTAACCTGAGCCGCTCTGGTTGGAGCAATTTTCATGAAACTGATCACCGCGATCATCAAACCCTTCAAGCTCGACGATGTGCGCGATGCCCTGGGAGAAGTTGGCGTCACCGGCATGACCGTGACTGAGGTCAAGGGCTTTGGCCGGCAGAAGGGCCACACCGAGCTCTACCGCGGCGCCGAGTACGTGGTCGATTTTCTGCCCAAGCTCAAGCTCGAGATTGCCGTGGCTGATGACATGGCCGAACGCGTGGTCGAGACCATTGTTGAAACCGCCGCCTCGGGCCGCATTGGCGACGGCAAGATTTTCGTCACCGCGCTGGAGCGCGCCGTGCGCATCCGCACCAGCGAAGAGGGCGAGGACGCGCTCTAGGCCGCAACGACGGGACACATTCCGCGATGGCATCGCGCCCGGAAGGTTGGCAGAGCAGAGTGTGAGAAAATGAACGGAGATTTTCAGACGCCCTCACAACGATGACCGCATCTCCAAGACACCTGCTTTTCTCGCTGTCCGTCCTGTTTTTGCTCACCGCCTGCCAGTCAGACGATCCTGCACCGGCGCTGTCACCCGAGCCCAGCTTGCGGGTCGAAGTCGGCACCGATCCGCACAGCTTCGCGGAGTTCGAGCGTGTGCACATTCGCCACATGCGCCTGGACCTGGATGCCGACATGAACCGGCGCACCCTCAGCGGCCATGTCGTGCTGGATCTGGAACGACCGGTACCGGGCTTTCAGCGCCTGGTGCTCGACACCCGCGATCTCGACATTCGCGACGTCAATGCCGTTCGACCAGACGGCACCTTCCTGCCGGTGTCCTGGCGCCTCGGTGCCGATCACGGGCATCTTGGCCAGCCCCTGGTCATCGTCCTGCCGCAGGGCATTGAGCAGGTACGCATCGACTATGCCAGCAGGCCCGAAGCCTTCGGCCTGCAGTGGCTGGATGCCGCGCAGACCTCTTCCGGCAAGCCGTTCATGTTCTCGCAAAGCCAGCCGCATTACGCCCGCACCTGGGTGCCGCTGCAGGACACCCCGGCGGTGCGCTACACCTTCGAAGCGACGGTGCGCGGGCCACGCGATCTGATGGTGGTAATGGGTGCGGCCGGCAACCTGTTCGAGCGCAACGACAGCGGCGAGTATCACTTCGAGATGCCCGAGCCCATCCCTTCCTACCTGATGGCGATTGCCATTGGCGACCTGGTCTTTGCCGAAACCGGGCCGCGTTCGGGCATCTATGCCGAGCCTGAGTGGATCGAGGCCGCCGCGGCCGAATTCGATGTGCTCGAGGAAATGATTGATATCGGCGAAGACCTCTACGGACCTTACCGCTGGGGTCGCTACGACCTGCTGGTGCTGCCGCCCAGTTTCCCCTTTGGCGGCATGGAAAACCCGCGCCTGTCCTACATCACCCCGACCATTATTGCTGGCGACGGCAGCCTTCTGGGCCTGGTCGCCCATGAACTGGCCCATTCCTGGTCAGGTAACCTGGTCACCAACGCCGCCTGGCGCGATTTATGGCTGAACGAGGGCTTCACGGTCTACTTCGAGGCCCGGATCATGGAGCGGCTGTACGGCACCGATGTGCGCGACCAACTCGCCGTGCTGGCCTGGGACGGTCTCAATGAAACCCTGCAGACCGCCGACGAGCGCGATCGGCAGCTGGTTCGTGACCTGTCCGACCGTGATCCCGAGCAGGCCTTCATGCGCGTGCCCTATGACATGGGCCGGTTCTTTATCGACTGGCTGGAGCACCGCTACGGTCGCGAGGTGCTGGATACTTTCCTGCGCCAGTATTTCGACTACTTCGCGTTTCGCTCGATCACCTCCGAGGACTTTCTCGACTATGCTCGCGAGCACCTGATCGAAGCCCATCCCGGCCGCGCCAGCCTGGCCGAGTTTGAGGAGTGGCTGTACCAGCCCGGCCTGCCGGACACTGCCCAGGAGATCCGACCGCGCTCCGATGCCTTTACCGAGGTCGATGGCTGGCGTGAAAACTGGCAGACCGGAGTGGTGGGCCTCGCTGAGCTGCCGGTCGCCGATTGGTCGGTGCACCAGTGGCGGCATTTCCTGATCGGCCTGGAAGGATTGCTGGATGCCGGCACGATGGCCGCCATGGATGAACAGTTCGCCCTGGTTGAGCAGCAGAACTACGAAATTCTGTTTTTGTGGCTGATGCGCAGCATCGAGGCAGAGTACACGCCTGGTATCGAGCGGCTGGAAAGCTTTTTGCTGGAGGTCGGCCGCAACAAGTTCACCCAACCACTGTATGCCGCGCTGGCGGCCAGTGACTGGGGCCGGGACTGGGCTGTGGAAGTCTATCAGCGCGCCCGGCCGGGCTACCACCCGCTGACCCGGCAGGCGGCTGAACGCGCGTTGGGACTGACCGACTAGACCGGCATGAACCCGGAAGCAGCGTTACTGGCCGGCCTGCTGGCCGGCCTGTTCGGCTCCACCCACTGCTTAGGGATGTGCGGCGGCATTGCCGGCATGCTGCACGCCCAGCTTCCCGGCGACAAGCCCTGGCTGGCGGCCGGCTTTCACCTCGGCCGGATCACCAGCTACCTGCTGATCGCCCTGATCGCCACCGGCATCGGCATGCTGCCGGCCACCCTGCTGCCCGAACACACCGTGGTGGTGATGCGCATGGCCCTGGGCCTGATGCTGGTAATGATGGCGGTCTACATTGCCCTGCCTGGCCGTTTCCGCGATCTGGCCGGCCAGGCCGCCGCCCCCTTGACCCGCCGCATGATCCCGGTACTGGCTCGCTTTCTGCCGGTCAGAAGCTTCGACAACGCGCTGGGCCTGGGGCTGCTCTGGGGCCTGCTGCCCTGCGGCCTGCTCTACACCGTCGTCGCCAGCGCCGTACTGCTGGCCGACCCGCTGGCGACCACTGCCCTGGTACTGGCCTTCGGACTGGGCACCGTACCGCTGCTGCTTGGCACCGGGCTGGCGGCGCTGAAATTCCGCTCAGCCGTCAACCGCAAGGGCCTGCGCGGCCTGGCTGCCGCCCTGCTGGCACTGACCGGGATCCTGGTCGCCTTTGGTCCCTGGCTGGCCCACCTGATCGATCATCCGTGGATGCATTTTCTGGCTGACTGCGTCAGCCGCTAGCGGGCCACGCGGCGCGAATGCACAAGCCGCGTACCCAGCCCCACCAAGCCCTGCAACCAAGCTCGTTCATAACCGAAAAGAATATTCGCGTCCTATATTCCATTTTTCTCTGAACGTGCGCCACGGTACGTATTGACTGGCCGGGCCGCGGACGGCTAAAAGATCGACTGGCATGATCGGGAGCATCCAGTCCTGCCAGCGAGGGGAGAGGGACGAGCCGAGCTCCCGCGGGTCGTCATTTGCAAGACATCACACAGGGAAACATTGATGAAGAAGCATTTGTTATTGCTTGGCCTGCTCCTGGCCATGAGCTTTTCGCTGTCAGCTGCCGAGCTGGTGCGCGTTGAGCAGCCCATTGCCGGACAGTACATCGTCGTCTTTCACGACCCCGTCGACAGCAACCGAACGCGACGCTCGGCGGCCGAAGACGATGCCGCGCGCGTCGATGCAGTCATGCGCACGGCCGTCGACCTGGCCCTGGCCCACGATCTGAACATCAGTCAGGTCTATACCCATGCCTTGCAGGGCATGGCGATTCAGGCCGACGAGCGCACGGTGCGTTCGATGCTGCGCGACCGTCGCATTGCCTTTATCGAGGAAGATGCGGAAGTCTTCCTGAGCAATACCCAGACCAACGCGCCCTGGGGCCTGGATCGGATCGACCAGCGCAACCTGCCGCTGGACGGTCGTTTCACGGCCGCCAACGGTGCTGCAAACGTGCGCGCCTATGTCATCGACAGCGGCATTCGCTCCAGCCACAGCCAGTTCAGTGGCCGCATGTTGCCAGGTGCCACCGCGATCAATGACGGCCGCGGCACCAATGACTGCAATGGCCATGGCACTCATGTCGCCGGCACCATCGGTGGAACGACCTGGGGCGTGGCCAAAAACGTGCGCCTGGTGCCGGTGCGGGTATTCGGCTGCACCGGCGGCAGCGCCAACTCCACCATCATTGCCGGTATCGACTGGGTTGCTGCCAACGCGGTCCGACCGGCTGTTGCCAACATGAGCCTGGGCGGCCCAGCCTCGGCAGCGATCGACAACGCCACCAACAACCTGATCAACCGCGGTGTGGTCGTGGTCGCCGCCGCCGGCAACGAAGGTCAGAATGCCTGCAACGTGTCGCCGGCGCGGGTCAGCGCGGCCATGACCGTGGGCTCCACCACCGCCAATGACCAGCGCTCGAACTTCTCCAATTGGGGATCCTGCGTGAACATCTTCGCCCCGGGCAGCAACATCCGCTCGGCCTGGCATACCTCGAACACCGCGGCAAACACCATCAGCGGCACCTCCATGGCCGCGCCGCACGTGGCCGGCGTGGTCGCCATGTGGCTGTCGGTCAACCCCAACGCCAGCCCTGCCCAGATCCGCAACGCAATCTACAACCGTGGCACCACCGGTCGTCTGTCCGGGATTGGCAGTGGCTCACCCAACCGTCTGCTCTACGCTTTATAGTTGAGCTTTCACCCTGAGCCGGGGAGCAACAGCTCCCCGGCCCTTTCATGCTGACACGCCTGCGGCAGGAACGACTGCTACTGATCTTGCTGACCGCGCTGCCGATGCTGGTCTGGTTCAGTCCGATACCGGTACGCGACATTCCCGGCCTGGTCCACTGGAACACCCTGGCCGCGCTGGCCGGGCTGATGATTCTGAGCCGGGCGCTGGAGATCAGCGGTGGCCTGGCGGCAGCGGGCCGCTGGCTGGTCATGCGCCTGCACGGCGAGCGCAGCCTGGCCCTGTGCCTGGTCCTGTTTGCCGCTGCCTTGTCGACTGTGCTGACCAACGATGTCGCCCTGTTCATCAGCGTGCCGCTGACGCTGGGTTTGCGCCTGGTCGCCCGGCTGCCGCTGGCCCGGCTGGTGGTCTTCCAGGCCCTGGCGGTCAACGCCGGTTCTGCGATCAGCCCGTTTGGCAATCCGCAAAACCTGTTTCTCTGGCAGCTGGCCGAGGTCGGCATTGTCGAGTTCATCGTTGCCATGGCGCCGCTGACGGCCGCCATGATGGGCTTGCTGCTGGGCCTGGTCTGGCTGGGCTTCAGTCGCCAGCGCCTGATGCTCGGCGATGTCGGCGCCCATCCGCCCATGGACCGGCGCCTGCTGCTGCTTGGGCTTGTGTTCTATGTCCCGTTTCTGCTGGCCGTGGACGCCGGACTGGCGCTGCCGGCCGTGGTCGCCCTGCTGGCCTTGTTCGCCGCGCTCAAGCCCCGCCTGCTGGCCGGCATCGACTGGCTGCTGTTACTGGTTTTCCTGCTGATGTTCGTCTGCCTGGGCCTGCTGGCGCGCCTGCCCTGGATGCTTGAGCTGATGCCGGCCACCGATGAGCGGCCTGTCCTGGTCTACGCCCTCGCGGTTAGCCTCTCCCAGGCCATGTCGAACGTGCCCGCGGCCATCTTCCTGGCTGACTTTGCCAGCGACTGGCGGGCACTGGCCTGGGGCGTGAGCGTCGGCGGCTTCGGCCTGGCGATCGGCTCCATGGCCAACCTGATCGCCCTGCGCCTGGCCCGCGAGCCCGGCATCTGGTGCGAATTCCATTGCTGGTCCATCCCTATGCTGCTACTGGCCACCGGGGCGGGTTGGCTGCTGCTGTCGTAGCCGTCAGCCGTTTCCGCCCCAACTGCCGACACACATCGTGACACGCCCGTGCTTGGGCCCGCTGATCAAGGGTCGTATCCTGTAGCAGGAAACCTGGCCGGAAACCATGTCAAGCAAAATCCTGATCATCGATGACGACCGCGAGCTGGCCGGCATGCTGGCTGACTACCTGGCCACGGAAGGCTTGCAGACGGGCCAGGCGCATGACGGGCCTTCGGGCCTGGAGGCCGCACAAGCGCCGGATATCGATGCGGTGGTGCTGGACGTGATGCTGCCCGGCATGAATGGTTTTGACCTGTTGCGAAAGCTGCGCGGCAGCAGCCGGGTGCCGGTGATCATGCTGACTGCTCGCGGCGAAGACACCGACCGCATCGTCGGCCTGGAGCTGGGCGCGGATGACTATCTGCCCAAGCCCTTCAACCCGCGCGAGCTGGGTGCGCGCCTGCGGGCGGTACTCAGGCGGGCGCGCTCGGCCCCGGAACCGACTGAAGCATTAGGCGAGCTCAGTCTCGACCATGCCCGTCGCCGGGTCAGCCTGAACGGCGAGCCGATTGACCTGACCGCCGCCGAGTTCGCCGTGCTCGAACGACTGCTCAGTACCGCCGGGGAAGTGGTGGCCAAGGACGAACTGGCCCTGCATGCGCTGGGCCGCACCCTGCAGCCGTTCGAGCGCAGCATTGACACCCATGTCAGCCGCTTGCGCGGCAAGCTGGGACCGCTGCCCGATGGGCAGCCGCGCATCGAGGCCGTGCGCGGTCGCGGCTATGTGCTGCTGAGCCCGGATTCATGAGCCGTCTGTACCTGCGCATTTTTCTGTCGTTCTGGGCGGTCATCGTGCTGACCGTCGGCGCAGTGATACTGATCAACTGGAGCCTGGAGCAGGCTCAGCGCGATGAAGTCGAATGGTCGGGAAGAGCCCTGCGCCTGGCCGACGGCATGGAGCGCCGGGCAGGGCAGGCGTTGGCCCGCGAAGGCGTCGAGGGCCTGGTGCGCTGGGCCGAGCGCAGCCCCGAGCGGGGCCGGCGCATCCGAATTTTCATTCTTGACCGCGACGGGCACGAGCTACGCGGGCAACGTCTGCCCTGGGAGCTCAGGAGCCTGGCCCGGGACTGGCGGCGCACCGAGGCACTGCCGGAAACACCCCGCCGTGGCCAGGTCGTTGCAACGGTAAGCGACCCGCAACACGGTCGCTTCCTGGTCATTCTGACCCCGCCACCGGAGCCTCTGGTCCTGCGCCTGTTCGGCGGACTCGGCGGCGGTGGCCTGCTGGCGCTGGCGATGCTGTTCAGCGGCCTGATCTGCTTGTGGCTGGCCCGCTCCATCACCCGCCCGATCGGCGCCCTGAAACAGGCCGGCCAGGCTCTGGGCGACGGCGAGCTGGCTGCACGGGCCGACCGCGCCAGCACTGCCAGAGGCGACGAGCTCGGCGACCTGGCCCGCGACTTCAATCGCATGGCCGACCGCCTGCAGGTTCAGATCGAACGTCAGCGCCAGCTGCTGCGCGATGTTTCCCACGAGCTGCGCTCGCCGCTGGCCCGGCTGCGCGTTGCCCTGACGCTGGCCGCCGACAGCGCCAGCGCCGACAAACGTGCCGACTACCTGGCCCGGATGGAGTCCGACATCGAACGTCTCGACGGATTGATCGATGAGATCCTGCGCTATGTCCGCCTGAAAGACCAACCCGGCCTCGAGCGCCAGCACTTTGATCTGACCGACAAGCTGACCGATCTGGCCGAGTCGGCGCGCCTGGAAGGCAGCGCTCGCGGCATAGTGGTCAAGCTCGAGGCGCCAGCGCAGCTGATCATCTCCGGCGATGCCGAGCTACTCGGCCGCGCCCTGGAGAACGTGCTGCGCAACGCGCTGCGTCACAGTCCCGCGGGCGGCGAGGTTGAGCTGCTGGCCGAAGCAACAGATGCCCAGGTAAGCATTCATGTGCTGGACCGGGGCCCGGGCGTGCCGCCGGAACGTCTGGAAGACATCTTCGAGCCGTTCATGCGCCTCAATGAGGCGCGCGATGCCGGCGGCAGCGGCATCGGCCTGGCGATCGCGCGGGCGGCCATTGAACTGCACGGCGGGAACATCCGGGCGAGGAATCGGCCCGATGGTGGCCTCAAGCTAAGCATCGAGCTGTCCGCGTAACCTTTCGTCACACTTCCCGCAGTGGCGCCACCCAAGTCCACATGGCAAACCGGCAAGCTGTGCTTCAAGGTCGCAGACAGTTCAGCGACCGCTGGCCTCAAACCCAAACAGGAGTACAAGCCATGTTGATTCGAATCTCACCAAAGCAGCTTTCGGCCCTGGCCGTCGCCGCCCTGCTGGCCATCAGCGGTCCGGCCCTGGCCAATCGCCAGGCACCTTCACCGGAACGGATGGCCGACCGCATGGCCGAGCGTCTCGAGCTCAGCGACAGCCAGCGTGACCAGATCGCCAATCTGATCGAAGTTGAACGCGAGCAGCGACGCGCCCTCAGGTCCGAAGGCGAGCGCGACCGTTCTGCCATGCGCGCCTCGCGACAGGCATTGCGCGAGGAAATCCGCGATGTACTGACCGCCGAACAGGCCGAAAGGCTGGATGCAATGAAATCCGACCGCAAGCATCGCCGCCACCGCCACGGTGGTCGCTATGGAAAAGGCCATCCGATGGCCGGGCTCGACCTGACTGACGAGCAGCGCACGGCCATGCGCGAGCAGATGCAGGCCTGGCGCGCCGATGGCGAGCGCCCCGACGGGGCCGCCTGGCGCCAGGCGATGAGCGACATCCTTACCCCGGAGCAGCAGGCCATGCTGGCCGAGCGACGCCACGGCAAGCGCGGCAAGAAGCGCTCGTGCGACCGCTAGTGGTCCACGCCTGCCTGAATCCAGGCTGGCACCAAAGCCAAATGGCGCGCGAAGACCGTTTCAACTGACTTCGCGCGCTTTTTCATTCAGACCGGATCAGTCCCACATTTGATGACGCCAAAACCGCGGCGGGCGTTGTTCAACCACCTCCAGCAGGACCGTTTCGTCGGTGAGCCGTCCGTGGCGGTCGCGTGTTTCCACCTGCACCCGGTGCACGCCAATCGAAAGATCTTCTGGCAGGCGCAGCTGCCAGAGGTGGACGTTGCGGTCCGGCATGCGCCGGTCCTGGGGGCCGGGGATGCCCTGGTAGCGGCGGCCGCGAAAGGCCTCGTGCCCCTGGGTGCGCGGGTTGCCGGAACGACTGACGACGGCACGGCGCGAGCTGCTGGCCTTGCGGGCGACGGATTTCGGATCGACGAACATGGCCCCGCGCTGCGGTCCCTCTCCCTGGCCGGCCTGGGTGCGGGTCAGCGTCATCCATTCGCTGTCTTCAATTCGGGCCCGCACTGCTGTGGACGCGCTGCCCAGCCAGACATTGACGCTCAGGTACACGCCCACGGCCAGATCATCTGCAGTCACCATCTGGAGATCTTCCAGGTCATGGCCCGAGACCGGCGGCACCGGGTCGCGCTCGTCGGCCGGCTGCTCCATCCACTCAGCCAGCGTCTGGTACCAGGCCCGAAATTGTGGCGTATTGAACGATATCCACTGCTGGCGGGTCGAGTTGCCATCGGTGGCGTGATAGCGCTCGACATAATCGGCGCCGTCAAACTCAAGCCTCAATATCCCCTTTGGCGCGCCCATGCGCTGCAGCGCCATCGGGACGCCTTCGACATCCAGATCACCCAGCCACCAGCCGCCCGAGGCCGCCCCGGCCACGATATGGCGAAACGGCAGCGGGCCGACGCCGACATGTTCTTCCCAGCCCGCGAACCACTGACCCGGGTCGTGGTTTTCCAGGGTGTGGGTGTGGCCGGACAAGGACAGTGCCGGGCGTCCTTCCAGCAAGTCGTGAATCTCGGCGGCGTTGTCGGTCAGGTGCTGCGGCCGGTCGGCATCGCTGAACGATACCAGCGGGACATGATGCAACAGCACCACCAGTTGCTCTGGCGGCAGCTTGGCGAGCAGGCCGGCCAGCCATTCGATCTGCTGCTCGGGCACGCGGCCGTTGTAGCTGGGCGAATCGCCGCTGCAGAACTCACGGCCCGGCCTGGTCATGTCGACCTCGCCGCAGGGGTAGACGACATTGTTCAGAGCCACGAACATGACCTCACCGAGCTCGAACGCGTAGTAGGCTGGCAGCGCTCGGGCTCGCCAGCTGTCGGCCGAATCCTCCGGACGGGTGGCGTCGAAATCCAGGTCATGATTGCCGATCACCGGCCATTGCGGCGCACCGGCCTGCGCGCCGAGACGAAACAGGCGGTCGAGCAGATCCAGATCATCACCAACCACGTCCCCCAGATAAATCACGCAATCATCCGCCCCAAGGTCAGCTTCGATCAGATAGCGCACGGCGCTGTCGCGAAACCAGGACACTTCCTGGTTGGAATAGGGTTGCGGGTCGCCAACGATGGCACAGCTGAAGGAATCATCGTCCCCGGCCCGTCGGTGCAGCGCGAAATCCAGTGACTCCGGCAGCTCTCTCGGCGGCAGCCCGCCGAAGCGAAGCGATGGCGAACCCTGGCGCTTGTAGCTGAAATGCATCTGCGGCAGGCCGCGCTCGTTGACCGGCACCCGGTAGCCCGAGGGCTGGATGATGAACACGTCCATATCGTCGTGGACCGGCAGGCGATAGCGGCCCTCGGCATCGGTGCGGACGATCTCGCGGCCGTTGCTGACCAGCACATCGGGAATGCCGGGTTTGCCCGGCGCCCATTGGCCGTCACCCGCACCGTCGAGAAAAACCCGACCGGTGATGTCACCGGCCTGCAGCGCCGAGGCCAGGGCGAGTAGCAAAGCGGCCGTCCAGCAGCACCTAATCATGGCGTTCCTTTGAATCTGTTGCCCTGCCGGTATTGTCCTGCATTGCGGCTTTCAGGATCATGACGCGGCAAGCGAGCCTGCTTCAAGGCCTCGACGGGTCTGGTGATCGGTCAAAAACGCGATCGGAAACCTCCAGAGGTCTCAGGCTTTGAGACAATGGTCAGGGCCGTTGACCTTGCCCGGCAAACGCCGGCGAGCTCGACAGGACCTTGACCGTCGTGACTTGCGGAACACCTTGCTGGAATCGAAATTCATGTCTCTGACTCGCGCCGCCGCACTGGCAGCAACATTGCTCTTGATGACAGGCAAAGTCAGTCTGGCCGGGGCCGAGTGGCGCTGGGGTGGTGACGCCCGCCTGGGTTATCTGGCGGACTGGAGCGAACAGCGTAACGGTGAGCGTGACAGCAATGACAATTTTCGGATGCGCCTGCGGTTGCGAGCGGCCACTCCTGCCGATCAGGCCTGGCAGATCAATACCGGCCTGGCCGGCAGTTTCGCCAGCGACCAGGACAGTCTTGACTTCTACCTGCGCCGCTATCGTCCCGGCCGGACGGGGGTGAACGCGGGGGATGCGACGGTTGATACCTTCAACCTGCGCTATCGGCACCTCGAAAGCGGCACCACCCTGCGGATTGGACGTTTCGCCACTTCGTTCACCCTGCCGATCGTTCCCGGCAAAAGCCTGATCCGCAACGATGCCTCGAACTTCAACATCGGCTGGACCGATGGGGTGTATCTGCAAACGCCGCTGAACGAGGGCTGGCGGCTGCACCTGGTCGGTCAGCTCAACAGCCGCCGCGGCACGGGCAATACGGCCCGAGCGCCGCTGGACTTCGCCAAAACGCGCGCTCGCACCAGCCTTTTTGCCGCCATCGAGGCATCACAGCCCTGGGGGCCGGTGACCACCCGCATGCTGTCGCTGGTGTGGATACCGGAGGCGCTGGCGACAGTCGGCCTGGACCAACCAGATCGCAACGACTACCTGGGCGTGAGTGCCAAGCTGGCGGCGAGCTGGTCGGTGGGCGACGCCCGACTGGTCGCGGCCGGCGAGTGGGCGCATGCCTTCAATACACCCTCGCGGGAAGCCCAGCGTCTGCCAGGGAGCGGCTCGGTCGGCGGCAATGCCTGGCAAGCCAGCCTGAACCTGTACGACTGGCAACCCGGCCACAGCCTCGGCGCGGTCCTTGGCCACGCCCAGGCCGGCTGGCTGGTGTCCAACGACTACCGCGAAAACGACGACCTGGTCGAATTGCGCTATCGCTGGCAAGCCCGACCGGACACGGTGGTGGAACTTCGCTACCGCTGGCGCCGGGAAATCGAGCGGCTGATCGCTGCCGACCAGCGTCGCAAGAACCAGGATGCCTATCTGCGGGTGACCTATCGATTTTGAACCCCTGCATGGCGTTGTGGCTGGCTGGAATGGCTGGACATCGGGCTTTCGGCAGCACCGAGGCCCCAGGCTTTGCGACAATGATGCCTGGTCACAACCCGGGCTTGATCATGTCGGAACGTCTTGTCCTGCCAGTCGATAACCTGCGCTGTGCCGGTTGCGTGCGGCGCCTGGAAGCGGCGCTGGAAACCACCGATGCGCGGGCGGTTAGCGTCAACCTGGCCGGGCAGGAGGTGGCGCTGGACTGGCCTGACGACAAGCCCGTCGCTGAACTGATCGATCTCCTGGCCGACAAGGGTTTCCCGGCCCACCTGGACAGCATCGTGCTGGCCATTGACGGTATGCACTGTGCCTCCTGCACATCCCGGGTTGAGCGCGCGCTGTCGGCCGTGGCCGGTGTGGTCAGCGCTCACGTCAATCCGGCCCGGGCCGAGGCACGGGTGGAGGTCATCGAAGGCACGGTGACAGCGCGGGCGCTGGAGCAGGCGGTGGTCAAGGCCGGCTACGGCGCGTCCGCGGAGATTGAGACGGGGACTAGCCGCGGCGAGCGACAGGCGCGCGAGTTTGCCGGGCTCAAGCGCCGTTTTCTGCTGGCGCTGGTGCTGACTCTGCCAGTGTTCGTGCTCGAGATGGGCAGCCACTTCATCCCTGCCCTGCACCACTGGCTGCATGAGCTGCTTGGCCATTTCACCCTGCACATGATCCTGTTCGTATTGACCAGCATTGTGCTGTTCGGCCCGGGCTGGATGTTCTTCCGTTTTGGCCTGCCCAACCTGCTGCGCGGCCATCCGGACATGAATTCGCTGGTCGCCGTCGGCACCGGTGCGGCCTGGGCCTACTCGGTGGTGGCGATGTTCGCGCCCGGCGTGATGCCGGCCGGCACGGCCAATATCTACTTCGAACCGGCGGCGGTGATTGTCACCCTGATTCTGCTCGGCCGGATGCTGGAAGCGCGCGCCAAGGGCCGCACGGGTGCCGCGATCGAGAAGCTTTTGGGTCTGCAGGCCAGGACTGCCCGGGTTGAAATCCATGGTGAGGTGGTCGAGCGCCCGATCGAGCAAATCAGCCGCGGTGACCGCATACGGGTGCGCCCCGGCGAGACCGTGCCGGTGGATGGCAAGGTGCTGGCGGGTGAGTCCTGGGTGGATGAGTCCATGCTGACCGGCGAACCGGATCCGGTTCGACGCCAGCACGGCGACCCGGTGGTGGGCGGCACGGTCAACCAGAACGGGCGCCTGGTGATCGAGGCCACGGACCTGGGCGAAGATGCAGTACTGGCGCGGATCGTGAAGATGGTTCAGCAGGCCCAGGGCGCCAAGCTGCCGATCCAGGCCCTGGTCGACAAGGTCACGGCCGTGTTCGTGCCCATCGTCATGGCCATTGCCGCGCTGACGGCGCTGGTCTGGCTGCTGTTCGGCCCGGACCCGGCCCTGAATTTCGCCCTGGTCAACGCTGTCGCCGTACTGATCATCGCCTGCCCCTGCGCGATGGGGCTGGCCACGCCGACCTCGATCATGGTCGGTACCGGCCGGGCGGCCAATGCCGGCATTCTGTTTCGCGGCGGCAACGCCCTGCAGACCTTGTCGAAGATCGAGGTCGTGGCCTTGGACAAGACCGGAACGCTGACCGAGGGCAAACCTGCCGTGACTGACATCGAGTCATTGGGCGAGCTGGCCGAAGACGAGTGGCTGGCCCTGGCCGCCGCGGTGGAGCAGGATGCCGAACACCCGCTGGGACATGCGATAGTGGCGGCAGCGCGGGAGCGCGAGCTGGACATTTCATCGGTCGGTGACTTCGAGGCCGAAAGCGGCAAAGGCGTGCGGGCCCAGGTCGGCGAGAGGCTGGTCCGCGTCGGTTCACTGCGCTGGTTGAAATCGGAGGGAATCGCCGCCGGGCAAGCGCTGGATGAGCAGATCGCGGCGCTATCGAAAAAGGCGCGAACGCCCGTGCTGGTGGCGGTCGACGATTGCCTGGTCGGATTACTGGGTATCGCCGACCCCCTGCGCGAGTCCAGCCGCGAGGCGATCGGCACCTTGCACGGCCTGGGCCTGGAAGTGGCCATGATCAGCGGCGACAATCGCCTCACCGCCGAGGCCGTGGCCGCCGAAATCGGCATCGATCATGTCGTCGCCGAGGTCCTGCCCGAGGGCAAGGTCGAGGCGCTGGAAGAACTGCGGGCCAGGCACGGACGCGTGGCTTTTGTCGGCGACGGCATCAACGACGCCCCGGCCCTGGCCGCGGCCGATGTCGGCGTGGCAATCGGCTCGGGCACCGACATTGCCATCGAGTCGGCCGACGTGGTGCTGATGGCCAGCGACCTGAACAAGGTGCCCGAAGCCTTGGGGCTCTCAAGGGCGACACTACGCAACATCCGCCAGAACCTGTTCTGGGCCTTCGCCTATAACACCGCCCTGATCCCGGTCGCCGCCGGCGTACTCTACCCGGCCTTCGGCGTCCTGCTCTCACCCATGCTCGCCGCCGCCGCCATGGCCACCTCCAGCCTGTTCGTGGTCGGCAACGCACTCAGGCTGCGGACCCTAAGATTGACATTTTGATGCGCCACAGCTACATTTTGACGCATGAGAACGACGATCAGACTGGACGATGAACTTCTGGCTCAGGCGAAGGCCCGCGCGGCAGAAAGCCGACGATCGCTGAACGAGTTTATCGAACAGGCCGTGCGTGCCCGCCTGGCGGCTGAAAGCAAGATCACGCCACCATCAGGGCCGCTGCCTACCTTTCGTGGTAACGGCCTCCGACCTGGGGTTGACGTCAATGACAGCGCCAACCTGCTTGAGCTGATGGAGTCAGACGCCTGATACTGCACGACGTCAACATTCTGGTCCATGCGCATCGCGAGGATAGTCCGCATCACGCGCTCTGCCGTGGTGAGATCGACAACATGTTGGCAACGCCTGCGGCTTTTGGACTGTCGCCATTGATCTTGTCCGGCCTTGTTCGGGTGGTTACCCATCCGCGCGTATTCGATCCGCCTTCGCCAAGCAGCCTGGCCATGCAGTTCTGCGACTTTCTGATCGCCCAGCCGCAAGCCACTGTGGTGCGGCCCGGTCGTCGGCATTGGCAGATCTTCAGCGAACTGGTCGAACAAGGCAATTGCCGGGGCAACCTTGTTCCTGACGCCTACCTGGCTGCCATTGCGATTGAACATGGTGCAACCTTCGTGACCCTTGACCGAGACTTTGCGCGGTTTGAGGCGCTGGAATGGCGTTTGCCGGCCTGAGTCCGTGAGCCGTGGCAACGTTCTCGGGACCATGTTTGGCGGGCGTCCATCGGTTTGGGGACGGCATCTCAGGTGGCCGTGGTGCCGTGCCAATATCAGGATAGTGGCGACGGGTTCGACATGGACCCCGGCCGCGTTGGGCCGGGCTACAGGGTGGTCAATAGCCATCGGCCCAACCCAGGCGACGGGGGTCGGTGGCGCCGTGGAGGCGGCCGGTGTCGGCGTCGCGCCAGACGATCTGCATGGAGCCGGTGGACCAGAAGTAGGGGCCGAGGTCGCGCAGGCGCAGGCCGGATTCGCGGATGCCGCTGCGGACTTCGTCGCTGATCCGTGATTCGATATCGATGCGGGCTTCGTTGTTGCGCCAGGCCCAGAAGCGCGGCGCGGCGGCGGCAT
>REEQ01000171.1 GCA_007695005.1 Wenzhouxiangellaceae bacterium | reverse complement strand
CCAGCCTGGCTGCGCACATTGTTGAAAACAGCTATTTCAACGGCACAACGCTGCGCCTGGACGGTGCCGTTCGCCTGGAGCCGAAATAATGGATACCTTTGCCGCCATCGAAGAACACGTCAAGCACCGCTACGAGGTCGTGCATGACGAGCCATTCATGCTCGGCCTGGAGATACCGGTCGGGAAGTCCGGTCGCCGCCAGAGCGTTTTCCTGGCCGAGCTCAAAAGCCCGGAAGGAAAGCGCTTCCTGCGCGTGGAAACCACGGTTGCCCCATTGGGCAGCCATGATCCGGAGAAATGCCTGCGGGTCAACCTGATGCTGCGCACCGGCTATCTCGCCGTCGGCGACCTGGAAGGAGTCGCTTTCCTGAAACTTTGCGAGAACATGCTCTACAGCAATCTGACCATGGACACGCTCGACTACATGATCTGCCATATCGCCGAGCTGGGCGACAAGATGGAAATGACCTTGAACAAGGGCGGGGACTGGTTCTGAATGATAGCGGGAAGAGGAAAGTGGCAAAAGGGAGAAAGCGAGCCGGCCGGCCAGAGCTGTTAGTCTTGCGGGGTGGGAGTCGTTTGGTTTAGCAGAAGGAGAACGTAATGGAAACATTTCAGGAATGGCTCACCAGTCTTGAGTTAGCCGATGTGTTGGCAGTTGCCTGGCAAGTGTTGGGCGCCATACTGATTTTCATCGTCGGACGCTGGATTGCGCGCGCAGTGGTCAGGCTGTTGCGCAATACGATGAAAAAGCGCGAAGTTGACGAGCTCATCATCAGCTTCCTTGGCAATATCGTCTACGTCGTGTTGCTGCTGTCGGTGGTGCTGATTGCGGTTGGCTATCTGGGCGTACAGGTCACTCCACTTATTGCCATTCTCGGTGGCGCCGCTCTGGCGGTTGGCCTTGCCCTGCAGAGCTCACTCAGCAACTTCGCCTCGGGACTGATGATTGTTGGTTTCCGACCTTTTACCAGAGGCCATTTTGTTGAAGCCGGCGGGGTGTCTGGCACGGTGCAGAAGGTGGGTATTTTTCAGACGGAACTGAAGACCCCGGATAATCGCCACGTCATCGTTCCCAACAGCGCCATCACATCAAGCCCGATCACCAACTACTCGGCCTACGAAACTCGCCGCGTCGACCTGGTGATTGGGGTCGACTATGGCGACGATCTGAAAGTCGCCCGCAAAACCATCGAGAGGGTGCTGTCGGAGCATGAGAAAGTGCTGGATGACCCCGAACCCACGATCATGGTGCTTGACCTGGGCGATTCCAGTGTCGATTTTGCCGTCCGCCCCTGGGTCAACGCATCCGACTTCTGGCCGGTCCGTGGCGAACTGCTGCAGCAACTGAAGGAAGAGCTGGAGAAAGCCGGCTGCTCGATCCCCTTCCCACAGCGCGACGTGCACTTGCACCAGACCGACAAGGCGGCCTGATGTCGGCATTGACTCCTTGCCCGGGCCCTGCCCGGGCAAGGATCATTCCTCGCCGCGATAGCTCTTGATGATGTAGCCGCCTGATTTCTCGTCGTGCTGCAGGGTCAGGTAGCCCTGCCTTTCGGCCTCCTGCAAGAGCTGGTTGAAGTTCTTGAAACCGTGGTAGCTCTCCGAGAAGCCGGGCTTGCGCCGCTTCAGCGCCTGCTTGACCATCGACCCCCAGACTTTTTCCTCGGCGTCGCGATCCTCGAACAGGGCTTCGGTGGTCTCCAGCACCAGGTCAAACGCTTCCTGGGCCTTGTCGTCAACCGGCTTGGCAGCCGTCTTCTTGCTGGACTTCTTCTTCGCAGCCTTCTTGCTTCTGCCATCGGCTTTCTTGCGCTGGTTGCGAATCAGGTCATCGTAGAAGATGAATTCATCACAGTTGGCCATCAGCAGATCGGAGGTCGAACTCTTGACCCCGACACCGATCACGGTCTTGTTGTTTTCGCGCAGCTTGGAGACCAGCGGCGAAAAGTCCGAGTCGCCGGAAATGATCACGAAGGTATCGACATGGCCCTTGGTGTAGCACAGGTCCAGGGCATCGACGACCATACGGATATCGGCCGAATTCTTGCCCGACATGCGCACGTGCGGAATATCGATCAGCTCAAAGGCCGCCTCGTGCATGGGGCCCTTGAACTCACGATAGCGACCCCAGTCGCAGTAGGCCTTGCGAACCACGATATTGCCCTTCAGCAGCAGCTTTTCCAGCACCTTCTGGATGTCGAAGGCATCATATCGGGCATCGCGCACGCCCAGCGCGACGTTTTCGAAATCGCAGAACAGGGCCAGGTTTCGAGTCGGGTTGGCGACCATGAGTTTCTTTTGTCCTCCAGGTTTCCGGAGAGATTACACCACTGACAGACCGGCCATCGGGTTGATGCCATAGCCGTCCATTACCATAATCGTTGTTTTCGTCTCAGGCTGGACCCATGAACAAGCTCTTCGCTATCTTTGCCCTCCCGCTTCTGGCGGTTCTGGCTGGCTGTCCGACAGCCTCCGCTGCCGACCCCGGCGCTCGCTTCAGCCAACTGCAACAGGCCCTCGACGGCGACTCGCAAGCCATCGCCGAACTTGGTCTTGGCGACCATGAGACGGGCCTGTACCATTTCGTGCGAGCCGCCGCCTACCAACGCAGGGGGCATGTCGACGAGGCAGTCGAGGCCTACCTGGACGCTATCCGGCTCGGCGATGACCTGGCCATTCTGGCCCTGGCCGAGATGCTGGCCGACAACGAGCGCTACGTTGACGCCCTGGCCTGGAGCCAGGTCTGGGTGCTGAACCGCTTCGAGCTGGCAGAAATTCATCAGGGCAAGGCGCGTCGGGATCCCGGCATGGCCGTGCTTCAGCGGGCGCTGGAGCGTCTGAATGACGCAGAAATCGCGCGCGCCGAGCAACATGCCGCCGAGGTGTTGAATGATTGGCTGCCTGACTTCGAGCGGCAACAAACTGTTTGCATTCAGCCGTCACAATACTGTTCGAGCTGGCGCCTGACCCGCCGGCGCGCGCCGGTCTTCCCCTACCAGATGGGCCATCAAGGGGAAAGCGGCTGGACGCGCCACGCGCTGCTGGTTGGCCCCGATGGCCGCGTCACCGATATCGTCACCGTCCACAGCACAAACGATGCCGCAACTCGCAGCGCTGAACGTGCGCTGCGGCGCTGGCGCTTCGAATCCAGCGCAGACAAGCCCGGATCAGCCATCTTCCAGCAAACCGTGCTGTTCGGCAGATGGTGAAAACAGGCTTGAGACCGGCATGGATCCGGGCAGCAGGCGATTGACGGTTGCCGGGCAGGCACCTCTTGCCTAAGGCAAGCCGCACCGGCCCGTGGACTTGCACGGAGCCGGGCAGCGTGCGAGGAAATCCTCGAACAAGGCTGCGATGGTCGGCAGGCAATCGCCTAGCTGATGCCCGGCATGGACCAGATGCAGCGCGGCATTGCTGACTTCGGCGAAGCGCAGGCTGTGCTGCCAGGGGATGACATCATCGTGCCAGCCGTGGACCAGGGCAATGTGTCGGCACTGCGGCTGGTAAGCCTCACGGACCCGCGTATCGGGCAAGCGATCTTCCAGGTACAGGGCCGGTGCCAGCAGAAACAGGCCGTCGACCGGGTGCCGTTCGGCCGCGGCCATGGAGACGATGCCGCCCATGGATGAGCCGACCAGGACGGGCGGCTCGTCCAGACTGGCCAAGCGCTCAGCCAGGCGGTCAATTCGGCCCACCGGATCGTCGCGCAGATCGCGATAGTCAATGGCTTCGACCGCATAGCCACGCGCTTGGGCCAACGGGGCCAGCACCTGGATCTTGCGGCTTTCCGGGCTGGACAGGTGACCGTGACTGAAGATGACCCGCTTGCTCATTCCTCGGGCATGTCTTCCAGAAAACGACCGCAGGCCTGCAAGGACATATCATTCAGACGCATCTCGACCCGTAGCGGGAAAGTCCAGCCCACCATCGAGTCCACGCATTCGGTTTCGGTCAAGGCAATTTCCAGATGATTGCCCGGCGAGTCGGCCGTCAGATTCATCCGGTCCTGATCCCAGCTCGCCTCGTCAAAATCCAGCATGCGGCTGCCGTAATCCAGACTGAGACTGACGCTGGGCTCGCCTCCGCCTCCCACCTCGACCAGCCAGCCCGGTTCGTTGCCGGTAGCCCGGAAATGCACGCCGTTCTGGCGGGCCCGGGTCCACGGCGACAAGCCCTCGCTGCGATGGCAAGCCTGGGCTTGTTCATCATCGAGGGTCAACCGGGCCTCATCCTGGCCGCGTGTCCAGAATTCCACGTCGCCCCCGGCATAGCGAGCGCCGGAAGCGGCCACGACCTGCTCAAGCTCGATATCTGCCCAGGGCAGGACCAGGATCGCGCCATCATCCAGGGCCAGGAAATCGACCGGCACCTCACCACAGCGATACCCGACCCAGCGCAAGGATTCGCGCCCGGCCTCGTGCAGATCCACCGCCACCAGGCGCACTTCGCCCAGATCGGGCTGGTCAGCCGAGACCGGCAGTTCGGCCGAGAACCGGGGCCTGCCGTCCGGCAGATTCAGGGTCAGATATAGCCGGTACTCGCCCTCAGGCTGCCAATTGCCGGCGGCCACAGTGATCTGGACATCGAACGGCGGCGAAACAGCCTCATCAATGCGCTGGGCAGCGACCAGCTCGTCGGCCTGTTCGTCGAACAGCTCGGCCTGTAGCCAGGAACCGGGCGGCAGCATGATGCGCTCCAGGTAATGGGCCTGGACCCGAACTTCCAGAGCCTCGGCCACGGGTGCCGGCTCATCGGCCGAACGCTGGCAGGCGGCCAGCACCAGAACAGCAAGAACAATCGCAAGACGCTTCATGGTCACACTCCGGGGAAATGCTCAGGCCTGCATGATACTCCGAACCCGGCTAATCCCGACCGGGAACGCCAAAAGGCGTTTGCGGACATGTGCCGCAAATGCCGTACAACGCATACCGTAGGTATTTCGTTACCGAGTTAATGGTAATCAGTCCGCCAGCTCCGGTAGATCGCGAAAGTGCGCCAGTGCCTCCGGGTTGGCCAGGGCCGAGGTGTTCTTGACCGGCCGTCCATGGATGACGTCACGCACGGCCAGCTCGGTGATCTTGCCGGAAACGGTGCGGGGGATATCAGCCACGGCAATGATCTTTGCAGGCACATGGCGCGGGGTCGTGTTGGCGCGGATGGTCTTGCGAATACGATCACGCAGCTCGTCATCCAGTACCACGCCATCGCGCAGTCGCACGAACAGCACGACGCGGACATCGCCTTCAAAGTCCTGGCCGACGCAGATGGACTCCAGCACCTCGTCGAGCTTTTCGACCTGTCGATAGATTTCGGCCGTACCGATCCGCACCCCGCCGGGATTGAGGGTGGCGTCCGAGCGACCGTAGATGACAACCCCGCCGCGTGGCGTCAGGCGGGCATAGTCGCCGTGGCTCCAGATGCCGGGATGGGTGTCGAAATAGGCGGCGCGATAGCGCGAACCATCCGGATCGTTCCAGAAACTCACCGGCATGCACGGAAAGGGCTGCGAGCAGGTCAGCTCGCCGGTCTCATCCTCGACCACGCGGCCGTCGTCGGCCCGAATCTCGACCTTCATCCCCAGCCCCCGGCATTGCAGCTCGCCCTTGTAAACCGGCAGGATGGGGTTTCCGAGTGCAAAGCAGGAGACGATATCGGTGCCGCCGGAAATCGAGCTCAACTGCAGGTCGGCCTTGATATCGCGATAAACATAGTCGAATGACTCCGGCAGCAGCGGCGAACCGGTCGACAGGATCGCCTTCAGATCGGCAAGCTCATGGGTCTGGCGCGGCTTGATCCCGGCCTTGTCGCAGGCCGCGATCCACTTTGCACTGGTGCCGAACACCGAGATCCCGACCTCGTCGGCCAGGTCCCAGAGCACGTTGC
>REEQ01000040.1 GCA_007695005.1 Wenzhouxiangellaceae bacterium | reverse complement strand
TGCCGTTCTTCAACGAATCGCGCAGTGTGGAAGTGAGTGCCGGTGACCTGTTTGCCTTCCGGGTCGATACTTTTGACGGTTTGTTTGGCGCGGGTAACTTTGGTGTGACCAACTTCGTGTTCGAGATTGGCGTGTGTGGCGATGAGCTGACCCCGGTGGACTGGCTGACGATTACGCCAGACAGCGGCAGTGTGGGTGCTGGCGACGACGAGACGGTGACGATCTCGGTCAATGCCGCAGGCCTGGGCGAGGGTGACTACGAGGGCTACATCTGCATTACCACGAACGCGGAGAACGCGCCGCTGGTGCCGATCCAGGTTGAGCTGACGGTGACCGAGCAGGTGCTTGATCCGCCGCAGATCGAGGTTGATCCGACCGCGCTGAGCATCGGTATTGACGAGGGTGAGCAGGACAGCCTGAGCTTTACCGTTGGCAATGGCGGTGAGGCTGACCTGGTCTGGCAGCTGGATCAGTCGGTGTCGGCGTGCGAGCTGCCGGGCTGGCTGAGCGTGGATCCGACCGGCGGCACGGTGGCCGGCGACGACGATCAGACGGTGACGGTGGACTTCGACACGGCCGGCGTGACGCCGGGTACTTACGAGGCGCTGATCTGCCTGTCGAGCAATGATCCTGCCACCCCGCTGGTTGAGCTTGAAGTCAGCCTGGAAGTGATTGCCACGCTTGCCTTCCTTGAAGGCACGGTGCAGTCGCTGGGCTACTGTCAGGACGATCCGAGCGCGGCCGGAGCGGTACTGGTTCAGGTCCAGGGCCAGCAGGGCAGCTACTCGGCCACGAGCAACAGCAGCGGTGAGTTCCAGCTGAGCCTGGATGCCGTGGAAGGCCCGGTGACGGTGACTTTCAGCCGAGCCCAGCATCGTCCGCTGACGGAAGCGGATGTTGCTCTGGTCGCAGGCGAGGTGACCGTGCTTGATGTGGGCCTGGTGCTGCGCGAGCGCTGTGCGCAGGTTGAGCCGGAGTCGCTGGAGTTCAGTCTGATTACCGGGCAGAGCGACAGCGCCGTGCTGGTGCTGAGCAATGCGCTGGGCGGCGAGGACCTGAGCTGGAGCCTGGCTTCCGGCGAAGGCTGTTTTGATCCGAGCCTGGATGACTGGATGAGCCTGTCGCCGAGTGGTGGCCTGATCACCTGGGGCAACGTGCGCAACATCACGGTGTCGGTTGACAGTGCGGGCCTGGAGCAGGGCGTGTACGAGGCAGCCATCTGCCTGCAGACCAATGATGCCCAGGCTGAAGAGCTGGTCGTGCCGGTCGAGATGCAGGTGCTGGATGCCAACATCTTCCACGACCGTTTCGAGGAAGATCCGGAACCTGAGGACTGAATCGGCCAAGGTATTGCTGACGGAAAAAGCAAGGGCCTCTCTCGGAGAGGCCCTTTTTTCATGTTGGCTCAGCTCGAAAAAGGCGACTGCCGAGCCCGCTCTGGCAGGCTGGGGTTCCCGGGCTAGCGCGGGAAGCCGCCGCCGGGCAGACCGCCACCGGGCGTGCCGCCGGAGCCACCCTGGCCCGGGATCATGATCGAAGACTGTTGCTCGCGCTGCAGGCGCTTGATCTCTTCCACCGCCTCCTGAATCGCGCGCGCAGCTGCTTCGGCGAACTGGCCTGCAACCTCGCCGAGGTTGTTGCCTTCGAGTTCGAAGCTCAGCGGCAGTGGGCCGGCCGGCGTCATCACCTGGGTCTGGCCAATGTAGAGCACGGCGCGTCCGGGGTCGCTGTTGCCATCGCGGGTGACCGGGGTCAGGCGGCGGATGGAGCCGGTTTCCTGGTCAGTGAAAACCTCTTCTCGATACAGCTGGTCCGGGTTCATCGCCAGCTGATCCAGGGTGTCGTCCTTGTTCATGTCTGCTCTTGCTCCGAGTGAAACGAACATGATGCCATGTCGACGGTGACCAAAACGCATCGCGGTATGATGGCAGCAATGAAATCGACCCTGCCGCTTTTGCTGTGCTGCCTGTTCGGCCTGGCCATGGCCGCGCCGCTGACGGCGCGCACGACCGAGGAGGTCAGCTCCGTTTACCTGGTCAGCTTTGATGAGCAGCCCGTTCGGGTCGTTCATGGCCGGGTGCCGCAGCAACAGCTGGCCGAGGCTCGGGCGCGTCAGCAGGATCGGCTGCTGGCCGCCGAACAGCTGCTGGGCAGGGCATTGGCACCCAGCCATCACTATCTGGCCACGCATGTTGGCGTGGCCGTGGCCTTGAGCGCTGACGAGGCGGCCATGCTGGCACAGGCACCCGGGGTGGTGTCCGTGCGCCGCGAGCAGTTGCATGAGCTGGCGACCTGGAACAGCCCCGAGTTCATAGGTGCCGATCTGCTCTGGAGCGGGCAGGGTGGTCCGGACGGCCTGCCGCTGCGCGGCGAAGGTCGGGTCGCGGCCGTGCTGGATACCGGGCTTGCCGATGCGCACCCTTCCTTTTCCGACCAGCTCGAGTGTAGTCATGGCGCAGGGCACGCGCCCAAGGTGCTGAGCCGGGTGGACTGCTCCAGTACCGATGTCTTTGGTGCCTGCGCCGGCCCCGACCCGGTCGACCGCCACGGTCATGGCAGCCATGTCGCCGCGATCCTGGCCGGCAACCGGGTTGATCGCAGCGCCGAGCCGCCGCCACCGATGCCATCGGCCTACGCGGCGATCAGCGGCGTGGCGCCCTGCGCACGACTTCGGACTTACAAGGTCTGTCCAATGGACCTCTGCCCGGAGTCGCATATCCTTGCCGGGCTCAACCAGGTGCTGCTGGATGGTGATGTCGATGTGCTCAATTTCTCGATTTCCGGTGGCCGTGACCCCTGGCGCGACACTGATCGCGTCAAGCTGGACCTGGTCGATGCCGGTGTTCTGGTGGTGACCGCCGGCGGCAATACCGGGCCGATGGCGCCAAGCCCGATCGGTACGGTCAACCACCTTGGTCCCTGGGTGCTCAGCGTCGCTGCCAGCACGCGCGACCGGAGCTTGACCGGAAGCCCGGCACCGGGCGATGTGCTGGCGTCGTTCAGCCTGCGCGGGCCAACACCCGAACCGCAACAAAACCTGCAAAAGCCGGATCTGAGCGCGCCGGGTGTGGATATCCGCTCGGCCTGGACCGAAGGCTACGCCCTGCGTTCCGGCACTTCCATGGCCAGCCCGCATGTGGCCGGCTCGGCGCTGCTGCTGCGCCAGGCCCATCCTGACTGGAGCGTGATGGAAATCAAGTCGGCCCTGCGCATGAGTGCCGCCGGTGGTGGCAAGGCGCCGGATGGCGAGACGCCGTGGACGCCGGACCAGGCAGGCAGCGGCCGGGTGGCGCCTGCCGGTGCTGTCAGGGCGGGACTGGTTATGGACGAAACCAAGGGCGCCTTTCTGGCGGCCCGTCCCAGCCTGGGTGGGGATGTGCGGGCTTTGAATCTGCCGGCCATGCGAGACATGGACTGCCAGGCATGGTGTGGATGGACGCGACGACTGCGCAACACCCTGGAAGCACCCAGCCAGTGGCAGGTGCTGGTCGATGCCCCGGAGGATCTGGCCGTGCTGGTCGAGCCGTCGCAGTTCAGCTTTTCCGGCGATGGCGGTGAGATCGTGGAGCTTCGCATCGAGGCCCAGCCGCTGGCCGATCTGAGTGAGCAGCCGCGCTTTGCCACCGTTCGCCTGCGCGAGCAGTCCGGCTTGTCGCCGGAGCTGAGCATGAGCGTCGCGGTTCGCGGCCAGGCGGCGCCGGCCATTCGGGCCGAACCGGCCTCGGTGGAGGGCATCGCCGAGCCGGCGGCTACCGGGGTGATGGCATTGCGGCTTGAAAACCCGGGGGCGCTGGCGCTGGACTGGCAGGCCAGGCTGAAGCCTGTCAGCGCAGCCTCCGGCCCTGAGCGCATCACGCTGGGCATAGCGGATTTTTCCCTCGCCCCGGGTATGGCTGCCCCCGTGCGCGAATTCGAGCTGGCCGGACCGGGCCGGATATCTGGCCTGGGCTTCCAGGGCAGTGCCGTGCTGGAGCCGTCGAGCTGGGCCTCGGACCTGGCAATGGAGCTGGTCGAGCCGGGCGGTGCCAGCTTCCGGGTTGGCGGCTATACCAGCCTGGCCCGTCCCTGGGATTTCCAGGGGCCGCAGTCGGCCCTGGATGATCGCTATGCCAGCGTCCATGCCCTGCCCTTTGGCGAGCCTGGACCGGCCTTGGCCGGCACCTGGACACTACGCTTCTGGCACGATTTCGCCGACGGTGGCCGGATGGACTGGCGTCAGCTTGAGCTGGCCCTGGACGTCCAGCACGAGCTTTGCGCGCCGGCTGCCGCCCCGAGCTGGCTGGCCCTGGATGTCGACTCGGGCAGTCTGGCACCCGGCGAGCACCAGACCCTGGCACTGCCTTTTGATGCCGGCGCGCTGGCGCTTGGGGCTCATCATGCCGTGGTCTGTATCACGGGCAGTGCCGGCAATGACCAGGCAGCCATCGAGCTGGCCGTGCCGGTGCGGCTGGATCTGTTTCCGGCAGCGCAGCCCGAGCAGGCCGTGGTTCGCGGTCAGGTCACGGGTCTGGGGCCGTGCGAGAAGTCGCCGGCGCCGCTGGCCGGGGCCCTGGTCATGCACGATCAGACCTCGGTCCAGACCAGCCCGGCCGGTGCCTTCCAGCTGCCCGTGGCTGCCGGTCAGGAAGGCCAGATGTTGCTGCTCAAAGCGGATGGTCACCAGGACCGCCAGATCCCGCTGCCTGTTTTGGCTGCCGGGGAAGTGCTGGCGCTGGACCTGGAACTGCGTCCTGATCAGGCCTGCGGTCGGATCGCTCCGACTGGCGTGCAAGCTTCGCTGCTGGTGGACCAGCAGGACACGCTCGCGCTGACGCTGAGCAATGCCGGTGCCGCCGAGCTGGCCTGGACCTTGACGGCAAGCGCTGATTCAGCCTGCCTGGGTTCGGCACCGGGCTGGCTGCGCGGGCTGCCGCAAGCCGGGCTGCTGGCTGCCGATGGTGAGGTGACAGTCAGCATCGAGATGGATGCAAACGGACTGGCCGAAGGTCGTCACAAGGCAAGCTTGTGCCTGGCGGCTGCCGACTCGGCTGAGCTGCTGCAGGTCGTGAGTGTCGTGCTGGATGTCCATCCTGTTGCCGATAGCTGGGAGCTTGCCGGCCAGCTGGCCGGCAAGGGTGCCTGCGGCCAGCCCACCGGCTTGCCGCCGGGGCTGGAGCTGTCGCTGTTCGACCGCGATGGCCTGGTGCGCACAATAGAGCCGGAATCCGATGGCCGCTTCCGTTTCGGAGCCCGAGTCGAACGCCAGCCCTACCGCCTGCAGGCCAGTGCGCCTGATCATGTCGCGGTCGGGCAGGAGGGGCTCAGTGGTCAGGCCGGTGAGCTGGTCGAGACGGACCTGATCCTGGCCCTGGCCCAGCCCTGTGTCCAGCTTGAGCTGGCCCCATCGACCGTCAGCCTCGAGGCTGGCGACTCCACCAGCCTCGATCTGAGCATTGACAACCGCCAGGGTCAGGCAGGGCTGGCGTGGACGCTGTTCACCGCGCCTGCCTTGCCCGTGCCAGGTGATGACGGTCTGCGCCCGCATGATCCGTCCCTGGACGAGGACCTGGAACTGCCGGCAGTGGACCTGGCGCCGCCGTTACTGGGTGGTGAGCTCGTGCAGGTCGTGCGCGAGGCCGGCGTGCTCAGTCATGGATCGGTCATCGGTCTGTCATTCCAGGGCCGGGTCGATGGCATTGCCGCCGCCGCCGATCGCGCCGCTGACCTGAGACTGGAAGTGATTACACCCTCCGGGCGCACGCAATCAATCGGCGGTTTCTACAATCTGGTCTTGCCATGGGTGTTCCAGGGTCCGGGCAGCGGCGGTGACGGGCTTTACCAGAGCAGCCACTGGCGCGCGGCCGATGGTGGGCCGCTGTTTGGAGATGCCGGTGAGCCGGATCAGGGCAGCTGGACGTTCAGGCTGGTTCATGACTGGCCGGGAGGGCAGGCGACGATGAGCTGGTCGGAGTTGATCATCAGCCTGCACAAAATCGAAAGCGGCGGCTGCGGTCAGCCGGCGGCTTTGAGCTGGCTGATTCCTGGTCAGCTGTCGGGTCAGCTGGAAGCTGGCCAGCAGCAGGCGCTGCCGCTGACGGTGGACGCCACGGATCTTGCCCCTGGACGCTATCGCGGCCTGATCTGCCTGGCCAGTAATGACCCCGAAAGCGCCGTTTCAGGCATTGAAATTGAGATCGACGTCACACCAATGATAACAAGGGTGTTTACGGATCGTTTCGAAACTGTAAAATAGGCGCCTATTGGTCGGCGTCCGGTTGCCGAACCTACCTGACACAGCACCCGTTCGACAAGAAGGTGCCTCTCGAGCCCGGCCGAACCATCGGCCGGGTTTTTTTATTGACGCGCATGTTGACATCCCCGTCAGGCCGGCTAGGATTTAATGTGGAGTCATGAACGGGTCAACTTCCATGTCGCGCCTACGTCGAACGGGCGTATTTTTCTGCCTCGCCCTGGGCCTGGGGATGCTGGCGCTGGCCCCGCTTCCGGCCAGTGATCGGGTGGCGCTGGTTCTGGAGATCGATGGTGCGATCGGACCGGCAAGCCGCGATTACGTGATCCGCGGCATTGAGCGGGCCGAACGCGAGGGCGCAGAGCTGGTGATCCTGCGTATGGACACCCCGGGTGGCCTGGATGCCTCCATGCGCGACATGATCAAGAAGATTCTCAATGCCGATGTGCCGGTGGCAACCTGGGTTGGGCCGCCCGGCGCCCGCGCCGCCTCTGCCGGTACCTACCTGTTGTATGCCTCTCACATCGCAGCGATGGCGCCATCGACCAATCTCGGTGCTGCCACGCCGGTACAGGTGGGCGGTGGCGGTGGCGAGCAGGATCGGCAGCCGCGGCGGCAGCGAACCCCGATCGAGCGCGCGCGCGACGCTCTCGAACAAGCCGGAGACAGTGACTCCGAGGCGGACAATGCGGACTCTGATGCCGAGTCGGAGGAGGCTGCCGAGCAGGCGCCCGATTTGCCAGGCACGGCGACCGAGCGCAAGGTCATCGAAGACGCCGTGGCCTATATTCGCGGCCTTGCAGAGCGGCATGGCCGGAATGCCGACTGGGCCGAGCGGGCAGTGCGCGAGGCAGTCAGCCTGACCGCTCGCGAAGCGCTGGAAAAGAACGTCATCGACTTCTACGTCGAGACCATCCCGGAGCTGCTGGCAGCGATCCACGGTCGTGAAATCGAAATTGCCTCCGGCACCGTGACCCTGGATACGGAAGGTCTGCGCATCGAGGTGGTCGAGACCGACTGGCGCTACGAGTTCCTGAGCATCATCACCAATCCGACCCTGGCCTATATCCTGCTGATGATCGGCATTTATGGCCTGATTCTGGAAGGTTACAACCCCGGCGCGCTGGTGCCTGGCGTTATTGGCGGCATCTGCTTGCTGCTGGCCTTGTATGCCTTTCAGATCCTGCCGGTCAACTATGCCGGCCTGGCCCTGATCGTACTCGGCCTGGCCCTGATTGCAGTCGAGCTGTTCGTGCCCTCGTTTGGCATCCTGGGCATCGGAGGTGTGCTGGCCGTGGTGTTCGGCTCGATCATACTCATGGATACCGACGTGCCCGGATACACCCTCAATACTGGTCTGATTGCGGCCATGGGGCTGGCCTCGGCCCTGATCTTTCTGGCCATTGTCTACCTGGCGGCCCGCTCCCACCGCAATCCGCGGGTCAGCGGTACTGAATCTCTGGTCGGCCGCCAGGCAGAGTCGATTTCGAACTTCAGCGACGGGCGTGGGCGCGTCCATATCGAGGGCGAAGACTGGACAGCGCGCAGCGCCGATGCGATTGGCCTCGGTGACAAGGTCGAGGTGGTTGCCATTGATGGCCTGACGCTGGAAGTTCGGGCCCGCTGAAGATTTCACGTCAAGGAGAGCTGTCATGTTTGATGAGTTCATGATGTTCGGTTTCACCGTGCTGGTGATCCTGGTGCTGTTGATTGCCAACACCATCAAGATCCTGCGCGAGTATGAGCGCGGGGTGATTTTTACCCTGGGTCGTTTTTACAAGGTCAAGGGGCCGGGCATCATCATCGTCATCCCCTTTGTCCAGCAGATGGTCAGGGTTGACCTGCGCACGATTGTGCTCGATGTGCCGACCCAGGATGTGATCTCGCGTGACAACGTATCGGTCAAGGTCAATGCGGTGATCTATTACAAGGTCGTCGATCCGCAGAAGGCGATCATCAATGTCGAACGCTTCATGGACGCTACCAGCCAGCTGGCCCAGACCACCCTGCGCTCGGTGCTAGGCAAGCATGAGCTGGACGAAATGCTGGCCGAGCGCGACAAGCTCAATGAAGATATCCAGACCATTCTCGACCGCCAGACCGATGGCTGGGGGGTCAAGGTCTCGAATGTGGAGATCAAGCATGTTGATCTGGACGAGTCCATGATCCGCGCCATTGCCCGCCAGGCCGAAGCCGAGCGAACCCGCCGCTCCAAGGTGATTCTGGCCGATGGTGAGCAGCAGGCTGCCAAGAAGCTGGTCGAGGCCGCCACCGAGCTGGCCGAGGCGCCGGGTGCGATGCAGCTGCGTTATCTGCAGACACTGAGCGAAATCGGCGGCGAGCAGAACTCGACGATCGTCTTCCCGCTGCCGCTGGATGTGATCAAGCCGTTCATGCAGCAGCTTGAGAAGAAGCCTGGCGGCAAGGCTGCGGCGGACAGCGAGTGAAGCGGCATGTCTATTTGTCCCAGTCCGGCGCCAGCTCCTCCGGGTTGACGTAGCGCTGGGCACGGTCGAGGGCCGCGATTCGTTCGCGGTCTTCGGCGCTCAAGCTGAACTTGAACAGATCGATGTTGGCTTTGGCATGATGGGGGCTGGCCGTGGCCGGAATGGCCGCGACCCGATCCTGCTCGATCAGCCAGCGCAAAGCTACCTGGGCGGCAGTCTTGCCGTACTGTGAACCGATGTCCCACAGCACGGGATCGTTGACCAGCTCGGCGCGGGCCAGCGGGGTGTGCGCGGTCAGGACCAGGTTGTGCCGTCCCAGCACGCGGCGCAGACGCGGCTGGGCCAGGTAGGCGTGGTATTCAATCTGGTTCGTCGCCAGGCTGTCAGCACCACAAAAGCTGACCGCCTGCTCGGTCTGGTCGATGGTGAAGTTGCTGATTCCTATATGCCGGGTCAAGCCGCTGGCTCTGGCCAGCATCAGGGCCTCCAGGGTCGGGTTCATGCCGGCCTGAGCGAACACCGGCCAGTGCAGCAGCAGCAGGTCGACCTGGTCGAGCTGCAGGCGCTCAAGGCTCTGGTGGACAGATTCGATCAGCGCGGCCGGCTGGTAGCGATCTACCCAGACCTTGGTGGTGACGAACAGCTGCTCGCGCGGCAGGCCTGCGCCTGCGATCACCCGGCCTACCGCCGCTTCATTGCCGTAGATCTGCGCTGTGTCGATGTGGCGGTAGCCCAGCGCCAGTGCTTCCGGCAAGATCCTGCCGACCGTTTCATCGTCCAGACGAAAGGTGCCGAAGCCAAGGGTCGGCATGTTCAGGCCATTGGCGGCCAGCGTGGGCACTGGGTCCATCGAATCGGGCTTCCGCGGTTGCCGGTGAAGCTGTCAGTTTAACCAGCAAAGCACCCTTGCGCCGCCGCAATTTTCCGCTCAGTGCCCGAGCCCGGTTCAGTACTCGCTGCTGGAGCGCCAGCCCATAAAAACTGTTCGAAGATGTTCGCTGACAGATCCTGGCGTCATGCGGGCTGCGCCAGGTAGCGGTCCTTCAAGCGCACATAGTGGGCGGCCGAATAGCGCAGCATTTCCAGTTCCTTGTCACTGAGCGTGCGAACTGCCTCGGCCGGGCGACCGCGAAACAGCCAGCCGGACTCCAGGCGCTTGCCGGGACTGACCAGGCTGCCGGCGGCAACGATCACATCCTGGCCGACTTCGACACCGTCCATCAGCAAGGCACCCATGCCGATCAGGCAGCGATCACCGATGGTGCAGGCGTGCAGAATGGCGGCATGCCCGACCGTGATGTCGGCGCCGAGTAGCAGCGGCAAACCGCCGGGACTGTACGGGCCATCGTGGGTCACATGGCAGATCGTGCCATCCTGGATATTGGTCCGCGCGCCTACGCTGATCCGGTTCACGTCCCCGCGCAGAACGGCATTTGGCCAGATCGAGACATCGTCAGCCAACTGTACCTGGCCGATAACGGTGGCGGCTGGATCGATCCAGACCCGCTCGCCCAGACTTGGTTGATGCTCCAGGTACGCGCGAATTTTGTTCATTGTCAAGCCTCTTCAGTAAAATTTATTCACATCCACGGCGGTAGCTCGTGAAACAGGGGTTTATCGGCAAGTGTCTGCAAGGCCATTCATAAATAGCGCATAAATACTTGAAATAACTGCCTTTATTGCATTGAACGAAAATTGACCAATGTGTGACAAGGGCCGCAGTCACGGCGCGCCGGCGCCCCAACCACCGGCTTGCCCACATACTTATCCACAAGCGCTGTGGATAATCCGGAACCATGGCCGGCACCGGCTGCCGGAGGCGCCCCGAGCGCCGACATCAGCGCCATGTTATCGCCCTGACAAGCAATTATCCGGAGTGCGCGAGGTCGGCCCTCGTTACAATAGCGCCTGAACGAAGCAGATCGCCCCTTTTCATGCGCGCATACATCGAAGAATTGATTGGCCAGGCACTCGGTTACCTGAAGCGAGAGGGCGAACTGAGCCTGGAAGAACCCGTGCAGGTCCATATCGAGCGCACCCGCGACCGCGCTCACGGTGACTATGCCTGCAACGTGGCCATGGTGCTGGCGCGCAAGCTGGGACGCAAGCCACGCGAGCTGGCCGAGCTGATCAGTGCCAAGCTGCCGGCGTCGAAGCGAATCGACAAGGTTGAAATCGCCGGCCCCGGCTTCCTGAATTTCTTTGCCAGCCCGCACTACCTGCGCATGGTCGTGCGCGACATCCTGGCCCTGGGTGATCAGTATGGCTGTGCCCCGGAAGGTAGTCGTGGCGAGGTGCTTGTCGAGTACGTCAGTGCCAACCCGACCGGGCCGCTGCATGTGGGCCACGGTCGCGGTGCCGCCTATGGCGCCAGTCTGTCGGCACTGTTGGCCGCGGCCGGTCACCGGGTCAGCCGGGAGTACTACGTCAATGACCACGGCCGGCAGATGGATATCCTGGCAGTATCGGTCTGGCTGCGCTATCTGGAGCTGGCCGGCGAGCGCGTTCGCTTCCCGGCCAATGCCTACCGCGGCGAGTACATCTACGATATCGCCCGGGAAGTGCGCGAGCGCCACGGTGACAAGCTGCGCCACGCCGAATCGGCGGTGGTTGACGGGTTGCCGGAAGACGGTGATGGCCAGGCCGCTGAACTGCATATCGACGCCCTGATCGCGCGTGCCCGCCAGCTGTTGGGCGAGGACGGCTACGAGGCCTGCTTCGGCGCGGCACTCGATGCCATGGTCGCCGACATTCGCGACGATCTGGGCCAGTTCGGCGTCCAGTTCGACCGCTGGTTTTCCGAGCGCAGCCTGGAAAGTTCCGGTGCGCTGGCTCGGGCGATCGAGCGCCTGGACCGGGAGGGCTGGCTGTATCTCAAAGACGGCGCAACCTGGTTCAAGGCGTCCGAGCTGGGTGACGACAAGGACCGGGTTGTTGTCCGTGAAAACGGACGAACCACCTACTTTGCCTCCGACGTGGCCTATCTGCTCGACAAGCTTGAACGCTGCCCCGGCACCTCGCTGTACATTTTCGGCGCTGATCACCATGGCTATGTGCCGCGACTGAAGGCGGCGGCGCGCGGCCTGGGCGAAGACCCCGAGCGGCTGGACTTCCAGCTCGTCCAGTTCGCCGTGCTGTTTCGCGGCGGGCGCAAGGTGCAGATGTCGACCCGTTCGGGCAGCTTTGTTACCCTGCGCGAGCTGCGCGAGGAAGTCGGCAACGACGCCGCCCGTTACTTCTACGTCATGCGCTCGCATGAGCAGCACCTGGATTTCGACCTGGATCTGGCTAAATCCAGCGCCAATGACAACCCTGTGTACTACATCCAGTACGCGCATGCCCGCATTGCCAGCGTATTCCGCCAGCTGGAAAGCCGCGGCCTGCGTCACAACCAGGCCATTGGCGAAGCAGCCAGCGACCGCCTCGACGGCGAACACGAGCAGGCCCTGCTGCGCACCCTTGGCCGCTACCCCGAGGTGATCGAAGGCGCTGCAGAGCGCCGCGCACCGCATGTCCTGGCGCACTACCTGCACGAGCTGGCCGCCGAGTTCCACGCCTGGTACAACCACAGCCAGTTCCTGGTCGAGGATGATGATGTGCGCAATGCCCGACTCAACCTGGTGGCTGCGACCGGGCAGGTTCTGCGCAATGGCCTGGGTCTGATCGGGGTCAGCGCGCCGGAGGACATGTAATGGCGCGACGCCAGGCTCGCAGAAGCAAGGCCAACGGAGGCGGTCATGGTTTTCTCGGATTCGGTGCCGGCCTGATCTGTGGCCTGGGACTGGCTACCGTGGCCTGGATGAATGGCTGGCTGCCCGGTCGGGAGGATCCCGGCACCGGCCTGCCGCTGGGGCACGACGAGCCACCCATCGCCGAACCCGAGCCGCAGCGTCGCTCGCGCCAGTATGATTTCTTCACCGTGCTGCCTGAGATCGAGGTGGTGGTACCTCAGCGTGAAATCGAGGAGCGTGCTCGCGAACAGGTAGAGCAAAGTCCGCAAGGGCCTTACCTGCTGCAGGTTGGCTCGTTCCGCTCGGCCAGCGATGCCGAGGCCTTGCGCGCCCAGGTCATGCTGCTCGGCTTGAGTGCCCAGATTCAGACGGTGACGGTCAACGAGGCGACCTGGCATCGGGTCAGGGTCGGGCCCTTCGACAGCGCTCGCGACGCCGACGGCGCCCGCCGCCGTCTGCTGGACAATGGCTATGAAGCCATGGTCTTGAGCGGTGGCTGATGTCGAGGCGGATGCGTTGAGCGAGCGCGACCGATTGCCGTGAGTGGCCGGGCTGCGCTGGTTCTGCCCGGTGGCGGCGCGCGCGGCGCCTACCAGGTCGGGGTACTCAAGGCGCTGGCCGAGCTGCTGCCCGGACCGGCCAGCCCCTTCCCGATCATCAGCGGAATTTCGGCCGGCGCCATCAATGCTGGTGTCCTTGCCAGCCATGCTGATGATTTCGCCCATGCCACAGCTCGTCTCGAGCATTTCTGGGGTGAGTTGCGCTGCGCCCGGGTTTACCGCAGCGGCTGGCTGCACAATCTGAAATCTGGCCTGCACTGGCTGGCGGCACTGACCCTGGGCGGGCTGGGCGTGGCCAATCCGCGCGCCTTGTTCGACAATCGGCCGCTGGCTGAATTGCTCGAGGCCGAGCTGGATGTCGAGGGCATCAGCCGCTGCCTGAACGACGGCAGCCTGGATGCCCTGATGATCACGGCCTCCGGCTACTCGACCAACCGCGCCGTCACTTTCTTCCAGGCCGCCGATGCCGATCCGGGCTGGCGCGGCCTGCGCAGGATCGGTCGCCGGGCCCGGATTGATCATCGACACCTGCTCGCCAGCGCCGCCCTGCCGCTGCTGTTTCCGGCCCAGCGCCTGGACCATGAGTATTACGGTGATGGCGGCATGCGCCAGACCGCGCCGCTGAAACCGGCCCTGCATCGCGGCGCCGACCGGCTGCTGATTATCGGCACACGCGACGAAGTGGCTGACCCCGAGCCGGTCCAGGCGGCCGCCTATCCCAGCCTCGGCGACATCGGCGGCCACTTGCTCGACGTGATTTTCATGGACCACATCACCAGCGACCTGGAGCGCCTGCAGCGCGTTAACCGGTTGCTCGGCGAGCTGCCACCCGGTTGCGCCGGCGCTGCCGGTCTGCGCCCGGTGCGCAGCCTGCTGATTCGCCCATCGCAGGATCTGCGCCAGATGGCGGCGCGCCACGCCCAGCGCATCCCGGCCAGCGTCAGAACCCTGCTGCGAGGCATAGGCGCCTGGGGCAGTGGACGCATGGCCGGCTTTTTGTTGTTTGAGGCCGAGTTCTGTCGCGAGCTGATCGAACTCGGCTACCAGGACGGCATCGCTGCTGCCGACGAAGTCAGGGCCTTGCTGACTTGAAACGGATCAGGGCAGCAGCAGATCGAGAAGTAGACTAGGCATATCGACCATCACGCAAGAGGGAAGCGAACATGCTCGACATCATTACCGCCGCCAACAGCTGGCTAAACGGCATCGTCTGGGGACCGCCGTTCATGATCCTGCTGGTCGGCACCGGCATTTATTTGACCATTCGCCTGGGTTTCTTTCAGTTCCTGAAGCTCGGACATGCCTGGAAGCACAGTTTCGGAGGCATGTTTCGCGGCGGTGGACGCGACGAGCCGGGCGCGATTTCACCGTTCCAGGCCGTGACCTCGGCGATGGCCGCCACCATTGGTGTCGGCAACATCGCCGGTGTGGCTACGGCGATTGTGCTCGGCGGTCCGGGCGCGATTTTCTGGATGTGGATGGTTGCCCTGGTCGGCATGGCAACAAAGATGGCCGAGGCGACGCTGGGCCTGAAATATCGTCATGTCGATGCCGATGGACACGTCTCCGGGGGCGTCTTTTACTACATCGAAAAAGGGCTGGGCGAAAACTGGAAGTGGCTGGCCGTGCTGTATGCCTTTCTGGCCGGTCTGGCCGCCTTTGGCATCGGCAACATGGTCCAGTCCAACACCCTGGCCCAGTCGGTGGCCAGCGGCTTTGGCGTGCCGCCGTGGGCGACTGGCCTGGTCCTGGTTGCGCTGGTCGGGGCTGTCACCCTGGGCGGCATCAGTCGGATTGCGGTCACCGCCGAGAAGATCGTACCGATCATGGCGGTCGCCTACGTCGCCGGCTCGCTGGGGATCCTGGCCATTCATGTCACTGATATTCCGGCGGCACTGGCGATGATCGTTCAGCACGCCTTCCAGGGTTCGGCCGCAGTCGGTGGCTTTGCCGGTGCCTCGGTCGCGATGGCTATCCGTTTCGGCATTGCCCGCGGCATCTTCTCCAATGAGGCCGGCCTGGGTTCGGCGTCGATCGTGCATGCCCAGGCCCGAAACCAGCCGTTCAGGCAGGGCTTCTGGGGCGTGTGGGAAGTATTCATCGACACCCTGGTGGTGTGCACGATGACCGCCCTGGTGATCCTGGTCACCGGCGTACTGGGTTCTGTCGATGATCAGGGCAATGTCGTGACCGGCGCGGTGCTGACCAGCAGCGCCTTCTCCCAGGGCCTGCCGGGCCTGGGCGGGTACATTGTGCTGGTTTCGATCGTGTTCTTCGCCTATACCACCATGCTGACCTGGAACTTCTACGGTGAGAAGAGCTGGGAATACCTGTTCGGTCGACGCGTGGTCATGCCTTACCGGCTGGTGTTTCTGGTGTTCGTGTTTCTGGGTGCCGTCGGTGCCCTGGAGCTGGTCTGGGATGTGGCCGATACCTTCAACGGTCTGATGGCCGCTCCCAACCTGATTGCCCTGGTCCTGCTCGGCGGTGTCATGGCGCGCGAAAAACTGGATTACTTCAACCAGCTGCGCGATCGGGTTCAGCCGCCTCCGGGATGAATGCCGGAACGGCACCGCTTGCCCCGGCGATTCATCGGATTGCCGGGGCAATGCTTGTCGCCGGCGTCGGCTAGCCGCCGAAAGCGGCGATGTTGCAGTCGCCGATACCCTGCATGATCCGGCCGGCTTCGCTGGCCGTCATTGCCTCGAGAATCGCGCCTTCGTCCCGGGCCGTTCCCAGGGCGCGCTCTTCGCCCAGGGTGTCGATCAGCGCCGCAGCGACGCAGCGAGCTTCAGCATCGCTGATGCTGATGCCCAGGTTTTCGCTGAAGTCGGCCTGAACCAGATCGGCAATCTCGTTTTCGGCCTGGTTGCCGCTGGCGCAGGCGGCGAGCATGGCCGCCGCCAGGATTGCCCCGAAAGTTCGAATCATGTTCTGTTCCCTTTGTTGTTGGTCCGGCACCGCGGCCGCCGCCAGGCTTGCTGCAGACGACAGAAGCGAAGGCGGCGCGGCGCAGCCCGCCCGGTTCGGGGTGGCTGTGAATTTCTACGGAAACAGCCGGCAAAACATGCCAGGCAAGTTTTCAGGGCCGTTTGTGTCGAATCAGGGAAGAAATGTCGCGACCGTTTTCGCCGGCTTCAAGCATGGCCTGGTAGTCGGCCAGGGCGAGTGGAACCACCGCTGAGTGAAAGCCTGCTTCGGTGCACAGGGATTGACAGATCTTCAGGTCCTTGAGTAGCAGCGCCGGGTCAAAGCCGACATCGAACTCATCGGCCAGCATGCTGCGTCCGCGCTTGTCAAGGAACCAGTTGCCAGCGGCCCCGCCGGCCAGCAGTTCGAGCATGGATTCACGCGGCAGGTCCAGGGTTTCCATTAGCGCCAGTGCTTCGCAGACGGCCTCGGCAATACCGGCCACCATCAGCTGATTGACTGCCTTGGCTGCCTGGCCGGAGCCGCTGGGACCGAGATGGTGGTGGACGCGACCGTAGCACTCGAACAGCCGCTCGAGACGGTGGGCTGCATCCCAGTCACCGCCGGCCATGATCGCCAGCCGACCCTGGATCGCGCCTTCGACGCCGCCGGTCACCGGCGCATCGACGAAAGCGATATCCTGATTGGCAAGGGTTCGGGCCAGCTTGCGTGCGGTTGCGGGACTGACCGTCGAGTGATCGACGATGATCTGTCCGGGCCGCAGGCTGTCTTGCATGGCATCAATAATGGCTTCCAGATCGTGGTCGGCCGACACGCAGATCGCAATCACCTCCACGCTGGCAGCCAGAGCGGCCGGGTCGTCGGCGACGATCACGCCCTCATGCTGCTCGGCAAAGGCACGGGCCTTGTCGGCGCTGCGGTTCCAGATCGCCTTGAGCTGCTGCTCACGGTGCAGGTGTCCGGCCATGGGCCAGCCCATGGCGCCCAGGCCGATCCATCCGGTGATCATGGGTGTTGTCCTTCGGTGTCCAGGTAGGTGTAGGCTGACAGACCCTCGGCCAGCAGCCGTTCAAGTTTCTCTGCCTCGTCGCGGGACAGACCGGCTGCTGCCACACGCGCGCGGCAGCTGGTCATCAGGGCGCGTGGCGAGTAGCCGACCAGTTCCAGCAGCATGTCGGCGGAATCTCCGCTGCGCGCATTGTCGAGCCGGAAGTTGTCCCCCTCCAGCCAGACATCAACGCTGTCGGTGTCGCCGAACAGGTTGTGGATATCACCGAGGGTCTCCTGATAGGCCCCGGCCATGAAGATCCCGAGCAGATAGGTTTCCCCCGCCCGGATCGCGTGCACCGGCAAAGTGGGTTCAAGCAGGCCGCGGTCCACGTACTGGTCGATACGTCCGTCCGAGTCACAGGTCAGGTCTTCGAGCACGGCGCGCTCGGTAGGTGCTTCGTCCAGGCGTGACAGAGGAACGATGGGAAAGACCTGGTCTATCGCCCAGATGTCCGGCAGCGACTGGAAGATTGACAGATTGATGAAGTACTTGTCCGAGAGCTGGTAGCGAATCCGATCCCTGAGTTCGCGATGGCGCCGGTGCTCCGGGTCGAGCTGCTCGGCGAGCCGCTCCAGGATGGCGTAATACATCGGTTCCAGCCTGGCCCGGTCGGCCAGGGACAGATCACCGTACTGGAACAGGTTGCGTCCCTCTTCGAGCAGGTGCTCGGCCTCGAGAAAGCTTTCTTCCGGTTCGCACTCGTCGGCTGCTTCAAACACCTCGGCAAGTCGCCGGATCAGGGCATGGTCGCTGGCGCTGGTGACCCCGATCTTGCGCGGCAGGCGCTCCGTTTCGGTGACATTGCTGACCAGCACGGCATGATGGGCGGTCAGGGCACGACCGGATTCGGAAATCAGATCCGGCATCGGCAACTGCCGCTCGCGGCACAGCTCTGCAATGCCGCCGACGATGGCATGCGCATACTGGCTCAGGGAGTAGTTCATCGAGCAGAAGCTGCGGGTGCCGCCGCCTTCGTAATCCACCCCCAGGCCGCCGCCGATATCGAGGTAGCGCACCTTGAGGCCGCTGCCGACCAGCTCGGTGAAGTAGCGCCCGGCTTCGCGCACCCCGCGCTGGATGTCGCGCAGGTTGGACAGCTGCGACCCCATGTGAAAATGGAGCAGGCCCAACCAGTCGAGGCAGCCGGCGTTGCGCATGGCCTCGACCAGGTCCAGCACCTGGCTGGCGGCAAGCCCGAACTTGGCCCGCTCGCCGCCGGTGTTCTGCCAGTTGCCCGCGCCCAGGGAGGACAGGCGCAGGCGAACGCCGACCAGCGGCTCGATGTCGAGGCGCCGGGCCTCGCGCTCGATCAAGGGCCATTCGGCGGGCTTCTCGATGACCACGATCGGCTTCAGCCCCAGTCTTTGGCCGCTCAAGGCAAGGCGGATGTAGCTGGCGTCCTTGTAGCCGTTGCAGATGATGGTTGTTCCCGGACGGCTGACCGCCAGGGCCGTGATCAGCTCGGGCTTGCTGCCGACTTCCAGGCCGAGCCCGTCGACCGCAGCCAGGGTGCGCACAACGCTGGATTGCTGGTTGACCTTGATCGGGTAGACCGCCGTGTAGCTGCCGCCGTAGTCGGCATCGGCGATGGCTTCGGCAAAGGCGCTGGTCAGCTGGCGAGCCCTGTTTTCCAGAATCTGCGGGAAGCGCAGCAGCATCGGTAGCCGCAAGCCTTCGCGCCGGGCCTGGGTGACAATATCGGTCAGAGACACACAGGCCTGACCCGGGCCGGCCGGTCGTGCGCACAGTTGACCGCTATCGTTGATGTCGAAATAGCCTTCGGACCAGCGGTCGATGGCATAGCGCTTGCGCGCCTGTTTCAGCATGTTGTCGCTCATCTCGCACAGCTGTATGGGATGCAATCGGAAATTGTAACCGGCTGCGGGCCGTGCCAATGTCAGGTCCCGCTTTTCGGTACCATGGCGGTCGAAATTCAACGCAGGTATCCGGGATGTTGCCCAGCAATCAGAAATGGTTTACCGAAGTCAACAAGGAGGCCGGCTACGGTGTGTCCTGGTCGATCGAGTCGCATCTGGCCCACGAGAAGACCGACTTTCAGACCATCGATGTCTACCAGACCACGCACTGGGGCAAGCTCATGGTGATCGATGGTTTTGTGATGCTGACTACCCGTGACAACTTTCTGTATCACGAGATGATGTCGCATCCGACCCTGTTCAGCCACGAGGCACCGCGGCGGGTACTGATCATCGGCGGCGGCGACTGCGGCACCTTGCGCGAAGTGCTGCGCCATGACTCGGTCGAGCGCTGTACCCAGGTCGAAATCGACGAGCAGGTGACCCGTCTGGCCGAGAAGTATTTTCCGGAGCTGTGCGAGCGCAACGACGATCCGCGCGCCGAACTGATCTTCGATGACGGTCTGGCCCACATTCGCAATGCCGAACCGGGTTCGCTGGATGTGATCATCGTTGATTCGACCGATCCGATCGGGCCGGCCGAGGGGCTGTTCGGGCCCGAGTTTGTTGCCGACTGTTACCGAGCGCTGGCCGACGGCGGCATATTTGTCCAGCAGAGCGAATCACCGCTGTTGCACCAGCATCTGATCGCCGGAATTCGCGACAACATGCAGCGCGCCGGCTTCAGTGACATCAAGACCCTGGGGTTTCCGCAGCCCTGCTACCCCTCAGGCTGGTGGTCGGCGACCCAGGCGCGCAAGAACGGGCAGCTGGCACCGGCCGATCCGGCCCGTTTCCACGCCAGTGGCATCCAGACTCGCTACTACACTCCGGATGTGCACCGCGGCGCACTGGCCACGATCATGCCCTAGTGGTCCACGCGCCTGGATGCTGGCTGATCAGCAGCGCGGAATTCTCGAGCCGAGGGTTTCTCGACAGGATTCCTCGGCACTGAATTCGATCTCGACCCGAACCCGCCGCGCCAGGACTTCTTGTCCCTGACGAAACGGTTCGAATCGCCACTCGGCCACCGCCGCGCTGGCGGCGCTGCCGAAATTGAGATTGGCCGGTGTTTCGTCGAGGATCTCGACATCAGCCACCCGCCCATCAGCGCCGACGGTGAACTGCAATGCCACCAGCCCGGAGGCCTGGCGCATCCGGGCCCTGGCCGGGAAGCGCGGATCGACCCGATGGATCAGTTCGCCTCCGCTTATCGGCAGCGGGTCGGCCGTATCGGCACCAGGCCTGGCCGAAGGCTGGCGGCTGCGCGGTGGTTCGGGCAGGGCTGCCAATGCCAGGCCCTGGTCGGCTGGAAAGGGCATGGCGAGCGCCGGCGCATCGATCGCCGGCCGCTCGGTCGGGACTGGCTCGACAGGCTGCGGCATCGTTTCCGTGCTGCTTGCCGGGGCCGGATTGGCGGCGGGCGGGGCAGCAGGCGCCGTTTCCGGGACCGGCTGCTGAGCAGGCAAGGTGGTCTCGGTCATTTGTGCGGGCACAGGTCTTGAGGCCGGCGCTTCAAGCTCAGCGGTGCTGGACGGTGCCGGACCCGGATCGGGGAAGTCCCAGCTCAATGGATCCGGCGCTGGCGCCATCGGCAGGGCCGCAGACGCGCTGGTCGGGTCGGCGACTGGCATCGGCGCCTCGGTTACCGCAACCTTGGCGCTGTCGACTTCACGTTCGGACATCAGATGGATGGTGGTGCCCGCACCGAGCGCGCTGATCAGCGCCAGCAAGGGCAAGCTCAGGCCGCGCTGGCGATCCGGCCGGGTTTGCTCGACCAGGCGTCGAATGCGGGTCAGGATCTGGCCGTCGCCGAGGCCTAGCGCCAGCACCTTGCCTGGCTGCCGAAAGTGCTCGAGCGAGGCCAGCATTTCGACGTAGCCCAGGCGATTGTCGGTCATGGCCACAGCCAGGTCGTCGCAGGCATTCTCGCGTTCGACACGAATCCTGCGCGAAATCCAGGCCACCACTGGATGGTAGAAAAGCAGGGTTTCGACCACAGTCTGGAACAGGTTGACCAGGTGGTCATGTCGACGGATATGGGCCAGCTCATGGGCCAGGATCATTTCGATCTGCTCAAGCGGTACCCGGTTGATCATGGCCGGCGGCAGCAGAATCAGGGGCTTGAGCCAGCCGATCACCACGGGCGACTGGACCCGCTCCGAGATGGCCAGAAGGATGTGCCGATCAATACCGAAGCGTTGCCGCAGCAGCTCCAGCTGGGGCAGCAGGCCCGCTGCCGGCAAGGGATTGGCAGATCGGCGCAGGCGATGCAGGTAGTGCCAGCCCAGGCCCAGGCGCAAGGCCAGGATGCACACCCCGATCAGCCAGGCCGAGACCACCCAGCCCAGCGAGGGATGCGCGGACAGCTCGCTGGTCTGAACCATCAGTGCAGCTGCGGCATCGGCCGTTGCTGCAAGCTGGTCGCTGGTCTGGCCGCCGCTGGTGGCAATCAGAAAAGTGAGGGTCAGGACCGGCATGGCAGCCAGCGCGACCAGGGTGGCTACGGCCAGGTTGTAGCGTGACTCGGACCGCGACGGCTGCCAGATCAGCAGTGCCAGGGCATAGAGCAGGCCAATGGCCAGACCCTGCCAGACAAAGTGCAGCAAGGTCAGGCCCAGCTGCTGGATGAGCGTGTGGTTGAACAGATCCATGGTGCTTACGGGTCAGCGCTTGTTGTTGGTTTCGGAGTCCGCCCGCAGCTTCTGAACGAGGCGGTCGATTTCTTCCAGCTCGCTACTGCTGGCCGGGCGGGAGGCACCCAGGGCCTGCAGCACCAGCCGCGACGCCGAGCCCTCATAGACCCGGGTCATGAAGTCATTGAGCATGGCCTGCTGCGTTTCGGCTTCGCTGCTGGTGGCCATGAAGACGTGGGCGCGCTCGGAGTCGTCGCGTTTGACCAGACCCTTGGCATGCATGATCTGCATTTGCTTGAGCGTCGTCGTGTAGCTCAGCGAGCCGTCTGAATTGAGCTGCTGATGCACCGACCGCACCGTCGAAGGACCCTGCCGCCAAAGGCACTGGAGAATCTTGAGTTCCGATGGCGTGGGCGCCGGTAACTTGCTCATGAGATGCTCCGGTAACGGGTCGAAAGGGTCGCCAGGCTGGGCTGTCAACGAAAATTGTCGTAGTTCGGCAAATTAGCAGTCGGGCCCGGCGGTGTCAAGCAGTCGCTACAGTTGGTATCCTGTCCGAGAACTGACAGCACCGGCAGGGACTGCTGATCCAGGGCGTTTTTTGGCGATGAACAAACAGCACTTTCAGTTTCAGGGTTTCGAGCTCGACTGGCCGGGCCGGCGATTGAGCCGTTCCGGGGCCGACATCGCAATCGAGCCGAAGTGTCTGGAAGTCATCCATTTTCTGCTCAAACACCGAGATCGGGCGGTTTCGCGCGACGAACTGGCCGACCAGGTCTGGGCCGACCGGGTGATTTCCGACACTGTCATTTCCCAGACCATACGCAAGGCGCGCAAGGCGCTTCAAGACGATGGTGATCGTCAGGCCGTGATTGCCACGGTGCGTGGCTATGGCTATCGTTTCGTGGCCCCGGTCGAGGAGGTCGCCGGTCGCGCTGAAAGCGCTCCGGAGTTGCCCGCCAGGGTGGCTCCGCCGCCCCGTTCCTGGCCGCCTGCCATTCGCTGGGGTTTCGGGCTCGGGCTCGGTGCCCTGTTGGTTGCCGTGGTTGCCGGCATGTACTTCGCCAGCCCGGCGCGTGCGCCGGACATCGAGCGTATTGCCGTGGCCGTCCGCTTCGAGCTCGCCGATGCCATTGATCCGGATCAGGCCTGGCTTGCGCGCTCCCTGCCCGAGCTGCTGGCCCAAGGCCTGGCCCGGTCGGAGCGTCTGGTGGTCTACCCGCCGTCTGTGGTCGCCGCTCAGGGAGCCGATGGCTCGGGTCCGGACGAGCTGCTGGCGCGCCTGGGCGCCGAGGTCTTGATCGAGGGCCGCCTCGCTCGGGAGGGTGGTGATTGGCGACTGGCCCTCACCCTGCATCGGCGTGACGGTGAGCAACAGTCATTGATCCTGGCCGATGCCGAGCCCATGGCCCTGGTCCTGCGCGCGGCCAGGCGTCTGGCTGGCTCAGACGCGCCCGCGTCCGACGAGTTCTGGCCTGATGCCGACAGCTGGCTGGTGGAAACCTTCGCCCGCGGCATGGCCGCACTGGGTGACGGCGAGCCGGCCCGGGCGCATGACTACTTTCGCCTGGTGGTCGACAGCGCACCCGATCACCCCTCAGGACTCTATCAGCTGGCCGTGACCAGCCAGCAGACCGGCGATGTCGTCGCCAGCGATCGCCTGCTCGACGAGCTGGAGGCCTTGATCGACGATCAGCCCTCGCGCCTGACCCGGCTGGCCGCCAACCAGCGCGCGCTCAACCACTGGCGCCGGGGTCAGCTTGATCTGGCCGGCGAGGCACTGGAGCAGATGTTGGCCGGCAGCGAGCAGGCCGGGCATGCCCTGGATACCGGCAATGCCCATCTCAACCTGGCCATTGTTCGCTCCAACCTGGGTCAGGTCGAGCAGGCCGAGACGCATTTTCTGGCCGCGCTCAACCACTACAGTCGAATTGCCTACCAGCCCGGCCGGGCGCTGGTCGCCAACTCGCTGGGCGCCCAGGCCTGGCGTCAGGGGCGCCGCGACCAGGCCGAGACCTGGCACCGCCAGGCCCTGGAGCTCAGGCGCCAGCTCGGCAATCCGCAGCACGTGGCCCAGAGCCTGGTCAATCTGGCGGCGATCGAGTCGGCGCGGCTGAACGCCGAGGCAGCCGAGCGTTACCTGGAAGAGGCGCGCCTGATCTACCGCGCCCTGGCCCAGCCGCAGCATGAGGCTTTTGTGCTTTCCAGCCTGGCTGCGCATCACATCGACAGCGGCCGCTACAGTTCGGCGCGAAGCCTGCTGGAGCGGGCACTGCAGCTGGCCGAGGAAACACAGAGCGTGCAACAGGCTGCCGAGGTGGAGGCTCGCCTGGGCGTGCTGGACAAGCTCGAAGGCAATCCGATTTCCGGGATTGCCCGCCTCGAACAGGCCCTCGACCGCTACCGCGAAATAGGGGCTACCGCCGCGCAGGTAGAGACCGCACTGGTGCTGGCCGAGTACCGTGCCCGCGCCGGCCAGCTCGACCAGGCCGAGACCGAGCTGGATAAGCTTGCCGACGAGCATGACCTTGCCGACAATCCCTTTGCGCTGGGTGCCTGGCTGCGCGCCCGTGCGCTGGTGGCCGAGCACAGGAATGATCCGGAAAGCGCTCGGGCCTTGCTTGAGGAGTCACTGGTCTTCATGCGCCAGTCCAACCGTGATGCCGAGGTTGTGCGCACCGCAGTGCGGCTCGGGCTCATGCTCCTGGATGCCGGGCAGTTTGATGAGCTTGGCGGGTTGCTGAACAGTTTGCCGCCAGGGTCCGACGGTCGCGCCGGGGTGCTTGTCCTCAATGCTCGACTTGCGCTGGCTCAGGGCGATGTCGGTAGCGCTCATGATCGACTGCTACAGGCCCGAGAACTGGCTGGCGCCGGCTGGCGTTCGGAGGAGCGCGAGTTGCTCAGGCAAGTGGAAACCGAGGTCGGGCTGGCCGGGCGCTGATTGCGCCTTGCGCGAAATGTACCCCCCGTTGACCACGATATATGGAATAATATAACATTCCAAGTTTCGCTCGTTTCCGGTATTTCCAGCCCGGAATCAGCGTTGCTCAGTCAACCAGAGTTCAGGAGAAACAACTTAATGATTTCCAGGCCCCAGCTGCCATTGACCGCTGCTATTGCCCTCGCCCTGGCGGCATCTTCCCATGCCCTGACCGAGGCCGAGCGGGCGTTCGACGAAGATCTGCCCCGCATTATCGTGACCGCTGATCCCCTCGGTGATCGCACCGCAGACGAGATCATTCGCCCGGTCAGTGTGCTGGTGAATGAGGAACTGGATCGGCGCCGGGCAGGCACCCTGGGCGAAGTGCTTGATGGCATGCCCGGCGTTGCCAACTCGGATTTCGGCCCTGGCGTAGGTCGTCCGGTTGTTCGGGGCCTCCAGGGCACGCGCGTCCAGGTGCTTGAAGATGGCTTGGGTACTTCCGATGTCTCGGGCGAAGGTGCCGACCACGCCATTGCGCTTGACCCCAGTCGCGCAGACCAGATCGAAGTGTTTCGCGGACCGGCAACCTTGCTTTACGGTAGCGGCGCCGCCGGTGGCGTGGTCAATATACGCACATGGCGCTTCTCCCCGGTGTTGCCAGAAGCGCCGCGCATTGATGGCGCGTTTTCTTATGGCTTCAACGGCAAGGACCGCCAGGGCCGCCTTGCTCTTGAGGGGCCCGTGGGACAGGACTTCGTGTTTCGCGCCGATTACAGCCTGCGCCGCACTGATGACTTTGACATCAAGGGTTTTCAGCAGGTCGGGCAGACCGCCGGCAATGAAGACACCCTGCGCAACAGTGATGTCGAGACCGATTCCGGCTCGATCACCGGCCTTTGGCGCGGCGACTGGGGTCACTTCGGCCTGGGGTTGAGCTATTGGGAAACCGAATACGGCATACCGGAGAACTTCGATGCACGGCCACGCGATATTGGCGGTCAGTCCGATGACCTCGAGCGTGTCTTCGCCGACTACATTCGCCTCGACCTGCGTGGCGAGTTTATTGATCCGCTGCCCGGGATTTCCATGGGTAGGCTGAAAATGGCCTGGACCGATTTCGAACAGGAAGAGGTCGAGTTCGAATTCAACCGTACTCCGGCGGGTGGCGAGCTGGACGAGCGCATCGTCGAGGCCGAATTTTCCAATCGTGAATTCGATGCCCGCCTGGAGCTGGTGCATGAACCCATCGCCAACTTCCGCGGGGTGTTCGGACTGCAGTTCACCGATCGAGAGTTCGAGGCTGACGATCCGCGCGGTGCCGACCGGGGTTTCTACGTGCGGCCGAATGTTACTCGCACCCTGTCCGCCTTCCTGGTCGAGGAGCTTCCCACCAATTTTGGCCGCCTGGAGTTCGGTGGCAGGATAGAGCGCGTGCGCAGCGCGCCCGATGACGTGTTCGGCTACCGCGTGGAAGGCATCACTACGGCCGACGGCAGCTTCCTGGCCTTCCCCGAGGTGCTGGACGCGAAAGCCTTCACGCCGTTCAGCCTTTCGGCTGGCGCCCTGGTCGAAGTCGGGAGCGATTACCATCTGCGGACTTCAATTACTCGCTCGGAACGGGCCCCGTCGCCAGAACAGTTGTTCGCCTTTGGTCGCCATGCCGCGGCCGGCACGTTCGAGATCGGTGACCCCAGCCTGTCCAAGGAAGGCTACACCAACATCGAGCTGGGCTTCGATCGTCATGCCGGCGCGTTCAGATTTGACGTAACGGCCTTCTACAACCGCGTCAATAACTTCATCTTCCTGGCTTCGGAAGACGATGGCACGGGCACTCCGGTCGGCGTCAACGACATCGGCAACCGCGCCGGTGAGGGCGCTGCCGCCAACTGCGCTCCCGGTGCGGGCGGTCTGTGCCGCTTGCGCAATCAGCTTGTCGTCAACGAGCAGGCCAATGCCGAGTTTTATGGCATCGAGCTGACTTCGTCGATTGCCCTGGTCGACGGTCCGGTGCCACTGGTGTTGCGCCTGTCCGGCGACCATGTGCGCGGCAAGCTGCGCGATGGCGGCAATCTGCCGCGCATTACCCCCACCCGAGCCGGCGTTGGTCTGGACACTGGTTTTGGTGACTTTGACCTGTCGATCGATTACCAGCGTGTATTCAAGCAGACCAATGTGGCCGAGGCCGAAAGCGAGACTGCCGGCTTCGATCTGCTGGGTTTCGATCTGTTCTGGCGGCCGCAGGTACTGCGCGGGGCTCAGGTCTACCTGCAGGGTCGCAACCTGCTCAATGAGGACGGACGGCGCCATCAGAGCTTCTTCAAGGAAGATGCACCGATCATTGGTCGCGCCTTGACGACCGGTCTGCGATTCCAGCTTGGCGGCTGACGCGGTGATGCAGACCAGGGATCGCCGTACCAGTATGGTACGGCGGTCAATGGGTGGTTTCAGAGAACTCAGCCCTGAGCCAGTGGCGCAGGTGCGCCATGTCTGCTGCATCCCCTTCTGACTCGATCATGA
>REEQ01000169.1 GCA_007695005.1 Wenzhouxiangellaceae bacterium | reverse complement strand
ATGCCCGGCAATGGCTCCGATCGGGTTCGGGCACGCGAACGAAGGCGTGGCGATAGGGTTGGCATGGACCGTCGGCCGCATGGGGCCGACCTACGGGGTGCGGGGCACGCGAGCGGGGTGGGGGCGATGGATTCGGCATGGACCGTCGGCCGTATAAGGCCGACCTACGTGGTGCGGGGCATGCGAACGGGGTGGTGGTGTTGGATTTGGTGTGGACTTAAAGCCACCAGGCAAGCGCGAACCAGGTCAGCATGATCAGGGCGATGATCAGCTTGGAGATGGTGCCGACCAGGACGCCCAGGGTGGCACCGACGCCGGCGCGCATGGAGCTGTCGATGTTGGCGCGGCTGGCAAGGTGGCCGAGTACGGCACCGATGAAGGGGCCGAGCAGCAGGCCAGGCAGGCCGAAGAACAGGCCCACCAGCAAACCCAGGGTGGCACCGAGGATGGCGTGGCGGCCGGCGCCAAAGCGGCGCGCGCCTTCGGCGGTGGCCAGGAAGTCGATGATCACCGAGAGCAAGGCCAGCAGACCAAGGCCGATCAAGGTGCCGATACCAACGCTGATAAAGCCTTCCAGCCAGGCCATCAACACCAGGCCGACAAACAGAATCGGCACGCCGGGAATGGCCGGCAGAACCGTGCCGATCAGGCCAACCAGAACAAGCAGGATGGCCAGCAGCCAGCCCGGGTAGCGCAACAGTTCCCAGCTCAGCCAGTCCATCAGCTTCGGCTCAGGCCAGGGGCATCGAGGGCAGCCGCCGGCTGGTTCAGCTGCGCGGCTTTCGGGCCGCAGCCAGCAGCTGCTCGATGCGCTGACCGGACTCCGAAGAGGTGTCATGAATGAACTTCAGGCTGGGTGTGAGACGCAGGCGAATGCGACCGCCCAGCTGATGGCGAACCTGGCCGGCATGCTCATTCAAAAAGCGGATGACTTCGGGGGCCTGCTCGATTTCCAGTACCGCGACGTAGACCTTGGCGTGGCTGAGATCGCGTGCGACCTCGACGTCAGTCAGGCTGATCAGACCGCGCGGCAGTTCGTACTCGAACTCCCGCTGCAGGATGTCGGCCAGCTCACGGCGGAGCAGACCGGCGACCCGTTCGGCGCGCTGAACACTCATGTCACTCGAGGGTGCGCTGGACTTCGATGCGGTCGAAGCATTCGATCTGGTCGCCCGGCTTGACGTCGTTGTACTGCTTGACGCCAATACCGCACTCGGTACCGGCCTGGACTTCACTGACATCGTCCTTGAAGCGACGCAGGGACTCAAGCTCGCCTTCGAACACGACCACGTTGTCACGCAGGACGCGGATCGGGTTTGCCCGCTTCACCACGCCTTCGATGACCAGGCAGCCGGCAATGGCGCCGAGCTTGGAGGATCGGAACACGTCCTTGACTTCGGCCAGGCCGATGATCTGTTCCTTGACCTCGGTACCGAGCAGACCGCCGATCGCCTTCTTGACGTCGTCGATGGCGTCGTAAATGACGCTGTAGTAGTTCAGGTCCAGATCGGCATCCTGGATGATCCGGCGCGCAGCGGCATCGGCGCGGACGTTGAAGCCGATGATGACGGCACCGGAGGCCTGGGCCAGGCTGGCATCGGATTCGGTGATGCCGCCGACCCCGGACGCGATGACGTTGACCTTGATTTCCTCGGTCGACAGGCGCATCAGGGCATCGCGCAGGGCTTCGGCCGAGCCTTGGACGTCGGCCTTGATCACCAGGTTGACGTTCTGGGTCTCACCGCTGCCTTCGCCCATCTGGTCGAACAGGTTCTGCAGCTTGGCAGCCTGCTTCTCGGCCAGACGGCCTTCCCGGGAAGACTGCTTGCGCTGATCGGCCGCTTCACGCGCCTTGCGTTCGTCGGCCACGGCCAGGACATCGTCACCGGCATTGGGTACGCCGGACAGACCCAGCACTTCGGCCGGAATCGACGGTCCGGCTTCATCAATCGGGTTGCCGGTCTCGTCGAACATGGCGCGGACACGACCGTACTCCTGCCCGGCCAGGATCATGTCGCCACGCCGCAGGGTGCCGTCCTGAACGAGGATCGTGGCGACCGGGCCGCGACCCTTGTCGAGCGCAGATTCAACGACCACACCGCGACAGCGGCGGCTCGGCGCAGCCTTGAGTTCGAGTACTTCGGCCTGGACCAGAATGGCGTCGAGCAGGGCATCGATACCCTGGCCGGTGATGGCCGATACGGGCACGAAGATTTCTTCACCGCCCCAGTCTTCCGGCACCACTTCTTCGGCGGCCAGTTCGGACTTGACCCGGTCGGGGTCGGCTTCTGGCTTGTCCATCTTGTTGACCGCAACGATCAGCGGTACGCCGGCTGCGCGCGCATGCTGAATGGCCTCCTTGGTCTGCGGCATGACGCCGTCGTCGGCGGCAACCACCAGGATAACGATGTCGGTGGCCTGGGCACCGCGCGCGCGCATGGCGGTAAAGGCGGCGTGACCCGGGGTGTCGAGAAAGGTCACCACGCCATTGTCGGTCTCGACATGGTAGGCGCCGATGTGCTGGGTGATGCCACCTTCTTCGCCGGCCGCCACCTTGGCCCGGCGGATGTAGTCAAGCAGGGAGGTCTTGCCGTGGTCAACATGACCCATGACCGTGACCACCGGCGGACGCCCCACTTCCTCGCCTTCGCCCTCGTCATCGGCCGAGACCAGCTCGGATTCGATATCGCGAGCCGTAGCGATGCGCGCTTCGTGACCCATTTCCTCTGCCACCAGCATGGCCGTGTCCTGGTCCAGCGGCTGGTTGATGGTGACCATGGTGCCCATGTTCATCAGGGCCTTGATCAACTCGCCGGCCTTGACGGCCATCAGCTTGGCCAGGTCACCAACGGTAATGGTTTCGGGAATGTCGATGGCGCGCTTGACTGGCGCCGTCGGCTTCTGGAAGCCGTGCTCGGTCGGCGCGTTGCTGAGCTTGGCCTTGCGCTTGGGCTTGCGGCGTTTGGACTTGGGCGTGACGTGCAGTTCTTCGCGGCCATAGCGAGTGCGGGTATCGTCGCCGCGCTTGGTTTCGCGAGCCGCGCGGCGCTTGCGCTCGGCCTCGCGCTCGGCTGCCTGGCGGGCAACCTTTGCTTCGACGCGTGCCTGCGCCTCGGCCAGGGCGCGCTCCTTTTCCTGCTCGATCCGACGGGCCTCTTCCTCGGCTTCGCGCTGCTTGCGCTCTTCTTCTTCGAGGCGGGCACGCTCTTCAGCCTCCGCCTTGCGGCGTTCAGCTTCCTCACGCTCGACACGCTCGGCTTCTTCGCGCGCCTGACGGGCTTCTTCCAATGCCTTGGCAGCCGCTTCGCGGTCTGGATCACTCAGTTCCTGCTCGGCAATGGCGCGGCGCTTGACGTAGGTGCGCTTCTTGCGAACTTCAACGTTGACGGTGCGCGACGGGGCCGCACCGCGCGAGCGCGGGCCACGTCCGGCACCGGCAGCAGGCACCTTGATTTCGCTGACCGTCTTGCGCTTGAGGGTAACCTTGCGCGGACCGCTGCTTTCTTCGACGGCGCCCTTGCCGTGCGAAGTACGCAGGTAGGACAAGAGCTTTTTCTTGTCCTCGTTGGTCACCGCGGCGGCCGGGTCAGAGACCACGATGCCGGCGTCGTTGAGCTGGGTGATCAGGCGATCGACAGTGACGCCCAATACTTCAGCCAGTTGTGAAACGGTGACCTGAGACATGACAGATTCCTCGGTATCCTTCTGATTGTATTACTCTTCGGCAAACCAGTGCGCGCGAGCCTTCATGATCAGCTCGGCGGCCAGTTCCGGATCGAGGCCCTTGACGTCCTCGAGTTCGTCGACCGCGCACTCGGCCAGGTCATCACGCGTGCGAATACCCTGCTCGGCCAGGCGAAAGGCAATCGCATCGGTCATGCCTTCCAGATCGAGCAGGTCCTGCTCGGGCCGCTCTTCCTCAAGCTTCTCTTCTGAAGCGATCATCTGTGTCAGCAGGGCATCGCGAGCGCGCTGGCGCAGTTCAGCGACCATGTCCTCGTCGAACTCCTCGACCGCCAGCAGCTCGGCTTCGGGCACGTAGGCCACTTCTTCGACGTTGGTGAAGCCTTCCTGGACCAGGATGCCGGCCAGTTCTTCGTCGACGTCGAGTTTTTCCTTGAACATGTCGAGCACGGCGCGTGATTCGGCCTCGCTCTTTTGCTCGGCTTCCTCGACGGTCATGACGTTGAGCTGCCAGCCGGTCAGCTCCGCGGCCAGGCGCACGTTCTGGCCACCGCGCCCGATCGCCTGGGACAGGTTCTCTTCCTCAACGGCAATGTCCATGCTGCGCGAGTCTTCATCAACGATGATGGAGTTGACTTCGGCCGGCGCCATGGCGTTGATCACGAACTGGGCCGGATTTTCATCCCAGAGGATGATGTCGACGCGCTCGCCGGCGAGCTCGTTGGACACCGCCTGGACACGCGAGCCGCGCATGCCAACGCAGGCACCGATCGGATCGGTACGGTCGTCGAGCGAGTGCACGGCAATCTTGGCGCGGCGGCCCGGATCGCGGGCGGCGCCCTTGATTTCAATCAGACCCTGGCTAATTTCCGGCACTTCGATCTTGAACAGCTCGATCAGGAATTCACCAAGCGTGCGGCTGACAAACAGCTGCGGACCGCGCTGGTCCGGACGCACTTCGTAGAGGTAACCGCGGATACGGTCGTTGATGCGCGCAGTTTCGCCGGGAATGGTATGACGAGACGGCACGAAGGCCTTGGCGTTTTCGCCGAGGTCGATGACGATGCCGCCGCGTTCCATGCGCTCGATCTTGCCCTGGATCAGCTCGCCGACCCGGTCCTTGTAGGCCTCGACTACCTGCTCACGCTCGGCCTGGCGGACCCGCTGGACGATGACCTGCTTGGCAGCCTGGGCGGCGATCCGGCCAAATTCGGGCGGCTCCATCGATTCTTCGATGTAATCGCCGACCTCCAGATCCGGATCGTGCTCGCGCGCCTCGCTCAAGCGTATCTGGCGTGCGTCGGTCTCGAATTCGATTTCTTCGGTATCTTCGTCCGGGAGTACTTCCCAGCGCCGGAATGCCTCGTAGTCGCCGGTCTTGCGATCGATAGCCACACGCACTTCGATATCTTCGGCATGCCGTCGGCGCGCTGCCGACGCCAGGGCGGCTTCAATCGCCTCGAAGATTATCTCCTTTTCCAGGCCCTTCTCGTTGGAGACGACCTCGACTACCTGAAGAATTTCCTTGCCCTTGCTCATTGCACTCATTCCGCGTCTGGTTGTGCCGACCCGCCCTGGGAATCGGCCAGCAATGCGTCCATGTCCGGCGCCAGCCGGGCCTTCATGATGCCGGCGATGGGTAATTCCCACTGCCGGTCTTCGACCAAAAGCGTCACCGTCTGATCATCGACGGCCACGATCTGGCCCTTGAACTTGCGACGGCTGTCCACGGGGGTATGCATCTGCACCCGGGCCTGCTCGCCAGTGAAACGTCGAAACTGCTCGGCGGTGAAAAGCGGACGCTCGATACCCGGAGACGACACCTCGAGGGTGTACTGTCCCGGAATTGGCTCCTCGACGTCCAGCACGGCCGACACCTCGCGGCTGACCTGCTCGCAGTCGTCTACACCAATGCCGCGCTCGGGCTCATCGATGTAGATCCGCAGCACCCGGTTCTTGGGGTTGCTGCTGTATTCGATGCCGACGAACTCATAGCCGAGATCCTCGACCACGGGGGCCAGCAGGGCGTCGAGTTTGTCGTTGGCGGACATCGTTGTATGAGGCTCCTGTTTCGCCCACTTCAATTGACTGACCCGGCAAAAGCCGGGCCGGAAAACAAAAAAAGCCCCTTTTGACCAGGGGCTTTTTTCGTCATGCACCATAAACCTGGTAGCGGGGGCAGGATTCGAACCTGCGACCTTCGGGTTATGAGCCCGACGAGCTGCCAGACTGCTCCACCCCGCAATGGAGCCAGCAATTATAGCAGGGAAATTCGAGGGGTCAAGCGCCGTCGATCGTAGGCCGGCCTGACACGGCCGGCGGTCCATGTGCGGAATGTCTTCGGCAATGGCGATGTGTGTTTGATGCCCGGCAATGGCTCCGATCGGGTTCGGACACTCGTAGCGGGGGGTGGTGATGGGTTTTGGCATGGACCGTCGGCCGCGTGGGGCCGACCTACGGGGT
>REEQ01000015.1 GCA_007695005.1 Wenzhouxiangellaceae bacterium | reverse complement strand
GTATCTGGACAATCATCGGCCAGGCCGGCACCTTCCTGGTTTTCATCTGGGCGGTGATGAAGTTCGTCTGGCCGCCGCTGACCCAGGCCATGGAAGAACGTCGGCAGAAAATCGCCGAGGGCCTGGCCCAGTCGGAAGAGGCCGAGCAAGCGCTTGATCGTGCTCGTGCCGAAGCCGAAGACCTGATTCGTCAGGCCCGTCAGAAGGCCGGCGAAATCATTGATCAGGCCAGCAAACGCGGCAATCAGCTCGTCGAGCAGGCCAAGGAAGAAGCCATCGCCGAGCGTGATCGGCAGGTGGCCGCCGCCGAGGCTGAAATTCGCCTCGCCTCGAACCAGGCGCGTGAAGCCCTGCGCGAGCGTCTGGCCGAGTTGGCGGTTGCCGGTGCGAGCCGGGTCATCGAGAAGGAAATCGATGCCAAGGCGCACCGCGATATGCTCGACAAGCTGGCAGCGGAATTGTAAGCCATGCTCAATCGAACGACTTTGGCCAGACCCTACGCTCGCGCTGCCTTCGAGGTAGCGCGGGATCGTGCCGAACTGAATCGATGGAGCGAGTCCCTGGCCATTGCTGCAGCGATTGCCGGCGACTCGTCGGTGCGTCCCTTGTTGAACAATCCCCGAATTTCACGCGACGAGCTGCTGGGGCTGTTTTCCGACATTGCCCAGGGGCGTTTCGATGATCTGTTCGGCAAGTTCCTGAACGTGCTGGCCGGTTATCGGCGCCTTGAGCTGTTGCCCGAGATCAGCGTTCAGTTCGAGGGCCTGCGGCGGGAAGCCGAGGCACGGGTTCATGTCCGCGTCACGTCCGCTCATCCGCTGGACGATGCCGAGTCAGCCCGTCTCGGCGAGCGTTTGCGGGCACGTTTTGGACGCGAGATCGATCTCGAGGTGGATGTGGACGCGAGCCTGATTGGCGGCGCGGTCATTCGAGCCGGAGACCAGGTCATCGACGGCAGTGTGCGCGGTCGCCTGGAACGACTCGGTCGCCAGGTCGCGGTGTAGAGGCGGCACAAGGCCGCGTACTGAATTGTAGAATTCCCAAGGAATGCAAGCATGCAACAGACCCTCAACCCCACTGAAATTTCCGAACTGATCCGCCAGCGCGTCGAGCAGTTCCAGGTCTCCTCCGAAGCTCGAACCGAGGGGATGGTGGTCAGCGTGTCGGACGGTATTTGCCGTCTGCACGGTTTGGCCGATGTCATGCAGGGCGAAATGATCGAGTTTCCCGGCGACACCTACGGCCTGGCCCTGAACCTCGAGCGCGACTCAGTCGGCGCCGTGGTCATGGGTGAGTACAAGCACATCAAGGAAGGCGACACCGTGCGCTGTACCGGGCGCATCCTGCAGGTGCCGGTCGGCCCGGGCCTGCTCGGTCGCGTCGTCGATGCGCTTGGCAACCCGATTGACGGCAATGGTCCGATCGAGCATGAATCCTTCGAGCCGATCGAAAAGATTGCCCCTGGCGTGATTACCCGCCAGAGCGTCGATCAGCCAGTGCAGACCGGCCTGAAGTCCATCGACGCCATGGTGCCGATTGGCCGCGGCCAGCGCGAGCTGATTATCGGTGACCGTCAGACCGGCAAGAGCGCCGTGGCCATTGACGCGATCATCAATCAGAAGGGTACCGGGATCAAGTGCATCTACGTGGCGATCGGGCAGAAGACCTCGTCGGTGGCCAACGTGGTGCGCAAGCTCGAAGAACACGGCGCCATGGATCACACCATCGTGGTTGCGGCCAACGCGGCAGAGTCGGCTGCGCTGCAGTACATCGCCCCTTACGCCGGCTGTGCCATGGGTGAGTACTTCCGTGACCGTGGTGAAGATGCCCTGATCGTCTACGATGATCTTTCCAAGCAGGCGGTGGCCTATCGCCAGGTCTCTTTGCTGCTGCGTCGTCCGCCGGGTCGTGAAGCCTACCCGGGTGACGTTTTCTACTTGCACTCGCGCCTGCTCGAGCGCGCTGCCCGCGTCAACGCCGACTATGTCGAGAAAATGACCGACGGCAAGGTCAAGGGCAAGACCGGCTCGCTGACTGCGCTGCCGATCATTGAAACCCAGGCCGGTGATGTCTCGGCCTTCGTTCCGACCAACGTGATCTCGATTACCGACGGTCAGATCTTCCTCGAGACCGACCTGTTCAACTCGGGTATTCGCCCGGCCATCAACGCCGGGTTGTCGGTTTCGCGCGTCGGTGGTGCGGCCCAGACCAAGGTCATCAAAAAGCTGGGTGGCGGTGTCCGCCTGGCCCTGGCCCAGTACCGCGAGCTTGCGGCTTTCTCCCAGTTCGCTTCCGACCTGGACGAAGCGACCCGCAAGCAGCTCGAGCGCGGTCAGCGCATCACCGAACTGATGAAGCAGCCGCAGTATTCGCCGCTTTCAGTGGCTGAAATGGCGGTCAGCCTGTTCGCGGGTAACGAGGGATACCTTGATGATCTTCCCCTGAACAAGGTCGTCGACTTTGAACGCGCTTTGCTTGACCATATGGCCAATACGCACCAGCCGCTTCTGGACAGAATCAACGAAAAGGGTGACTGGAACGACGAGCTGGCTGGCGAGCTGAAGGCCGCCCTTGACGACTTCAAGGCCACGGGCAGCTGGTGACAAGGGTGGGTAGAGGGCTAGAAAGAACACTATCTTCCCATCTTCCCGACCTTATCGATGACTTGATTTTCACAGGGTCAACAACGTGAGCTGCGGCAACCAACATAGACAAGGCATTCCATCATGAGCGGTTCCAAGGAAATTGTCGGCAAGATCAAGAGTGTTCAGAACACGCGCAAGGTGACGCGTGCGCTGGAGATGGTCTCGGCCAGCAAAATCCGCAAGGCCCAGGACATGATGCAGGCCTCGCGACCTTATGCTCGCATGATCCGGCAGGTGATCGGTCACCTGGCTCATGCCAACCTGGAGCGACCACACCCGTTTACGGTTGAGCGCAGCGAGGTCAAGCGGGTCGGTTACATCGTGATTGCCACCGACCGGGGCCTGTGCGGTGGCTTGAACAACAACATGTTCCGGCGTCTGCTTGGCGAATTTCGCGGCTGGCAGGAAAAGGGCGTGGAGGTCACGACTGTGATCGTCGGGCGCAAGGCAGCACAGTTCTTCCGTCGCCTGAAGGTCAACATCAGCGCGGCGACCCAGGATCTGGGCGAGCGGCCGCGCATAGAAGACCTGATTGGATCGATCAAGGTCGTGCTTGACGATTTCCGCGAAGAGCGGCTCGACCGCCTGTTCATCAGCTACAACCACTTCGTCAATACGATGACCCAGCGCGCCACGATCGATCAATTGCTGCCGCTGCCGCCGTCGGAAGAGGACGCGCTGAAGCAGTACTGGGACTACATCTACGAGCCCAGCTCGGATGCGTTGCTCGATGAATTTCTGGTGCGCTATCTGGAGTCCGTGGTCTATCAGGCAGCGCTGGAGAATCTGGCCAGCGAACACGCCGCTCGCATGGTCGCAATGAAGAGCGCGTCCGACAACGCCAACAATCTGATTGATGAGCTGAAGCTGGTATACAACAAGGCCCGCCAGGCTGCCATCACCCAGGAGATCTCCGAGATCGTTGGTGGCGCCGCGGCGGTGTAGCGAGGCAAGCGACGGAACGGGAACAGGCAAAGTCGAGCGCACGATTGAGCTCCCGGACTTTTTGCTTGGCTCGCTTTGAATGAATTGAAAACCGGGTCTTGACGGCAGATGCGATCAAGACCACCAAAACTTGAGGACTAACAAATGAGTTCCGGAAAGATTGTTCAGATCATTGGTGCCGTCGTTGACGTGGAGTTCCCCGCCGGCCAGGTGCCCAACGTTTACGACGCGCTCAAGGTCGACGAGACCGATATCACGCTTGAGGTGCAGCAGCAGCTCGGCGACGGCATCGTGCGCACCATTGCTCTGGGCTCTACCGATGGACTCAAGCGCCATCGTCCGGTCAGCAACACCGGCAAGCCGATCAGCGTGCCGGTAGGCCAGAAGACCCTTGGCCGTGTGATGGACGTGCTCGGCAACCCGATCGATGATGCCGGCGATATCGGCTCCGAGGAGGTCTGGCCGATCCACCGCCAGGCGCCGAGCTTCGAGGAGCAGGCGGCGAGTAATGAGTTGCTGGAGACCGGTATCAAGGTTATCGACCTGATCTGTCCATTCGCCAAGGGCGGCAAGGTCGGCCTGTTCGGCGGCGCCGGGGTGGGCAAGACGGTCAACATGATGGAGTTGATCCGCAACATCGCCATCGAGCACTCGGGCTACTCGGTCTTTGCCGGCGTCGGCGAGCGCACCCGCGAAGGAAACGACTTCTACCACGAAATGAAGGACTCCAACGTCCTCGACAAGGTGGCCCTGGTCTACGGCCAGATGAATGAGCCGCCGGGCAACCGCTTGCGCGTCGCCCTGACTGGCCTGACCATGGCCGAGTTCTTCCGCGATGAAGGTCGCGACGTTCTGATGTTCATCGACAACATTTATCGCTACACCCTGGCTGGTACCGAGGTTTCCGCGCTGCTGGGCCGGATGCCCTCAGCGGTGGGTTATCAGCCGACCCTGGCCGAGGAGATGGGCGTGTTGCAGGAGCGCATCACTTCCACCAGGACCGGGTCGATTACCTCGATCCAGGCCGTATACGTGCCTGCCGATGACCTCACCGACCCGTCGCCGGCAACCACCTTCGCTCACCTGGATGCAACGGTCGTTCTCTCGCGCAACATCGCCGAGCTGGGTATTTACCCGGCTGTTGACCCGCTGGACTCCACTTCGCGCCAGCTCGACCCCCTGGTGGTTGGTCAGGAGCACTACGACGTCGCCCGCAAGGTTCAGGGCACGCTGCAGCGCTACAAGGAGCTCAAGGACATCATTGCCATTCTCGGCATGGATGAGCTGAGTGAGGAAGACAAGTTGACCGTAGCCCGTGCGCGCAAGGTCGAGCGCTTCTTCAGCCAGCCATTCTTCGTGGCCGAAGTCTTTACCGGCTCGCCCGGCGTCTATGTCTCACTGAAGGACACCATCCGCGGCTTCAAGGGCATTGTTGAAGGCGAGTACGATCACTTGCCCGAGCAGGCCTTCTATATGGTCGGCACGATCGAGCAGGCGGTGGAGAAAGGCGAGAAGATGCTCGACAAGGCAGCCTGAGCCAGCCCGGCGAGGACTTGAGTCACCAGACAACGAGAGCAGCTCATGGCATCAACCATACATTGTGACATCGTCAGTGCCGAGGCGGAGATTTTCTCCGGCGTGGCCGCCATGGTCATTGTGCCGGGCGAAGAGGGCGATCTTGGTATCGCGCCCCGACACGCGCCGCTGTTGACCCGGCTTCGGCCTGGCCAGGTTCGAGTGATCCTGCCCGACGGCGAAGAAGAGTTCTACTATATCTCCGGGGGGTTGCTGGAGATCCAGCCGCACGTGGTCAGCGTCTTGTCTGACACCGCCCAGCGTGCCGGTGATCTGGACGAGGCTGCTGCGCTGAAGGCGAAGGAAGAGGCCGAGCGTGCCATCTCTGATCGGTCGGCCGGCATGGAAGTTGCCCAGGCCCAGGCGCAGCTCGCCCAGGCCATGGCCCAGCTGGCAGCGCTCGAGCGTTTCCGCAAGCAGATCAAGCGTTAGTGGACGACTAGCACAACCCGCAGTTTCGACGAAAAACCCGGCGCTTGCCGGGTTTTTTTGTCCTGGGCAAGCTGCTGGCTGCCTCCTCCAGATTCAAGGGCAGCGTTGAACGGCACCCTTTTGCACAAGCGTGGTCTCAACAGGCAGGTGGCTGAAGCCGGTCCCGTGCCGGGGCCCTCTGAATGATCATGGATCGGCTCGGGACAGGCGGCGCTCGCCGCATTCACAGGCGACGAAAGCCACCGAGTGTCCGCATGCAACACGCGCAGTGTGATGCAGGTTCGTATGCGGGAAATCTGTTATTCTCCGAAGAAAAGGAGGAAGACAACCATGTTGAGACGCTACGGGGTGGTCTTGGTCAGTCTTCTCATCGCTGTGGGTTTGGTGGGGTGCGGCGGCGAGGAGATGCCGGACAATGCGCGGCTGAAGGATGCCTTCGTGGAAGGCCGAACTGGCATCTGGGTCAGTGGCCACGGTACGGTCGTGCGGGAGCTCGGTGCGGACGCGAGTCAGCAGCGCTTTCTGATCCGGATTGATGACGAGCTTTCAGTCGTTATTCGGCACAATTTCGGCGAGTCTCGCCCGGTTCCGGTCGAGCGTGGTGATGTGATCGCTTTTCAGGGCCGCTACGAATTCCACGGTGGCGGTGGTGAAGTGCACTTCACCCATGCCGATGCCTCCCAACCAGGGGGCGGTGGCTGGATTCGGCACAAGGGACAGCTGTTCAATTGAATGCAGCGAGCAGTCTTATGGCTGCTCGCCGCTGAAGCGTATCGCCTCGGCGCCTTCGATTTCGCCGACCGTTGCGCTGTCATGGACATACAGGACGACCGTGCGCTCGAATACCAGCGGACCGACCACTTCACTATCCGGGCCGATCGTGATGGTGGGAGGCCTGCCGCGAATCGTGCTCGGGCGGCGCACTCTCAGTTCGCCTTCGATGCGACTGCCGCCGTTCAATTGAATGGATCCCGAGTAAGTGGCCACGCGCCCTGCGCTGGCGGCGTTGAGCAGGATATTGCCGTTGACCGTTGCCACCCGGCCTTCGACCTGGCTGCCCGCAGCCAGTTCCACGCGCCCATTCACCGTACTCAGATCGCCACCGATATGGGAGCCCTCGCCAACGACGATACGGCCATTGACAGTGGAGGCATTGAGAGATACCCGTGCCTGACCCAGCAGGGTCACCGAACCGTTGACGCTGTCCAGGCTGGCGGCGCGCGCCTGCTCGCCCAGCTCGATGGAGCCATTGACGTTGGATATGGCGCCAAGCTCTGCTTCGCTACCAACTCGTACCGAGCCGTTGACGTTGCTGACCGATCCTCGTACCTGGGCACGATTGCCGATCCGGATCGGCCCGTTGACCGTACTGAGTGATCCGTCGACGATACTGTCGTCGCTGATGTCAATGGGCTGATTGACGCCGCCACAGGCGCTCAGCAGGGCGAGGCAGACTAGTGCAGCAGTAATCAATTTCAGTTTCATTTTTCCAGGCTCCGGATTGGTTCTCGGTTCACCCCCGCATTCGCATTGTCGCTATTTCGCCAGCCTGTGAACAGTGCAACAAGTCACGCCCCGGTCTCGGTCCCGATCGCGTTGGCCGAGTCGACTTCAAGGCCTGCGAAATCAAACAAGCCCGGATCGCACAGTTGCGAAGGAGAGATATTGCTCAGAGCGCGAAAGGTGTTGAGCGTACGTCCCGGCTGAATGCGCTCCCACTCAGCCAGCATCTGTTTGATGGCTTGCCTTTCCAGTCGGGGCTGGCTCCCGCACAGATTGCAGGGAATGATCGGATACTGGCGGATCCCAGCCAGCTGAGACAGGTCGCGCTCTCGACAATAGGCCAGCGGTCGGATCACGATGTGACGGCCACAGTCGCTTTTCAGCTTCGGCGGCATGGCCTTGAGCGTGGCCCCGTGGAACAGATTGAGAAAGAAGGTCTCGACGATGTCGTCGAGATGATGGCCCAGCGCGATCCGGGTCATCCCGTGCTTGCGGGCGAATTCATACAGGGTGCCGCGCCGCAGGCGCGAGCACAGCCCACAGGTGGTCTTGCCTTCCGGCACAATGCGCTGCACCACCGAGTAGGTGTCCTTCTCGATGACATGCCACTCGATGCCGAGCCCGTCCAGGTAGCGCGGCAGCACGTCGGCCGGAAAGCCTGGTTGCTTCTGGTCCAGGTTGACTGCGACCAGCTCAAAGTCCACCGGTGCCGAGCGTTTCAGGCTCAGCAGCAGCTCCAGCATTGCGTACGAGTCCTTGCCGCCCGACAGGCAAACCATGATTCGGTCGCCATCGGAAATCATCCCGTAATCCATGACGGCCTTGCCAACCTGCCGGCGCAGGCGCTTGACCAGCTTGTCGGTGTTATATTTCTGCTTGCGCGGATCCTGCTCCGGCGCCGGCATGCCCTTGAGTTTGAGCGGCAGCAGTGTCATGCGCTGAATTCTGGTCCATTGGCCGTCGAGGAGAGCATTTTACCCATGTCCACGAGCTGGTCGGAAGTCCATGAGCGCTTGTGCAATCTGCGCCAGGAACATCGTGACCTCGATGATGCCATCGAGCAGATTCAGCAAAGCCCCGGCGTCGATCAGCTCAAGTTGCGACGGATGAAAAAGCGCAAACTGAAATTGCGCGACCAGATCGCCTACTGGGAATCGAAGCTGATCCCGGACCTGGACGCCTGATATTCAGCGGGGTGCAAGGCGCGCTATTCAATATCCAGTTCCAGTTTTTCCGGTGCAGTCTGGATGATGGTATGGCGTATTTCCTTGTCAAGGATCAGCTTGGCGTCGCTGGCGAACTGCTCCAGACGCTGGTCGAAAACAAGGCCGCCGTCCTCGTCGCGGCCGAGAATCCCGCTTTCAGTGAGGGATTCAATGAATTGCTTGAAAAGCGTCCGATCGTAAAATTCCGGTGCTTCGAATTCATGCAGCAGGGATATCCGCTGCGCACAAAGTATGCAGAGCTGTTCGAGCTGGGAGCGGGACAGTTGTCCTGATCCATTCTTCGCCAGCACGGAAACGGTAATGAAGTAGCGCTCAAAAGTCTGAACCATGGAGTTGCCCAGCAATCGCAGGTAGTAGGCCTGGTCGCTGCCGCCGGGCGTGCGCTGCAGACGGTCTGCCGATTCCCGAATCAGGCCCAGGCCGATCAGGCGATCAATGGTGTCGTCAATAACCGGATCGAGTTCCTCGGCCTGCCATGGCAAGAACAATTCGCGTTTCAGGAAGGGATAGACTGTACGGGTCAGGGAGCGTATCCGGGCCTTGCGCACACGCTGCGCGTTCAGGAAGCAGCACGCGACCCAGGCGTTCATTGCCAGCAGGTGAGCCGTGTTGTTGCGAAAGTAGGTCAGCAGGACGGCGTTGTGTCCGTCTACCTTGATGATGCTGCCCAGGCGGTGGTCCTGGCGCTGGATTACGCCCAGTTCCAGGCCGTATTCGATGATCTGGCCGGGTTCCAGTTCGGTAACCGTGATCCGCTCTCCGAACGGCGACCGTGTAATCACCGACTTCAACAGGCCAATGAAGCGCTCCAGGTCATCTTCGTCCAGGGCATGCTTGCGACTGGCCAGCAGGGCCGTTGCCAGCAAGTTTACCGGGTTGACATGGGCGCTGCGATTGATATTGACCAGGATTTGCTCGGCGAGATCGTCGACCAGGCCCTGCAGCCAGGCCGGCTTGCCGTTACTGTCAGGGTCCACCGCCCAGTCAGGATGGTGCGCGTCAAGCAGGTGCTTGAGGTGGACCGGCTCGCCGAAGCTCACCGTGACTTCACCATAGTTCTTGCGCAGGATGTTGATGACGTTGCGCAGATCAGACAGTGACTCGGGTTTTTTCTGATGTCCGGACAGTTCGTGGATGTAGGCGTTGCCTTCGGCAAGCCGTTCGTACCCGATATAGACCGGCTGAAACAGCACCGGGCGATTGCGGTAACGCAGGAAGGCTCTTACCGTGATCGAGAGCATGCCGGCACGGGGTGGCAGCAGGCGGCCGGTGCGCGAGCGCGTGCCCTCGATGAAGTATTCAAGGGCCACCCCCTTGCTCAGAATGACCGACACATATTCGTTGAAAACGGCTGCATAGAGCGGCTGCGATCGGAACGAGCGACGCAGGAAAAATGCGCCCCCGCGTCGCAATACCGGGCCAATCAGCGGCATGTTCAAATTGACGCCGGCAGCAATATGCGGCGGTACGAAGCCGCGGTGATACAGCAGGTAGGACAGCAGCAAATAGTCGATATGACTGCGGTGGCAGGGCACGTACACGACTTCGTGGCCCGGGGCGGCTTCCCGAAAGCTGCTGAAGTGCTGGACCTTGACGCCGCGGTAGATTCTATTCCAGAACCAGGTCAGCAGCAGGTCGCCGAGGCGAACCACGCTGTAGGAGTAGTCGGCTGCGATTTCCATCGCGTATTTGCGGGCAATGGCAGTCGCCTTGTCGGTGCTGATGCTGTCGCGGCGCGCTTTGGCGGAGATGGCCGCCTGAACCGAATCGGTGCGGATGACTTTCTCGACCAGGGTGCGGCGATGTGATCGATCAGGGCCAATGGCGGCGGTGCGGACCCTTTTGAAGTGGACCCGAAGGACCCGACTCAGGCGACCCAGGGCCTGTTCCGCGTCGGTTGTTTCGTTCAGCAGCCGTGATAGGGGCAGTGGCTTGCCGAACTGGACCATGGTGGCGCGGCCGTTGATCAGGGTTCCGACAAGGCGGCGCAGGCGCCCGCCCACGTCCCAGTTCTCCGAGAACAGGATCTTGAAGATGCTGTCCTCGTTATCCGGCGCCCGTCCGACCAGTACGGTGACCGGCAGGATCTGAACCTTGCCCAGTTCTTCGGGATCGGTTTCGAGCAAGAGCTGGCGCAGGATCGGCGAGTGCCGCCGGGTTTCAGGGCGGCGGATGAGCAGCCCGCGATGACGACGACTGGATGCATAGCGTCGCGACAGCCAGGTGTTGCCGATCTGCACCGGCTTGCGCACCCGTGGCCAGTCAAGATCGCGGCTGATCTGATCGACAATCAATAGCGAGGTCAAGGCATAGTTGTCGAGGACGTAGATCAGCGGCTGGTTCGGATCGATGTCAAGCTCGTCAAGCTGCTCGGGCAGGACCGTGCTGCGTACCCACAGGTGCAGCAGCCAGCGCAGGAAACCCAGCCAGACCGCATACAGGCGCTGTAGCAGGGAAGGGTGGCGACCAGGCTCGGACATGAGCGGCAATGACGGCGAGAGGGCGCTCATTTTACCATTGACGAATCGTCGGCCACCAAGCTCGTTGCGAGCTGCTTCAGTACGTTCTGGCACTGACCGATGGGGCATCGTATCGCTTACGGCCCTGCGGGCAAAAAAAACCGGGCGCGACTTGTGGTCGGCCCGGCGCAGGACTGCGAATTGACGACTGGCGTCTAGTTGTTGATTGTTGCGCTGAGAGTTACATCCGCGTGCAAAACTCGAGCAAAATAATAGCCTAACAACCCCTAGATTACAAGCCCGTTTATAAAAATGCTGTAAATATTTGATTTATATGCATTAGTGAGCTTCTTCTTGCTGCTTCAACAGGCGCACGAAGCAGTAAAAAGGTTTTTCTGCTTCCCTTTCACTTCTCACCTCTCGTCGATCACCTTCTCCCCGACAGCCTTTGCAATCTCCTCCTGCAAGCCCATCGCCGCCGCCTTCGGATCGGCCGCGTCCCTGATCGGGCGACCGACCACGATGTAGTCGGCACCTGCGGCAAAGGCTTCGGCTGCCGACAGCGTGCGCTTCTGTTCATCGATGTTGTCAACCGGACGTATTCCCGGGCAAATCACGGTCAGGGCGTGGTCGACCTCACGCCTGAGCGCGGCGGCCTCCAGGCCGGACGAGATGACGCCGGCGCAGCCCAGCGCCAGGGCCCGCTTGGCCCGGGAAAGGACCAGCGCCTCGACATCGCAGGCAAAACCCAGGTCATCGAGGTCGCCCCGATCCAGGCTGGTCAAGGCAGTCACCGCCAGGATGCCGGTGTTGCCGCTGTTGTCGACCGCGGCCTGGAGCATGCTGTCGTTGCCGTGCACGGTAAGGAAGTCGACCTCGTGCCGTGCCAGCTGGGCTACCGCTCGACCGACGGTTGGCGGGATGTCGAACAGCTTCAGGTCGGCGAAGATGCGCTTGCCCTGATCCTTGAGCTCGGCAGCCAGGGCGAAATAATGCCCGCTTAGAAAGAACTCCAGGCCGAGCTTGTAGAACGCAACGGCATCGCCGAGGGTGCTGATAAGGCGTCGCGCCTGCTCCAGGTCGGGAACATCGAGGGCAAAGATCAGACGCTCCTTGACGGGGATTGCTTTGTGCCAGTCAGGCGTGATGTTCATGGAAAAACTCCTGAATTGCCGGCGCCAGGCGACCGGCATGTTGCATGTGCAGGTGATGGCCTCCGGGGTGGCTGATCAGCTGCCGTTGGCGCAGCGCGGCCAGGCGGCGCTGCAGATTGGCCGGACCCAGGACCGGGCTGATGGGGTCGGCGTGAATGACCAGCGCTGGCGCTTCGATCGCCGCCAGCATGGCCAGGACCTGGCCTTCGGTATAGCGATGCGGCGCCGGCCAGGTCAGGCGGCGGTCGTGTGACCAGTGAAATCCTTTTTCGTTTTCGATCAGGCCGCGATCGGCCAGGATCGCTGCCTCGGTCTGGCCCAGGTCACCGCTTGCCACCCGGGCGGCAATGGCTGAATCACGACTGGAATGAGCCCGAACTCGGCGCGGCCGGCTGCCGGCCAGCGCCCGTCGCCAGGCCGCTACGGTATCCTGCTCAGCGGTGGTCAGCGGACCGAGTGCTTCGATCAGTACCACCGAGATGACGCGTTCCGGGCAGGCTGCTGCGAGCATGCTGGCGACTGCCCCGCCGAGGGAGTGGCCGAGCAGGTGAAATCTGTCCAGGCCCAGGGCGTTGGCGGCTGCGCAAACGTCGAACAGGTAGTCATCGAACAGGTAACGGCAGCCTTCCGGTCGCGGTCGCGAATGACCGTGGCCGGGAAAATCCAGGGCAATCAGGTCCAGATCGCGCAAGTGCTCGGACAAGGGCAGGAAGGAGTGGGCATTGTCCAGCCAGCCATGCAGCGCGATCACCGGCAGCGATCCGCTCGCCCAGCGCACTCCGGCCAGACCCCTGGCTTCCAGCCACAGTGGCGTCAAGCCAGGCGCTCCAGGTTGGCGTAGGCGCTGACCAGCCACTTCGGGCCGGCCGACTCGAAGTTGACCTGCAAGCGTGCGCCGGCCCCCTGGCCCTCGATATTGATCACCGTGCCGATGCCGAAGCGGGCATGGCGCACGGTCGCACCCAGGCCCAGTCCGACATTGTCTGCGACCGGCGCGCTGGCCCGGGCCGGGCTGGCGCTCAGGCTGGGGCGCAGGTTTTCAGTCAGCTTGGCCGGGATCTCGGCCAGGAAGCGCGAAGGCCGGGAGAATGAAGTCTGCCCCCGCAGCATCCGCGACTCGGCGTGACAGATGTAGAGCTGGCGCATTGCCCGGGTCATGCCGACGTAGCACAGACGGCGTTCCTCGGCCAGGCGTTCGGGTTCCTCGATCGATTTCTGGTGCGGAAACAAACCTTCTTCCATGCCGGCCATGAATACCAGGGGGAATTCCAGGCCCTTGGCTGAGTGCAGGGTCATGAGCTGGACGCAGTCTTCCCAGCGCTCGCCCTGGTGTTCGCCGGCTTCGAGCGCGGCCTGGGCAAGGAACGAAGCCATCGGGCTCAAACCCGCCTGCTCGTCTTCGAACGGCTGGCTGAAGCTGTCAGCCGCGCGGACCAGTTCGGCCAGGTTTTCCTCGCGCGCCTCGGCCCGGTCGGCGGGTTCACGGCTTTGGTACCAGGCAACCAGCTCGGTCTGCTCGACCACCGCGCTCATCGCCTCGCCCAGCGGGCTGTCGGCATGGGCCGAGCGCAGGGCCTCGACCAGTCCGAGAAAAGCTCGCATCGCTGCACCGGCGCGGGCGGTAAAGCCACCGCCTTGCAACAGTTCGCCGCTGGCCTGGAACAGCGACAGGCCGAGGGTTCGCGCATGGTCTCGCACCAGGGCAACTGTGCGCTCGCCAATGCCACGGGCCGGCAGGTTGACCACCCGCTCGAAGGCCGGGTCGTCATGCGGGTTGTGCAGCAGCCGCAGGTAGGCCATGGCGTCCTTGACCTCGGCGCGCTCGAAAAATCGCAAGCCACCGTAGACCCGGTAGGGGATGTCCTCGCGCAGCAAGGCCTGTTCGAACAGACGCGACTGGGCGTTGGAGCGATACAGCACGGCGGTCTCGCTGGGGCGTCCGCCTTGTTCGATCCACTCGCTGATCCGGGCGACAACGAAATCCGCCTCTTCGTCGGCGTTGTAGGCAGAGAAGATCCGGATCGGTTCGCCGCGTTCGCCCTCGGTCCACAGGTTCTTGCCCATGCGCTGGTCATTGTGGTCGATGACCCGGTTGGCGGCTTCGAGGATGGTGGCCGTGGAGCGGTAGTTCTGCTCCAGGCGAACGATGGCCGGGTTGAAGTCGCGGCTGAAGTGGGCCACATTCTCGACCCGGGCGCCGCGCCAGCCGTAGATTGACTGATCATCGTCGCCGACCACGAACAAGCGATTGTCGGGGCCGGTCAGCAAGCGCACCAGCGCGTACTGCAAGGTGTTGGTGTCCTGGAACTCGTCGATCAGGATATGGCGGAAGCGGTCGCGGTAATGGGCCCGCCGCGCGTCGTGATCGCGCAGCAGTTCCAGGGTGCGCAGCATCAACTCGGCGAAGTCCACCAGGCCGGCGCGTTCGCAGTAGTCCTGGTAATGACGGTAGATGGCGACCTGACGCGCCTGGAAACTGTGATCGAAGCAGTCGACATCGGCGGGTCGGCGCCCTTCATCCTTGTGATGGTTGATGTAGCCCTGCATTTGCCGGGCCGGGAATTCGCCCTCGTCGAGCTGCATGTCGCGAATGACGCGGCGGATCAGACGATACTGGTCGTCGGAATCGAGGATTTGAAAGGTTTCCGGCAGGCCGACCTCGGCGGCATGCATGCGCAGCAGGCGATGACAAATGCCGTGGAAAGTACCAATCCAGAGACCGTCCGGGCGCAGGTTCAGCAGTCGCGCCACCCGGTTGCGCATTTCGCCGGCCGCTTTGTTGGTGAAGGTGACCGCCATCAGGCCCATGGGCGAGACATGGTGAACCTGGATCAGCCAGGCGATACGGTGGACCAGGACCCGGGTCTTGCCTGAGCCGGCACCCGCCAGCACCAGCATGTGACCATCAGCGGCGGTGACCGCTTCTCGCTGCGGTTCGTTGAGATCGTCGAGTAGGTGCGAGACGTCCATGGATCAGCGCATCAGCGCACGGTGACCGATGTCGCGCCGATAAAAGCCGCCGTCAAAGGCGATTTTGGCGCAGCCGGCCAGCGCCCGGCGCTGCGCCTCGACCACATCCTCGCCCAGGGCGGTGACGCATAGCACCCGGCCACCGCTGGTGACGACCTGGCCCTGGTCATCCAGCGCAGTGCCGGCGTGAAACACCTTCAGGTCAGCCGGCAGCTTGCCTTCCAGGCCGCTGATCGGCGTGCCCTTGGCATAGCCGTCCGGGTACCCGCCTGCGGCCATGACGATGCCGAGGGCAACGCGAGGATCCCAGTCCAGTCTCAACGTGTCGAGCTGGCCATCCAGGGTCTGAAGCAGGGTTTGCACCAGGTCCGATTTAAGCCGCATCAATACGGGCTGGGTTTCGGGATCGCCGAAGCGGACATTGAACTCCAGCACCTTCGGGCCTTGTTCGGTCAGCATCACGCCTGCGTAGAGAAAGCCGGTAAACGGACAGCCATCGGCGATCATGCCCGCCAGTGTCGGTGCAATGACTTGCTCGATGATCTGGGCATGGACTGCATCATTGACCACCGGTGCCGGTGAATAGGCGCCCATGCCGCCGGTATTCGGCCCCAGGTCACCGTCATCGCGGCGCTTGTGGTCCTGGCTGCTGGCCAGCGGGAGCATCTTCTCGCCATCGGCAATGACGATGAAACTGGCCTCTTCACCGCGCAGAAACTCCTCGATCACGACCTGGTGCCCGGCTTCGCCAAAGGCCTGGCCAGACAGCATGTCCGAGAGCGTGGTCCGGGCCTGGTCAAGGTCATCGACGATGACTACACCCTTTCCGGCGGCCAGACCGTCGGCCTTGAGAACCACGGGGAATTGCATCGCCTGCACTTGCTCAAGGCCGGCCTCGACCTCGGTGACCACGGCATAGGCCGCGGTCGGAATGCCGTGCCGGGCCATGAAATCCTTGGCGAAGGCCTTCGATGACTCCAACCGGGCGGCGGCTGCATCCGGGCCGAAGCACTTCAGGCCCGCTGCCCGAAAACGATCGACGATGCCGGCTGCCAACGGCGCCTCGGGCCCAACAATGGTGAGCGCGACCTGCTCCTGCCTGGCCAGCGCCAGCAAGGCATCAATATCGTCAGCGGCCACATCAACGTTGCGCAGGCCTGTTTCAGCGGCTGTACCGGCATTGCCAGGCGCGACCAGCACTTCATCGACCAGCTTGGACTGACTCGCTTTCCAAGCCAGCGCATGCTCGCGGCCACCGCCGCCAACGACGAGGACTTTCATGGGCACGATTACGGGGGTTGGGTTCCGGGTTATTGTAGCGTGCGGCACTGGTGGGAAAAGGGGCGCCACCGTTTTCCTTGTCCCTTTTCCCGCCTCAGTGGCGAAAATGCCTCCGCCCCGTCACCACCATGGCAATGTCGTGGGCATCGCAGGCGTCAATCACTTCGGCATCGCGCATCGAACCGCCGGGCTGGATCACCGCGCGGATGCCGCGTCCTGCGGCGGTCTCTATGCCGTCGGCAAAGGGGAAGAAGGCATCGGAGGCCATGGCCGCCCCTTCCAGGGACAGGCCGGCATCCTCGGCCTTGAGCGCGCCGATGCGGGCCGAGTCGACCCGGCTCATCTGGCCGGCGCCGATCCCAAGCGTGGCGCCGTCGCGGGCATAGACGATGGCGTTGGACCGGACCATTTTGACCACGGCCCAGGCAAAGCGCAGGTCGGTCATTTCTCGCTCCGTGGGATGGCGCCGGGTGACGACCTTGAATTCGGCCTCGTTGTTGGCCATGTCGTCGGCCTGCTGGACCAGCCAGCCGCCGTCAATGGCGCGCACCGACAAGCTATTGCCGCCACTCGAGCCTGGCACCAGCACGCGCAGATTAGGTTTGGCGGAAAGGATGGCCCGGGCCTCTGCACTGACACCGGTGGCGACGATCACTTCCAGAAAGCGACCGGTCAGCATCTCGGCCAGGTCGGCGTCGATCTCGCCATTGAAAGCGACGATGCCGCCAAAGGCCGAGGTCGGGTCGCAGGCCAGGGCCTTGTGCCAGGCCTGCGCCAGGTCACTGCCGGTGGCCGCCCCGCAAGGATTGCTGTGCTTGATGATCACGCAGCCGGGTTCAGGGCCAAGCAGTCGGATGCCGGTCAAGGCGGCATCGGCGTCGAGCAGATTGTTGTAGGACAGCGGCTTGCCCTGAATCAGACGGGCGCCGGCCAGGCCAGTGGCAGGCTGGTTGCGCTGCCGGTACAGGCCGGCGCCCTGGTGCGGGTTTTCGCCGTAGCGCAGCGACTCGACCCGGTCTAAGTTGATGTTGATCACAGCCGGCAGCGGCTCCTGGCCGAGGGTGCCGGCAAGGTACTGGCTGACCTGGCCGTCGTAGGCGGCAGTATGGGCGAATGCCTTGACCGCCAGGGCGCGCCGCTGCTCGGCCGTGGGAGGTGCCGGCAGTTGCTCGATCAGGGTCTGGTAGTCGGCCGGATCGCACAGAATGCTGACTGCGGCATGATTCTTGGCAGCCGCCCGAACCATGGCCGGGCCACCGATGTCTATCTGCTCGATGGCATCAATCAGGCTGCAGTCAGGGCGGGCAACGGTCTGGCTGAAGGGGTAGAGATTCACCACTACCAGATCGATGGCGGTAATGCCATGGGCGGCCAGTACCGCCTCGTCGCGGCCGCGTCGGGCCAGAATGCCGCCATGTATGGTTGGGTGCAGGGTCTTCACCCGACCGCCCATGATCTCCGGGAAACCGGTGTGATCGGACACTTCAATAACGTTCAAGCCGGCATCGCGCAGCGTCAGCGCAGTGCCCCCGGTGGACAGCAGGGTCCAGCCGGCAGCGGCCAGGGCGCGCCCCAGTTCAACGATGCCGGTCTTGTCCGATACGCTCAACAGTGCCACGGGGGCGGTAGCAGAATTCATGCTGGGCTCCGGGTTGGCCCGACCTCAGTCGAGCTGGTAGCGACGGATGCGGGAACGCAGGGTAGTCCGGGTCATGCCGAGAATTTCGGCGGCACGTGACTGGTTGTTGCCGGTGTGGGCGAGAACCGTCTCGATCAGCGCCTTTTCTACCTCGCCGGTGATGACGGCATGCAGATTATCTGGCGGTGTGGAACCCATGTCATCCAGGTACTGCCGGGTGACTTGGCGAACAAATTGATTCAGGCAGGTGCCGGACGACGTTGTACTGGCGGTCAAAAGTCTTACCCCTGAGTATCCCTGGTCTAACGGAAGCCAACCCGGCGCTGCCCAGCGCACGGGACCGCATACCTTAGCACACAGCGGCCCGGCGAAAAGACTCCGATCGAGTGGATGGCCCGCGCAGACTCGTTCTGTGGCTTCCTCCCTCAATAAAAACGGAAATCGAAGCCTGATGGTTCGGTTGCGCCGACGACGACCTCGACAATCACCGGCACGATCAGGCCGGGGGCCATGCCCTGCTCGAGACGGTCGGGCCTCTCCAGGTAGTCTCCAGGCGCGAGGCGGCGTACGCCCAGCACCTGCTGGCTGGGATCGAACAGACGCAGCTCCAGCAGTGGCCAGGTCACGGCCCGGTCGCCAGTGTTGGCCAGGGTCAGGCTGATGATGATGGCATCATCAAGACTGGGGTGGCGGTGCAGGTCGCGCGACAGTATCTGGATACTGTCGGGGCTTGCCAGCAGCTGGCCGCCGGGGTCCGCGCTCCGCTCCAGGGAAAAGTCAGGGTGGCGAGCGTAGTACACCATCTGCGCGACAAGGCCAACAGCGAGCAGGCCGACCAAGGCAGGCCAGACCCTGCCTGATGAGCGTGGGTCATTCGCCTCGTCGAAGTGCAGTACCGGCGGCGGCTGATGCGGTTGTTGCGGTTCAAGCCTGACCCCGGGCAGCTCCGGCTGCACGGTTGAGCGCTGATCGAGCAGTGGCGGCATGCCGCCGCCAGACAACGGCATTTCACCGCTGTCGGGGTGCTCATGGAACAGGTTAACCAGGGCATTGTAGGTTTTGCCACAGTTCCCGCAACGCACCACGCCGCCTGCCTCTGCCAGGTCAGCGGCCCTCAGCTGGAAAACCGACTCGCAGGCGGTGCAGCGCGTATACACGGCCAATCAGCCGCCGGTCAGCTCGCGGAACCGGGTTCGCTCCAGCTCTGCGCGCCGGCGAACCGCTTCTTCACGTTGATCCAGATCCTGCAGGCTGCGGCGCAAGGTCTGAATTTCGCCGCGTACATCGTCGATGTCCCTTTCCAGCCCGACCGGGACCGGCTGGCCTTCATGGGTCAGACGTGAAGCCCGGGTCACCAGGCTTTCGAATCGCCCCGAAGCCCGCCGCAGGCTGTCGCGAATCGAGGAGCGCTGATGGTTGATCGCGGTTATCTGCATTTCCATGGCCTGGACGATGTCGTCCTCGCTGCCGTAGGCGGCCAGCAGCTGCCGGTCACGGGAATCCTGGCTGCGTTGCTCTGCCTCCAGAATGGCCTGGCGTCGACGTTCGGCTTCCCGCTCGGCTCGCTCCTCTTCGGTCAGGGCCCGTTCCACGCGCTGCCGAACCATGCCATCCGGGCCGATCAGGTCGTAGCCGCGATGGGCATGCTCGGGCGGCACGGAGTGCCCGTAGTGAACCTCACCGTTTTCGTCGGTCCAGCGGTACACGCTTTGAGCCTGGGCGGCAGCTGCCATCAGGCTGAGCATCAGAATCAGAATCAGGATCAGGCAGCGCATGGCAGGATGGGTCAGACTCCGTAGCGTTCGCGGTAGGCCAGCATGGCCGAGAGACTGGCAGCGTCTGCAGCCTGTTCGTCCAGCCAGTCAATCAGGTCGTTCAGCGTGGCCACGGCAATCACCTCAAGCCCGTCGTCGCGCACGGCATCGACTGCCGAGCGCTGGTCCGGTCCTCGTTCCTGACGGTCCAGTGCAATGGCCACGGCACAGGCTTTGGCAGCACGAGCCTCAATCAGGTTCCGTGATTCGCGAATCGAGGTGCCTGCGGAAATCACATCGTCGACAATCATGACGCGGCCAGCCAGGGGGCTTCCTACGATGACGCCGCCTTCGCCATGGTCCTTGGCCTCCTTGCGATTGAAGGCGAACGGCACGTTGCGTCCAAAGTCACGCTCGAGGCTGATGGCGATGGCTGCCGCCAGCGGAATACCCTTGTAGGCCGGGCCGAAAATCATGTCGTATTCCACCCCGCTGGCCTCGATCGCGGCGGCATAGCAGTGCGCCAGTCGGGCCAGTCCGGCACCATCGTTGAAACTGCCGGCATTGAAAAAGTAGGGGCTGATTCGGCCCGACTTCAGGGTGAACTGGCCGAACCGAAGGGCCCGGTAGGCCAGGGCGAGATCGAGAAACTGACGTGTCCAGGAAGCGAGCATGGGGCCCATTGTAGAGAAAACGGGAGGAATTGAGCCAGATCAAGCGTCGGAATCACCTTCCGGCTATGCTGTTTGCTGGCACCCAGTGGGCGCGTTCCGCCCTGTCCAGCCAGCATGAGCAGCCAGAAGCCATCCCGCCAGACGGTCTTTCGCGCACGCGATGTGAGCAAGATTTACCAGATGGGCGAGGTCACCATTCACGCCCTGCGCGGCGTTGATCTGGATCTCTATGCCGGCGAGCTTGTGGTCATGCTCGGTGCTTCCGGCTCAGGCAAATCGACCCTGCTCAACATCATGGGCGGCCTGGATACGGCAACCTCGGGGGAGCTGCATTACCGAGATCAGGAGTTGAGCCGGGCGTCGGACCGGCAGCTGACCGCTTTCCGGCGTGATCATGTCGGCTTCGTGTTCCAGTTCTACAACATGATCCCCTCCTTGACCGCGCGCGAGAACGTGGCCATCGTCACCGATATCGCCGCAGACCCGATGCGCCCGGAAGAGGCCCTGGAGCTGGTCGGCCTGAAAGATCGTATGGACCACTTTCCGTCGCAGCTGTCTGGCGGTGAGCAGCAGCGTGTCGCCATTGCCCGGGCCATTGCCAAGCGTCCGGCCGTGTTGATGTGCGATGAGCCCACTGGCGCGCTGGATTCAAAGACCGGAGTTCGTGTCCTCCAGGTGATCGAGCACATCAACCGCGAGATCGGCACCACCACCGCCATCATCACCCACAATGAAGTGATCGGACGCATGGCCGACCGCGTGATTCGGCTGCGTGACGGCAAGGTCGACGAGATTCACGAAAACGCCGAGCGGGCCGATCCGGCCGGGCTCGGCTGGTAGCGAGTCCGTGCTGACCCTGCATCGCAAGCTGGTTCGCGATCTTGGCGCGCTGAAGGGACAGGTCGCGGCCATTGCCGTGGTCATTGCCGCCGGGGTAATGACCCTGATGATCGCAGTCACTTCGCTGGATGCCATTCGCCTGTCAATGGAGCGCTACTACGCCGAGCATCAGCTCGCTGATGTGTTTGCCAGCCTCAGTCGAGCACCGGAGGTCCTGGCGCATCGCCTGGCTGAAATTCCCGGCGTCAACCAGCTCGAAACCCGGGTGATCGCCCCCGTCCGGCTCGAGGTGCCCGACTTTGCCGATCCCGTGCGCGGGATCTTGCTGTCGATTCCGGATGGGCGCCAGCCGCTCCTGAACCGCCTGTACTTGCGCGCCGGTCAGCTGCCCGAAACCGGCCGGCCCGACCAGATCCTGATCAGTGAACCCTTTGCCGAGGCGCATGGCCTGCAGATTGGCGATCAGCTTCGGGTCATCATTCGCGGCCGCTATGAAGACTTGAGCATCGCCGGTATCGCACTGTCGCCGGAATTCGTCTACCAGGTTGCGCCGACCGACTTGCTGCCGGACTACAAGCGCTTCGCGGTGATGTGGATGAACCGACGTGCGCTGGGCAACGCCTTTGGCATGGACGGGGCTTTCAACAATGTCATCGCCTCGCTCCAGGCCGGTGCCGAGGCGGCGCCGGTTATCGAGCGAATGGATCGCATTCTCGCCCCCTATGGCGGCATTGGCGCGCATGATCGGATGGATCTGATTTCGCATCGCATGCTGATCGAGGAGATTGGCCAGTTGCGGGTCATGGCCGTGGTCCTCCCCGGCGTGTTTCTCGGCGTCTCGGCCTTTCTGCTCAGCGTTCTGATGGGCCGCATCGTCGGCACCCAACGGCAGCAGATCGCTGTCATCAAGGCCTTTGGTTACAGCGATCGCGACCTCGCCGGCCACTACGCCTTGCTGACCGCGATGATCGTCGCCATTGGTGTCGCCCTGGGTGTGGCCCTGGGCTTCTGGGCCGGTGATGCCATGGCGGCGCTGTATGCCGAGTACTTTCGCTTTCCCGAGCTGGTCTCCAGGCTCCAGGCCCGGGTCGTGCTGCTGGCCATCCTGGTTTCGGCACTGGCCGCCGGTCTCGGTACCTGGCGTGCGGTGTCGTCGGCCATTCGCCTGCCGCCGGCCGAGGCCATGCGGCCACCGGCTCCGCCGCAGTTTCATCAGGGCTGGGTGGACCGGTCAGCGCTGGGTCGAAGACTGGCTCAGACCACGCGCATCATTTTGCGCAATCTGGCCCGACACCCGTTCAAGAGCGCCCTGACCGTGGCCGGCATTTCCTTGTCAGCTTCGTTGTTGTTACTGGGGCACTACCAGTTCAACGCCGTCAGTCACGTGATCGATCTGCAGTACCGCACGGTACTGAAGATGGATACCCACGTCAGTTTCATCGAGCCGACCTCGCGGCGGGTGTTGTCGGAGTTGCGAGCCTTGCCGGGCGTGCGCTATGCCGAGGGATACCGCAGCGTACCGGTGCGGGTTGTCAACGGTCATCGTGACGAGCGCACCAGCCTGCTGGGCTTGCCCGAGCGTCCCGCCCTGCGTGGCCTGATCGATCGTCAGTACCAACCGATCGAGCTGCCCGCCGAAGGGCTTTTCCTGACCCGCTTCCTGGCCGACGACCTGGGTCTGGCTGTCGGTGATCCGGTGATCCTTGAAGTCATGGAGGGCCAGCGTCGCGTGCTCGAAGTGCCCCTGGCCGGCGTGGTGGATGAGCCAATCGGCCTCAGCGCCTACATGAATATCGAGGCACTCAACCGGCTGATGCGAGAAGGTCCGGCGATCAGCGGCGCCTGGCTGTTGACTGACTCAGGCCAGCGGCCGGCGCTTTACGAAAGACTCTGGGATGCACCCCGGGTGGCCGGGATCGGCCTGATCAGCGAGGCCGAGGACGGCTTTCGAAGCTACCTGGAAGATACCGTGCTGGCCATGATGGCCATCCTGTTGCTGCTGGCCGGGTCGATCACTTTCGCCCTGGTCTACAACAATGCCCGGATTGCCTTCGCCGAGCGCGCGCGCGAATTGGCAACGCTGCGCGTACTCGGCTTCAGTCGGGCCCAGGTCGGCTGGGTGCTGATCGGCGAGATCGGCTTGTTGACGGTGCTTGCCATTCCGCCGGGATGGCTGCTGGGCACCTTGTTTTCCTGGTTGCTGAGCCTGGCTTTTGACATGGACATGATTCGGGTGCCGTTTCGCATGGCCCACCAGAGCTTTGCCTTTGCCGCTGCCGGCGTGATCGCGGCCTCATCGGTGTCGGTGGTGCTGATTGCCGGGCGCCTGAGACGCCTGGATATGGTTGAAGCCTTGAAGGGCGTAGAGTGAGTTGGGCGATCGGGTCGAGCGATCGGCTTTGCCGAGTCGTCCGTATTTGAAATTGATGGTGATTGCATGAAGCAGAGAAAACGCTGGATGTTGCCCCTGGTTGCGGTGGTCTTGCTGCTGGTACTGGTCCTTGCCCTTAGACCTTCGCCATTGCCGGTGACGGTCGCCGAGATCGTCAGCGGCACCTTTGTCGAGGCGGTTGACGAAGAAGGCCGGACGCGCTTGCGCAACACCTACACGGTTTCGGCGCCGATCGCCGGCTACCTGCTACGGGTTCAGCCGGAGCCGGGTGACGATGTCGAGCTGGGCGAGGTGCTGTTCCGGATGGAGCCACACCCGGCCCCTGCCCTGGATGCGCGCAGCCTGGAGCAGGCGCGTGAGAACCTGGCAGCGGCCCGCGCCCGCCAGCAGAACGCCCGCGCCAACCTGGAAACGGTGGCTGCCGACGCCCGTTATGCCGAAGGCGAGTACCAGCGCTACAGCGAGTTGCACGACCGTGGTCTGGTGTCGACGGCCGAGATGGATCGAGCCCGATCACAGCGCGATCGCCAGGCGGCCGCCGAGCGCGCCGCGCAGTACGCGGTTGAGGTAGCCGGCTTCGAGATCGAAAGCGCACGCGCCGTGCTGGATATTGCCAGCGGCCAGCGTCCACCCGAGGATCAGCCTGAGCTGGAGGTGCGAGCGCCGGTCAGCGGTGTTGTCCTGCGCAGGCATCGTTGTTGCGAGGGTGCGATCATGGCCGGTGAGCCCGTTCTCGATGTCGGCAGTCTGACTGATCTGGAAGTCCAGGTCGACCTGCTCAGCATGGCGGCCGTTCGGGTCCGCCCCGGCATGCGCGTACTGTTGAGCGGCTGGGGTGGTAACGAGACGCTTGAAGGCGTGGTGCGCCGGGTCGAGCCGGCGGGATTCACCCGCGTTTCGGCGCTGGGCGTGGAGGAGCAGCGCGTGCCTGTCATCGTCGACTTCACCGCGCCCGAAGATGCCTGGACGGTCTTGGGTGTCGGCTTCCGGGTTGAGGCTGAGTTCATGCTCTGGGAGGCCGAGGACGTGTTGCAGGCCCCGGCCTCGGCGCTGTTCCGGGTCGACGATCGCTGGCAGGTGTTCGTGGTCGAGGAGGGTCGGGCCCGGCGACGCGAGGTCGAACCGGGCCGTCAAAGTGGGCTGCGAGTGCAGATCCTGTCAGGGCTGGCGGCGGGCGAGCAGGTTGTCACGCATCCCGGTGATCGCCTGGCCGATGGCGTCAGGGTGTCGCGGGACTAAAGCCCGGTGCCGAGGCAGGATGGCTTACAGGTCGTTGGGAGCGCTTCGGGGCGGGCTGCCCCAGTAGGGTGCGACCGCGTCGAGTGAGGCGCGGGTGCGCTGTCTTTCAAGTTCCAGCTCGCGCTGGGTCATGCAGTCGCGCTGCGGAATGCGGCTGCCGGTGCGCCGGGTGCGCGTGCAAACCAGCCGGTCGTCATGCGTGCCTTCGACCAGCAGGGCGTTGAACTCCTCCTGCAGATTGTGCAGCTCGATCTTGCGATCATCGTGCAGTTTGCTGACATCATCAACATTGGCCAGCAGGCGCTGGAACCGACTCTCGATGCGGTCAAATTCGCGCCACTCGCGTCTTGACAGGGGGCGTGGTTCGCCGTCCTGGAAGGATACGCGCAGTTCTGCAATCGAGCTCAGAAAGTCTTCCGGGCTCTGCACGCCGCCTTCGGTCTGCGAGCGACTGTCGGCCGCGGCAGTGGCGACCCCGAGCGTGAAGGTGAGTGCGAGAGCGGATAGGAAACGCAAGAACATCAGTCTTTCTCCTTATGGGTGGTAAATCACGAAAACAATCGTACTAATGATTTCGTTTCTAGTCAACGATTGATTTCCGGCGCAGCTGACCAGCACGCCGCGGCCGCAGCAACCCATCGACAGCGCAGGATTGGCATACCATACGATCCTCGCCCGAAGTACCAACAGGACAATGCGCATCATTTCGCTGAATGCCAACGGCATTCGAGCCGCGGCTCGCAAGGGTTTTTTTGAGTGGCTGCCGGCACAGCAGGCGGATTTCGTCTGCATTCAGGAAACCAAGGCCCAGCTGCCACAGCTGGTGGACCGCGATTTTTTCCCGATCGGCTATCACTGCTTTTATCACGATGCCGAAAAGAAGGGATATTCAGGGGTCGCCCTGTACTCGCGCCTGGAGCCTGACCGGGTCAGTTATGGTCTTGGCTGGCCGGACTTTGACCGTGAAGGCCGATGGCTGCAGGCCGACTTCGGCAACCTCAGCGTGATTTCCCTGTATCTGCCCTCTGGCACGTCCAAGGACGAGCGCCAGCAGTTCAAGTACGAGTGCATGGACTATCTCAAGCCGCGCCTGGCCGAGTTGGCCCGTGATGGGCGCGACTACGTGATCTGCGGTGACTGGAATATCGCGCACAAGGAAATCGATCTGAAGAACTGGAAGTCCAACCAGAAAAACTCCGGCTTTCTGCCCGAAGAGCGGGCCTGGATGGACGAGGTCTTCGGTCCGGTAGGCCTGCATGATGCCTTTCGCATCGTTGACCCGCGTCCGGATCGCTACACATGGTGGTCAAACCGCGGGCGGGCCTGGGACAACAACGTGGGCTGGCGGATCGACTATCACGTGGTCAGTTCCGGACTCGCCGAACGGGTCCGTGCCGCTGATATCTATCTGGAAGATCGTTTTTCCGACCATGCGCCGTTGACCCTGGATTATGCCGACTGATCCTGCCGCGTCACCCAGAAACCGGCGCAGCTGGCGAGCGGCGCTAGGGGTCTACGCCCGTCCCACTGTAGCGCGCATGTTGCTGCTGGGCTTTTCCGCCGGCCTGCCCTTCATGCTGGTCTTTTCCACCCTGACCGCCTGGCTGCGCAGCGAGGGTGTATCCCGCACGGCGATCGGTTTTTTCGCCTGGGTCGGCATTACCTACTCGATCAAGGTGCTCTGGGCGCCGGTTGTTGACCGGGTGCGTCTGCCTCTGCTGACGGCCTGGCTGGGTCAGCGCCGCAGCTGGATGCTGACCGCCCAGCTGATCATCATGGTCGGCCTGGCCGCCATGGCTTTTACCGATCCCTTGAGCCAGCTGACCCAGCTGGCCCTGCTGGCGGTGATGGTGGCCTTTGCCTCGGCCACCCAGGACATTACCATCGATGCTTTCCGGATCGAGTCCGATGCCGTGGAGTACCAGGCCGCGCTGGCTGGCACTTACGTGCTGGGCTACCGGCTTGCCCTTTTGGCCACCGGTGCCGGCGCTTTGTTTGTGGCCGATCAGGTCGGCTGGACCCTGGCCTATCTGGCGATGGCAGCGCTGGTCATCGTCGGCCTGTTCGCCGTGATGATTTCGCCCGAGCCGTCGACCCTCGAGCGTCTTGACATCGAGCGCGAGCCATTGGTGATTCGTTTCCGCGAACGCACCCGGCTGCGCGGGGCGGCCCAGGAGTTCGGTGCCTGGATCACAGGCGCGGTCGTTGCGCCCTTTGTCGACTTCATTCGTCGTTTCCGCTGGCTGGCCCTGCCTGTTCTGGCCCTGATCGGGCTGTACAAGGCCAGCGACTTGTCAATGGCGGCGATGGCCAACCCCCTTTATCTCGATGTCGGCTACAGCCTGTCCCAGATCGGTGCCGTCAGTGGTTTGTTCGGGGTGGCCATGACCATACTCGGCGGCCTGGTCGGCGGCATCATGGTGGCCCGCTTCGGCCTGATGCCGATGATGCTGGTCGGCGCCATCGGCATTGCCGCGACCAACCTGCTTTTTGCCTGGCTTGCCACCATGCAGCCGGTGATCTGGGCCCTGACCGTCACCATTACCGGCGACAACTTCTTTGTTGGCTTTTCAGCCACGGTCTTCATCGCCTGGATGTCCGGCCTGGTCAGCCGCCGCTACACCGCCACCCAGTACGCCCTGTTCAGTTCCTTGATGACCCTGCCCGGCAAGTTCCTCGGTGGGCCTTCAGGCTGGATTGTCGACCAGGCCGGCTACGTGTTCTTCTTCTTCTATGCCTCGGCCCTGGGCATTCCGGCGATGCTGCTGGTCATTTATCTGATGCATCGTAAAACCGAGCTGGCGACCCGATCATCAGATACCGCATCGGTGGCGAGTCACGACGAAAAAGGCTAGTGTACCCCGTCATTAATCCTGTGACATTCAGAGTGTGACTGAGTCGACAGTGCAAGGCGCGACCCGCAGTGAATGGCCAGCCCTTTACAAGGGTCGGAACGCAGCAATGTCGACTCAGACGCACTCCCGAAGG
>REEQ01000197.1 GCA_007695005.1 Wenzhouxiangellaceae bacterium | reverse complement strand
ATTCCCGGCGAAACGCGCCTTGATTCGCACCGGCACAGTGGCTCTGAGTGTTACCTAATTTTCCGCGTGGACCACTAGTCGTCCAGCAAAATGACATCGACGCGCCGGTTGCGCCCGCGACCCTCACCAGTTTCGTTGCTGGCGATCGGGAAATCTTCGCCCATGCCAACGGTCTGGATGCGGTTGGCGTCTATCCCCATCGCGACCAGCTCGTTGCGAACGGCATCGGCGCGCTGCTGAGAAATCCGCAGGTTGACATTGGCCGGTCCGGTCGAATCGGTATGACCTTCAATGCGGATGCGCTTGTCCGGCTCGCTTTGCAAAAGCTCCACGACATCTTCCAGATTGGTGCGGGCGGCAGGCGCCAGGTCGGTCTGGCCGGTCTCGAAGAGGACGTCTCCGAGCGTGACAACCACGCCGCGGTCGGTCTGGCGAAGCTCCATCAGCTCCAGGCGCCGGCGCAGGGATTCAGCCGCCTGGGTCGCGAGCTCGGCTTCGCGTCGGGCCAATTCGATTTCGCTGGCCTGAGCTTCGGTCAGGCGTCGGGCCGCCTCAGCCTCTTCCCGCGCTTCGCGCTCGCGCCTTGCTGCTTCTTCGCGCAGCTCCTCGGCCGTCATTGCCTGGCGGCGGGTGCGTTGTATTTCTTCCTCGGTCTGGGCGCTCAGCCGCCGCGCCTGGTCGGCTTCGCGCCGCGCCTGCTCGACCTCGAGGCGGCTGGCCCGCAGCAGCAAGCGCGTGCGCTCTTCATCAACGGCTTCGATTCTCGACCGGGCCTGGGCTCGATAGGCTTCGGCCCGAGCAATCTCGATGCGCTTTTCGGCCATCAGAATGCGGTGGCGACGTTCGTCTTCGGACAGACCGTCAGCGCCGGCCTGACGAACTGCCCGCTCGGCATCGGCCAGCGCCAGGGGCACTTGCTCGGACAGTTCGCTGTCGGCACGGAAAGCATCCAGGTCGGCGCGAAGGTTATCCAGGGCGCCGTCGTCACGGGTCTGGGCGGCGCAGCCAATCAGCAGTGCGGAGAGCAAGGCGACAAGGGCAAGACGGCTCATTCCAGCGCCTCCCGGCCGAAGGCTTCAACCAGGTCGGCCTTGAGCTGCTCCAGGTTGCGCTCGCGCTGGGCCAGATCGGCGCGGGTCAGCGCTGCCTGGGTGCGGGCCAGGGCCAGCTGGGCTTCGATTTCGGCCTCATCGGCCAGGCGGCGGGCAGCGGCGGCATTGTTGCGTTCGATCTCGAAGCGGGCGCTGTTTAGTCGCTCGCGCGCGAAGCGCAGTTCCAATGGGGCATATTCGCTGGCACCGGCGGCCTCGGCCTGGCCGATGGCGTTGCGCGCATTGTCCAGCACCCGCGGATCGGGTGGCATTGTTGCGCAGGCGGCTGCCAGCAGGGCAGCGAGGGCAAGCAATACAGTTCGGCTTAGTGTTCGACAGTTCATTGGCGCTGTTGGCATTTGCTGGGGGCGGCTAGACTGTCTTGCTACTCGGCATCTGGCTGCTGCTCCGGAGCGGCCCGGCGCACGGCTTCGATGCCTTCCAGGTTGCTGCAGATGCGTTGCACCCGGGGTAGCGCTGACAGGTCACAATTGAATCTCCGGGCATTATAGACCTGAGGCAACAGACAGCAATCGGCAATGCCGGGTTCATTGCCGTGGCAAAAGTCGCCGGCATCGCTGGCGAGCATGGTTTCCACCGACTGCAAGCCCGTTTCTGTCCAGTGCCGATACCAGGCCAGCTTGGCGCCTTCGTCGACACCCAACTTGTCGACCAGGTGCTTGAGTACGCGCAAGTTGTTGAGCGGGTGAATATCGCAGGCAATGGCTGCGGCAATTGCGCGTACCCTGGCACGTCCGACGGGATCGGTCGGCAACAGGGCAGGTGCGGGACAGCGTTCTTCCAGATACTCCAGCATGGCCAGCGACTGGGTAATCACCGTTTGACCGTCTACCAGCGCCGGTACCAGCCCCTGCGGGTTCAATTTCAGGTATTCCGCCGAATGCTGCTGGCCGCCGTCTTTGACCAGGTGCACGGGGCGGATGTCGTAATCCAGCCCCTTGAGGTTCAGCGCCATGCGCACACGATAACTGGCGGAGGAGCGCCAGTAGGAGTAGAGCGTCAGTCGGGCAGATTCGGGCATGTGGAGTCTGTTGGAAACCGGCGCGTCAGCGCCGGTACTCCACCACCTTCTGCTCAATCGCCCCGAACAGCGACTCGCCACTACGGCTGAGCATTTCGATTCTGACCGTGTCGCCGAACTGCATGAACGGGGTCTCCGGCTTGCCATTGGCGATGATTTCCAGCATCCGCTTCTCGGCCAGGCAGGATGCGCCCAGGCTGGTGTCCTGGTTGGCAATGGTGCCGGAGCCGAGCAGGGTGCCGGCGACCAGCGGGCGGGATTTGGCGGCGTGGGCCAGCAGCTCGGCAAACGAGAACTGCATGTCTTCACCGGCCTCGGGCTTGCCGAACAGCTCGCCGTTCAGATGGGTGATCAGCGGCAGGTGCAGCTTGCTGTCGACCCAGGCATCACCCAGCTCGTCGGGCGTGACCACCACCGGCGCCAGCGCCGAGCGCGGCTTGGATTGCAGAAAACCGAAGCCCTTGGCCAGCTCGCCCGGGATCAGGTTGCGTAGCGACACATCGTTGAGGATGGTGACGAGCTGAATGTGGTCGGCGCACTCCTCTGCTGATGCGCCCATGGGTACATCGTCACAGATCACGCCGATCTCGGATTCGAAGTCGATCCCCCATTCAGTCGAGGTCATCGCAATATCGTCAAGCGGGCCCAGGAAGCCGTCGGAAACGGCCTGGTACATCAGCGGATCGGTAAAAAAGCTTTCCGGCACTTCGGCACCGCGCGCCTTGCGCACCCGCTCGACGTGCGGCAGATAGGCCGAGCCGTCCACGAACTGATAGCAGCGCGGCAGCGGCGCGGCCAGCTCGCCCAAGTCCAGATCGAAAATGTCTTCAGCGGTACCGGCGTTGAGCTCGTCATACAGCGTGTTCAGGCGCGGTGCGGCTTGCTGCCAGTCATCCAGCGCGGCCTGCAGCGTCGGCGCAATGCCGTGGGCTACGACCGCGCGGCTCAAATCCCGGCTGACGACGATCAGGGTGCCGTCGCGTCCGCCTTTTTTCAGGGTTGCTAGTTTCATAAAAGACTGGTTTCAGGTTTAGGGTTTCGGGGCTGGGGATTCGCGTTCACGGTTTACAGGTTTCGGGTTCCGGAATTGGTTTTTCCTTGAACCTGTGCTTTACCCTTTCCAGCTATCGACGTATTCCGCCCACTCGATTTTCTCGGCCGCGCCGGTCACATCCAGCGCATCACGGGTGTCGATCATGACCGCGACTTCCTCGGTGGCTTCGGTCTTGGGCTTGAAGGCGTTCTTGAGTGCCTTCGGGTGTGGGCCGTGGGTGAAGCCGCAGGGGTGCAGGGTCATCATGCCGGGGTGGATGTTGTCGCGTGAGAAGAAGTTGCCGGCGTGGTAGAAGATCAGCTCGTCGTAGTCGTCGTTGTTGTGGAAGAACGGCACTTTCAGCGCGTCCGGATCGGACTCGAACGGACGCGGCACGAAGGTGCAGACCACGAAACGATTGGCCAGGAAGGTGGTGTGGGCCGACGGCGGCAGATGGTAGCGGTGGCTCATCAGCGGGCGTATGTCGCGCCAGTTGATCTTGACCGGCATCAGGTCGCCCTTCCAGCCGACCGCATCCAGCGGGTTGAACGGGTAGCTGATGGTCGAGAGCTGGTTGCGGCGCTTGACCACCACCCGCCAGGGGTCATCACCCTGCTGGGCGCGGAACTGGTCGTTGATCGCCGGGGTGTCCAGCATCGCCGGGTCGAAGATCGCGTGCGGTCCGACCAGGCCCTTGTCGGGCAACTGGTAGCTGGAGTTGGTTGCCTCGATCAGCAGCAGCTTGGCCGGTGCATCGGACTCGATCCGCCACATGGTGCCGCGCGGCAGCATGATGTAGTCGCCGTCGCGGAAGGGCAGGTGGCCGTAGTCGCAGTACAGATCGCCCTGCCCCTCGTGAATGAACAACAGCTCGTCGCCGTCTGAATTGCGCGCCAGCACGTCCATGCGACCCGAGCAGGTCCAGCTGCGGATGCGGGTGTGGGCATTGTGCATCAGCTCGCTGGCATCCCAGGGCGAGGTGCTGTCGGCTGCGATTTTCGTCGTGTCGAAAGCGCGCGGACGCAGCGGGCCCTCGAAGTCGCTCCAGCCGGTCGGCACCCGGGTGTGGTACATGTGCGTGGCCGGGCCGAAGAATCCTTCCTTGCCCAGCTCGCGCTCGTAAGTGCCTTGCGGCAAATCACAATGCGCCTGCCGGCTGGCCTTGCCTTCAACTTTTGGATGCGTGATCCAGTTTTTCATGGGGCTTGCTCCGTTGTCGCTGCGCGGTCACAGCACTCCGCGCTTGGCTTGATCGCGCTCGATGGCTTCGAACAGGGCCTGGAAGTTGCCTTCGCCGAAGCCTTCGTTGCCCTTGCGCTGAATGACCTCGAAGAATATCGGACCGATGTTGGTCTGGGTGAAGATCTGCAGCAGCTGCTTGCCGGGGTCGTTCAGGTCGGCGTCGATCAGGATCTTGTTCCTGCGCATCCGCGGCACGTCTTCGCCGTGGTCGGGAATGCGCTGGTCGATGACATCGAAGTAGGTGTCCGGGGTATCGAGGAAGTCGATACCGTTGGCGCGCAGCGCCTCGACCGACTCGTACACGTTTTCTGTGTAGAGGGCGATATGCTGTACGCCTTCACCCTTGTATTCGTCCAGGTATTCGTTGATCTGGCTTTTCGGGTCTTCGGATTCGTTGATCGGGATCGAGATATTGCCATTGGGCGCCGTCATCGCCTTGGACCGCAGGCCGGTCTGCGCGCCCTTGATGTCGAAATACTTGACCTCGAAGAAGCCGAAGATCTTTTCGTAGAATTCGGCCCACTGGCCCATGTTGCCGTTGTAGACGTTGTGGGTCAGGTGATCGATGAAGGTCAGGCCAACGCCTTTGGGATGGCGGTCGACGGCCGGATCGAAGTCGAACTCCTGCTCCACGTCCTCGATGCCGCGGGTCAGGTACAGCGCGCTGCCGCCAATGCCACTGAATGCCGGGGCGCTGAGAGCCAGGGTGTCGGGCTTGTTGGCGATGGCCTTGCCGCCGTTTGCAAGTGCCGTTTCGCGGGCCTTGACCGGGTCGTCCACGCGCAGCGCAAAGCCGGTGCAGCTCGGGCCGTGGGCAGCGGCGAAATCGCTGGCAAAGGAGTTCGGGGTTTCGTTGACCAGGAAGTTGATATCGCCCTGACGATACAGGGTCACCGGCCGGGTCTTGTGGCGGGCCACGGCAACAAAACCCAGCTTGCCGAACAGGTCGTGCAGCTGGCTGGCATCGGGGGCGGCGTATTCGATGAATTCAAATTGCTGGACGCCCAGCGGATTCGCACGTTGTTCGCTCATGGCCAACTCCTGGTTCATGCTTGAAGTGGGAGCCGGCGGTGTCGTCGCCAAGGGCGACTGGATTGCCGGCTTGCTGAATCCCACGATATTAGTTACATTTGAAACCAATTTCAAGCAAGCGGGCGTGAACGAATGCTGGATCTGGAGCATTTTCTTCCCTACCGGCTATCCAGGTTGTCGAACCAGATCAGCCGCGGTATTGCCAGAACCTATGAGGAAAAGTTCGGGCTGAGCGTTACTGAATGGCGGGTGATCGCCATCCTTGGACGCTACCCGGGCATTTCGGCCACCGAGGTCACCGAGAAGTCAGCGATGGACAAGGTCGCGATCAGCCGCGCCGTCCGTCGCCTGATCGATGCCGGCCGCATTCGCCGCCAGGCCAACGACAACGACCGCCGCGCCAAGCACCTGTTCCTGAGCGACCAGGGCCAGGCCGTGTACGACGCCATCGTCCCCGCCGCCCTGGCCTACGAGCAGCGCCTGCTGAACGCACTGAGCGACAAGGAAAAAAATCAGCTCGACCGCCTGCTGACTCGCCTGACCGAGCTCAGCCATTATTAACCCGGCACCAATGTAGATCACATTCAGGGCTTCAAGCAGGGTCCGTATCAAGGCGTCGCTCGCCGGCAAGGGTGATTCCCTTGCCAAGAGCGAGAACGCAGAGTCGGGCCCTGCTTGAAGCCCCTAACTGTTTGAGTTGCACAAGAAAGGCCGCAGTGTGCCCTTCGGCAGGCTGCGTTATCGAAACTTGCTGTAGAAGTACTACAGCGGCGTTTCGCTGCCTTGCTGCCGAA
>REEQ01000104.1 GCA_007695005.1 Wenzhouxiangellaceae bacterium | reverse complement strand
GCCGGCATTGATGTGTTCGATATCGAGATCGATGAGAAGGATCCAGACAAGCTGATCGAGATCATCGCCTCGCTGGAGCCAACCTTTGGCGGGATCAACCTGGAGGACATCAAGGCGCCGGAATGCTTCAAGGTCGAGGATGCGCTCAAGGACCGGATGAATATTCCGGTTTTTCATGATGATCAGCACGGGACCGCCATCATCACTGCGGCCGCCTTGATCAACGCGCTGGCGCTGGCCGAGAAGAAGATCGAGGAGGTGCGCCTGGTGGCTTCCGGCGCAGGCGCTGCCGGCATGGCTTGCCTGGACCTGCTGCTCAGCCTCGGCCTGAAGCGCGAGCACGTTGTTGTCTGCGATCGCGATGGCGTGGTTTTCAAGGGCCGCGAGTCGGACATGGATCCGCGCAAGGCCAGCTATGCGATCGACACCGATGCCCGAAGCCTGGGTGAAGTCATTGGCGGGGCCGATGTGTTTCTGGGCGTATCTGCGCCCGGCGTGCTGAAGCCGGAGATGGTCAAGGCCATGGCCGAACGCCCCATCATCCTGGCACTTGCCAACCCGGTGCCTGAGATCATGCCGGATGAGGCGCGTGCCGCACACCCCGATGCCCTGATCGCGACCGGTCGCTCGGACTTTCCGAACCAGGTCAACAACGTGCTGTGCTTTCCTTATATATTCCGTGGCGCGCTGGACGTGGGTGCGACGGCGATCAATGATGAAATGAAAATGGCCTGCGTCCATGCCATCGCCGAGCTGGCACGGATGGAGGCGTCCGATGTCTCGGCCCAGGCCTATGGCGGCCAGGTGCCCACCTTTGGCCCTGATTACCTGATTCCGCAACCGTTTGATCCGCGCCTGCTGGTGCAGGTGGCACCGGCTGTGGCCAGAGCGGCCATGGAGTCCGGCGTCGCGACCCGGCCCATCGAGGACATCGAAGCCTATCGGCAGCGTCTGAGCCAATACGTGTATCGATCCGGGCTGGTGATGAAGCCGGTGTTCGAAGCGGCTCGCAAGGACCCGAAACGGGTGGTTTTCGCCGAAGGCGAGGAAGAAACCGTGCTGCGCGCTATCCAGACCATTTGTGACGACGGCCTGGCCAGGCCGGTTCTGATCGGTCGCCCCACGGTGGTCGAGATGCGCATCGAGAAGGCGGGTTTGAGGATTCGACCGGAGCGGGATTTCGAGCTGGTCAATCCGGAATCCGACCCTCGCTTTCGCGAGTATTGGCAGACCTTCCACTCGATTGCCTGCCGCCGTGGCGTGACACCCGACTCGGCCAAGGCTATTGTTCGGACCCGCAATACGGTGATTGCCGCACTGATGGTTTACCGTGAAGAAGCCGATGCGCTGATTTGCGGGGTGGTTGGTCAGTATCACAAGAAATTGAAATACGTCACCGAAGTCTTCGGCTTGCAGCCCGGCTGCCAGACGCTCGGCGCGCTCTCATGCATGGCGACAGACTCCGAGACCCTGTTCGTCTGCGACACCCACGTCAATCCCGACCCGACCGCTGAGCAGCTGGCTGAGCTGACCCTGATGGCGGCTGAGCGGGTTCGGATGTTCGGTATTACGCCGAAGGTGGCGCTGGTATCGCATTCCTCCTTCGGCAGCCATGTCGATGCCCAGGCCGCGAAAATGCGCCAGGCTTTCCGCATGATTCGTGAACGTGACCCCAAGCTTGAAATAGAAGGGGAAATGAGGGCCGATGCGGCGCTGATGCCGGCCATCCGTGAGCGTGCCTTCCCCGACTCCTTGCTGAAGGGGCCGGCCAACCTGCTGATCATGCCCGACCAGGACGCGGCCCATATTGCTTTCAACCTGGCCCGCGTCATCGGCAAGGCAGTGACCATTGGTCCGATGCTGATGGGCGCGGGTCGCCCGGCCCATGTCCTCACCCCCTCGGCCACCGTGCGCCGCGTCGTCAACATGACCGCGATTGCCGTGGTCGATGCCCAGCAGTTTCAGCGCCGCCAGAACGCTACCGCCCAGCTGTTCGATTGATCGCCTGCGCTCATTCTCCCAACACGGCTGTCGGGAAGCGAGCATCTGAAATGCTCACACTCGCAGAGTCTGAAGTCCTGTTACCAGGCCCGCTGTCGGAGTGCGAACAGAACAACCGGTGAACGCGAAGATGCGAAGATGCTAGGGCCAAGATCAATTTCTCTTGCTTCGCGTCTCCGCGTCTCGGCGCAGGGGCATCTTTTACTGCTCAGGCCAAAAGATGGAATCGGCTCTTTTTGAGCCAATCGACAACCCGGTCGAGAATGGGGCTTGATTGAGTCGCTGCCGGCCAGGCGCTGGTGGCGGCGGCGTGCACGCAGGGCCGCAGTCGGTACAATACGAGGCTAACAATAACGATCAGGCTCGCCAGAGGACAGGCATGGTTCAACAAGTTCCCCACCCCGATGACATCGATCCGAAAGAGACCCAGGAGTGGCTGGAGTCGCTGGCTGCAGTGGTTGATGCCGATGGCCCCGAGCGCGCTCATTTCATCCTCGAGCGCCTGGTCGAATTGGCGCGCCGCTCCGGTGCTCACCTGCCGTTTGACCTGACCACTGCCTATATCAACACCATTCCGCCGCACCGGCAGAAGGCCATGCCCGGCGACGGCGCGCTGGAGCGGAGGATACGTTCGATCATTCGCTGGAACGCCATGGCGATGGTGGTTCGCGCCGGCCGTCGCGGCGGTGAGCTGGGTGGGCATATTGCCAGCTTCGCCTCGGCCGCGACGCTGTACGACGTTGGCTTCAACCATTTCTTCAAGGGGCCTGATCACGAAGACGGCTCCGATCTGATGTTCATTCAGGGCCACTCCTCGCCGGGCATTTATGCGCGCGCCTTTCTGGAAGGCCGGATTACTGAAGAGCAGCTCGATTGCTTTCGCCAGGAAGTCGATGGCGAGGGCTTGAGCTCCTACCCGCATCCCTGGTTGATGCCGGAGTTCTGGCAGATCCCGACCGTGTCGATGGGTTTGGGCCCGATCATGGCGATCTACCAGGCCCGGTTCCTGAAGTACCTGCACAACCGAGAACTGGTCAAGGCCGACAAGCGCAAGGTCTGGTGCTTCATGGGCGACGGCGAAACCGACGAGCCGGAGTCGCTGGGCGCGATTTCCCTGGCCGGGCGCGAGAAGCTCGACAATCTGGTGTTCGTGGTCAACTGCAATCTGCAGCGCCTGGACGGCCCGGTGCGGGGCAACGGCAAGATCATCCAGGAACTGGAAGGTGTATTCCGCGGTGCCGGCTGGAACGTGATCAAGGTGGTCTGGGGGTCTTACTGGGATCCGCTGCTGGCCCGTGATACCAAGGGCTTGCTGCGCAAGCGCATGGAGGAAGCGCTGGACGGCGACTACCAGAAATACAAGGCCAACGACGGCGCCTACGTCCGCGAGCACTTCTTCGGTGCCTATGACGAGCTGAAGGAAATGGTCGCCGACCTGTCCGACGAGGACATCTGGCGCTTGAATCGCGGCGGTCACGATCCGCACAAGATTTATTCCGCCTACCACGCCGCGACCAACCACGAGGGCCAGCCGACCGTGATTCTGGCCAAGACCATCAAGGGCTACGGCCTGGGCAAATCGGGCGAAGGGCAGAATATCTCGCATCAGCAGAAGAAGCTGGACGAGGACGGCGTGCGCTACTTCCGCGATCGCTTTAATGTGCCGGTCAAGGACGAGCAGATTGCCGAGGTGCCGTACTACCACCCCGGTGAAGAATCCGAGGAGGTGAAATATCTCAAGAGTCAGCGCGAAAAGCTGGGCGGCTACCTGCCGCAGCGCCGGCTCGAATCCATGCCGCTGGAGATTCCTGAGCTGGAGGCCTTCGAGTCCATTACCAAGGGCTCGGGCGACCGCGAGATTTCGACCACCATGGCCTTCGTCCGCTGCCTGGCCGTACTGCTGCGCGACAAGCACCTGAAAAAGCACATCGTGCCGATCATCTGCGACGAGGCGCGCACCTTCGGCATGGAAGGCCTGTTCCGCCAGATCGGCATCTACGCTCCCTTCGGCCAGCTCTACGAGCCGGTCGATTCCGACCAGCTTGCCTACTACAAGGAAGACCAGAAGGGTCAGGTGCTGCAGGAAGGCATCACCGAGGCCGGCTCGATGAGCTCGTGGATTGCGGCGGCGACCAGCTACGCCTCCAACGGCCTGCCGATGGTTCCCTTCTACACCTTTTATTCCATGTTCGGCTTCCAGCGCATCGGTGACCTGGCCTGGGCGGCCGGCGACATGCGCGCCCGCGGCTTTCTGATCGGCGGCACCTCGGGCCGCACCACCTTGAACGGCGAAGGGCTGCAGCACGAAGACGGCCACAGCCACGTCCTGGCCGGAACCATTCCGAACTGCGTGACCTACGACCCGGCCTTCTCCTACGAGCTGGCGGTGATCATTCAGGACGGTCTCAGGCGCATGTATGCCGAGGAGGAAGATGTCTACTACTACATCACCGTGCTGAACGAAAACTACGCCCACCCGGCCATGCCGGAAGGGGTGGAGGATGGCATCCGCAAGGGCATGTACCTGCTGCGCGAGGGCAGGAAGGAAGAGGGCACGAATGCCCGCGTTCAGCTGATGGGCTCAGGCGCGATCCTGAACGAAGTGATTGCAGCTGCCGACATGCTGCAGCAGCACTACGGGGTCGCCGCTGATGTCTGGTCCGTGACCAGCTTCAACGAGCTTCGGCGTGAAGCCCATGCCACCACCCGGCGCAATCGCCTCAACCCGGAGCAGGTCGAACAGAAGCCGTATATCACGGCCCTGCTGGACGGTCGCCCCGGTCCGGTGGTGGCGGCGACGGACTACATCCGCTCCTATGCCGACCAGGTCCGCGAGTACGTGCCTCAGAATGACTACCTGGTGCTGGGCACGGACGGTTTCGGCCGCTCCGACACCCGCGCCAACCTGCGTCGCTTCTTCGAGGTTGACCGCAACCACGTTGCCTGGACGGCCCTGGTCGGTCTGAACAAGCGCGGTGAGTTCAGCGACGAGGACCTGGTCAAGGCCCGCAGCAGCCTCGATATCGACCCCGACAAGCCCCTGCCGACGGTTGTTTGACGAGGTGGGTTCTGGAAAGGACTTGACACGAAGAACACGATGGACGTCACGAAGACAGGAAACCAATACTTTTCCTTCGTGCCTTTTGTGTGAACCGCAAAGACAAGATTCCGACTTCGAGAGACATGCAACATGAGTGACAAGCGAGAGATCAGGGTCCCGGATATCGGCGACTTCGACAAGGTGCCGGTGATTGAAGTCCTGGTCGCCGAGGGCGATGAGATCGAGGCCGAGCAGTCGCTGGTCACGCTGGAGTCGGACAAGGCGACCATGGAGGTGCCGGCGTCTGCGGCCGGGAAGCTGGTGGAGCTTCGGGTAAAGGAAGGAGATGAGGTCGGCGAAGGAGACGTTATTGCCATCGTCGAAGCCGCCGATGGGGGAGAGGAAGAGAAGGAAGAGGGGAGAGGAAAAGGCGCATCGGAAGACAAGGATGACGCCAAAGATGAACAATCCGATGACTCCGAGGATAGCACCCCGGAATCCGGAAACCGGAAACCCGAAACCGCCTCTTCCGAATCCGGAATCCGGAAACCGGAAGCCGACCCCTCCGACCCCCACCAATCCGTCCCTGGCTGGGAAGACGGTTTGCCGCCGCCGCCCGTGCCGTTCGATGAAATGGATCATGACCCCGGCAGTCTGCCGCATGCTTCTCCTTCGGTGCGCAAGCTGGCCCGCGAGCTCGGGGTGGATCTGAAGGGCGTGGAAGGCTCGGGTCGCAAGGGTCGGATCACGGAAGAAGATCTCAAGTCGCACGTCAAACAGGTCATGGAAGCGCCGCCAGCAGCGCCTGCGGCCGGTAGCGGACTGGCTGTGGCGGAAGCGCCCAAGATCGACTTTTCCAAATATGGCGAGATCGAGGAAGAAAAGCTGTCCCGGATCAAGCGCATTTCCGGGCCGAATCTGCATCGCAACTGGGTCTCGATTCCGCATGTCACCCAGTTCGACCAGGCCGACATCACCGAGATGGAGGTCTTCCGCAAGTCCAGCCAGCGCCAGGCCGAAGCCGCCGGCACCAAGATGACGCCGCTGGTGTTCCTGATCAAGGCGGTGGTCGCCGCGCTGAAGGAATTCCCGCATTTCAATGCCTCGCTGTCGAATGACGGCCAGACCCTGATCCGGAAGAAATACTTCCACGTCGGCGTGGCTGTCGACACGCCCAACGGCCTGGTCGTGCCAGTGTTGCGTGACTGTGACCAGAAGGGCCTGATCGAGCTGGCCAAGGAACTGACCGACCTGTCGGGCCGGGCCCGCGAAGGCAAGCTCAAGGGCGATGAAATGAAGGGCGGCTGCCTGTCGATTTCGAGCCTGGGTGGTATCGGCGGGACGGCGTTCACGCCGATCATCAACGCGCCTGAACTGGCCATCCTGGGCGTATCTAGGGCCGAGATGAAGCCGGTCTGGGACGGTTCGGCCTTTCAGCCGCGCCTGATGATGCCGCTGTCACTGTCCTACGATCATCGGGTGATTGACGGCGCTGACGCGGCCCGCTTTACCCGCTTCCTGGCCGAACAGCTCGAAGACCTGCGCCGCCTGCTGCTGTGAGCCAGGCCCCTGCCCGGACCGGTTTCGGCATGATGCTGGCCGCAGCCCTCGGCCTGCTGGGTCTGCTGACCTGGTTTTTTTCCGGCCAGATCGACCAGCGGGTCAACCCTAACCAGCGCGTCCAGAGTGCGGTGGTCAACGGCGCGATCGAAGTCACGCTGCTGGCCGACCGGCGAGGGCATTTCATTGCCACCGGCGGCATCAACGGGCGCGAAGTGACCTTTCTGGTAGACACCGGTGCGACCCTGGTGTCGGTACCCGAGGCCCTGGCCGACCGGCTCGGCCTGGAGCGGCAGGCGCCGATCCGGCTGGAAACGGCCGCCGGCACGGTTAACGGCTGGATGACCGAGCTGGAGGAGGTGCGCCTGGGCGACATCGTCCAGCGCAACGTCCGCGCCGCGATCAACCCGGGCAGGCACGACACTGTCCTGCTGGGCATGAGCTTCCTGCGCGACCTTGAACTGACCCAGCGCGACGGCCAGCTTCGCCTGGTTGCGGAATGAATGACTAACCGCAAAGACGCGAAGGACGCGAAGAGTATGTTCATTAACCATAGCGGCCTGTTTTTTGCTTGGCGCTCTTTGCGTCTTGGTGGTTAGTCAGCTTTTTTGCTTGACGGTTAGTCAACACGGAATCAAAACGGACATTTGACATGAGCAAGAAACAGGAAATCCGCGTTCCCGACATTGGCGATTTCGACAAGGTACCGGTGATCGAGATTCTGGTCGCCGTGGGCGATGAGATCGAGGCCGAGCAGTCGCTGGTCACGCTGGAATCCGACAAGGCGACCATGGAGGTGCCGGCGTCTGCGGCCGGGAAGCTGGTGGAGCTGTTGGTGAAGGAAGGCGATGAGGTTGGGGAAGGTGATGTAATCGCGGTCGTCGAAGCCGCCGACGGGGAAACGGAAAAAGGGGAAGAGGAAATGGAGGAGAGTGGCGCATCAGATGACAAGGATGACGCCAAAGCTGAACAATCCGATGAGCCCGAGGAGAGCGCCCCGGAAATTGGAAACCGGAAGCCGGAAACCTATTCTTCCGGTAAAGATTTCGACCTGATCGTGCTCGGCTCCGGGCCCGGCGGCTACACTGCCGCCTTCCGCGCAGCCGATCTGGGCATGAAGGTTGCTTTGGTTGAGCGCTATGACAGCCTCGGCGGCGTTTGCCTGAATGTTGGCTGCATTCCCTCCAAGGCCTTGCTGCATGTCGGTCAGGTGATCGATGCGGCCGAGCACCTGGGCGCGCACGGGGTCAGCTTCGGCAAGCCGGCGATTGATCTGGACGGTTTGCGCGGCTACAAGGATTCGGTGGTCGCCAAGCTCACCGGCGGCCTGGCCGGGATGGCGAAGAAGCGCGAGGTCGCGGTGATCCGGGGCTCTGCGCGCTTTAGCGGCAGTCATGCGCTTGAAGTAGCCCATGACGGGCAGACAAAGCGCGTGTCTTTCGAGCAGTGCATCATTGCCGCAGGTTCCCGTGTCATCCAGATTCCGGGCATTCCCTGGGATGATCCCCGGGTCATGGATTCCACCGGTGCGCTGGAGTTGGCTGATGTTCCGCGTCGTCTGCTGGTGATTGGCGGTGGCATCATTGGCCTGGAAATGGCCTGCGTTTACCGCGCCCTGGGCGCGGAAGTCACCGTGGTCGAGCTGATGAAGCAGCTGATGCCGGGCGCGGATGCCGACCTGGTCAAGCCGCTGCACCAGCATCTGAAAAAACAGGGCGTGGCCATCCATCTGGAAACCCGCGTAGACCGGGTCGAGGCCGGGGAAGCCGGCCTGACTGCTCATTTCAGCGGTGACAAGGCACCGGACAGTGCGAGCTTCGACCGCGTCCTGGTCAGCGTCGGCCGCCGCCCGAACGGCGATGCCATTGATGCCGACCGCGCCGGGGTCAAGGTTGACGAGAAAGGCTTCATCAAGGTCGACGGCCAGATGCGCACCAGCCAGCAGCATATCTTTGCCATCGGCGATATCGTCGGCCAGCCGATGCTGGCCCACAAGGCCAGCTACGAAGGCAAGATCGCGGCCGAAGTGGCTGCCGGCCACAATCGCGCCGCCGATGCGCGGGTAATCGCTTCGGTGGCCTATACCGACCCCGAGGTGGCCTGGGTGGGTTTGACTGAAACCCAGGCCCGTGAGCGGGACATTGATTTCCGGGTCGGCAAGTTCCCCTGGGCGGCCTCCGGCCGTGCCCTGGGCATGGACCGCAGTGAAGGCTTTACCAAGCTGATCTTCGATCAGCGCAATGATCGCCTGATCGGCGCTGGCGTGGTGGGCATGCATGCCGGCGATCTGATTGCCGAGCTCGCCCTGGCCATCGAGATGGGCTGCAATGCCGAGGATATCGGCATGACAATTCATCCGCATCCGACCTTGTCGGAGTCGGTGATGATGGCCGCAGAAGTATATGAGGGGACGATTACGGACCTTTACCTCGGGAAGAAGGAGAAAAAGGCAAGTTAGCGCTGTGGTGCAGCGGCTTTGTTCGGGCTGGGGCCGTCCTCGGTTGGGGGAAGCTGCTTCAGTTCGACGCGGTGGCGAGGCCTTCAGCGGCTTCCCCCGACCGAGGACGGCTTGCAGGGTCTGATTCCTCAACCTGATTTCCGGGGCAGCATGATCTGGTGCTGGCTGGAGGGCTGAGGAAAGGTGTTGGATGAGGCTTGGTTGCCACTTTGGAGACGGAACTGGATATGTCGAGATTCTTGATGGTTGCTTTGCTTGCCTTCGTCTTGCCTGCTTGTCATGGACCCGGGTCGGATGAGGCGAGGGACGTGCAGGCTGAGCTTGAGGTCGTTGCAGAGGCAGCTGAAGCTTCGGAGTCGCTGCATGCGTTTTTTGACCGGGTGGCGCAGGAGCGGCGGGAGAACAATCCACAGGCCATGGCTTTCGCGCTGGCCGGCACCGAGCGCGAGTTCGATTATCTCGGCAGGCTGAACATACCGTCGCTAGAGAACACCCTGGCCGAGCTGGAGATGGCGCGGCGTCACCGGGCAGAAATGGATGCCTTCGATCGGGACCAGCTATCGGGTCAGGATGCCTTGTCCTGGGACATCATGGCCTGGCAGCTGGACCAGCAGATCAGCGGTGCCGAGTTCATCTGGCATGATTTTCCGGTCAACCAGTTGATGGCCATACATAACATGCTTCCGGGCTTCATGACCGGCCAGCACCCGCTGCGCAACGATCGTGATGTGGATTTTTACCTTCAACGCCTGGCCCAGTTTCCGGCGGCCTTTCAGGGTACGGTGGATGTGGTTGCGCATCGGGTCGAGCAAGGCGTATTGCCGCCGCGCTTTGCGATCGAGAAAACCATTCGCGATAGCCGCGCCTTCATTGCCGGCGATCCGGCCGAGAACCCGCTGGTGACTGAACTGATTGCCCAGGCCGGGCGCACAGGCACTTTGTCCGACGATCGCATCGCCGGCCTGGAGGCAGAACTGGCCGATGCGGTCGCAGAACATGTCGTGCCGGCCTATGCGCTGCTGGCCGACTACCTGGAGTCGCTGTTGCCGCTGGCCGACAGCAATGATGGCGTCTGGCGTCTGCCGAACGGCGAGGCCTATTACCGCTGGATCACGCGTGGACATACCACCACTGATCTGAGCCCCGAGGAGATTCACGCGCTGGGTCTGTCCGAGGTCGAACGGATCGAGGCAGAGATGGACGACATTCTCTGCGCCCAGGGCTATTGCGACGGCACGGTCGGCGAGCGCATGGCGGCGCTCAATGCCGAGGAGCGCTTTCTGTTTGAAGACTCCGATGCCGGGCGCGAGGCCATTCTCGAGGCTTACCGCGAGATCGTTGCGGAGATCGAGCAGGGCCTGGATGGCTGGTTCCACGATGGCCCGACCGCTCCGGTAGAAGTGCGTCGCGTGCCGATTTACCGCGAGGCCACGGCCTTTGGTGCCTATTACATGCGCCCGCCCTCGGACGGCAGCCGGCCCGGCATTTTCTTTGCCAACCTGCGCTCGGTCGACGAGCACCCGCGCTTCGGGCTGCGCACCCTGGCTTACCACGAGGCGATTCCCGGCCATCATCTGCAGATCACCCGCATGCAGTCCATGGCTGGCGTACCGGAGTTCCGGCGCAGCATCAGTCTGCATGCCCACGCCGAGGGCTGGGCCTTGTATGCCGAGCGCCTGGCCTGGGAAATGGGTTTCCATGAAGACCCCTACGACAACCTCGGCCGCCTCCAGGCTGAGCTGTTCCGGGCCGTGCGTCTGGTCGTCGATACCGGCATGCATCACTACCGCTGGTCGCGCGAGCGCGGCATTGACTACATGCAGTCGGTCACTGGCATGCCGGCGACCGATGTCGAGGCCGAAATTGAACGCTATCTGGTCATTCCGGGCCAGGCCAATTCCTTCAAGGTCGGCATGATGCGGATGCAGGCAATGCGCGAGCGCGCCGAGCAGGCGCTGGGCGAGGACTTCGATATTCGCGACTTCCACCGCGTCATTCTTGACAACGGCGCCATGCCGCTGGAGCTGCTGGACCGGGTGGTGGATGAGTGGATCGACGCGAGCCATTAATTTCCAGTGAGCCGTCTCCGGACGGTCTGGGCGGCAAGGCAGGCCGTGACGAGGACGAAGTCAGGCCGCTGGAGCAGTTGTTGGCGCTAAGCGAGCAGGGCCAGCGTGCCCGCGCACGGCGTGCCGAAGCCAGTCTGGCCGAGATCCTGAACTCGACAAGCTGGCGCATCAGTGCGCCGCTGAGGACGCCTCTGGCCTGGCTGTTTGGCTGGCGTTTGCGATTGCGTCGACAGCTGGCCCGGCACGACTGGATCGTCAGAACCTACCTCGCGCTGCGCAGGCGTATCCAGCCATGGTCTCGGTCTGCGGGCCTCGATCATGGCATGAAAGAAAAGCACCGCCGCCAGGCCGAAGCGCGGCTGGATGCCTTTCTGGCCGGCGCAGATGACTTGCCGCTCCCGTGCGCCGAGACGCCGCTAGTCAGTATTATCCTGGTGCTCTACAACCGGGCCGAGCTCACCCTCGACTGCCTGCGCTCGATCATCGCTCATGCAGACCTGCCGGTCGAGTTGCTGCTGGTTGACAATGCATCCAGCGACCGGACTGGTGAGCTGCTCGCCCGCCTGCAGGGTGTCAAGGTGCTCAGCAATGTCGAAAACCGCGGTTTCGTGGTGGCAGTCAATCAGGCTGCAGCGGAAGCCCGTGGTCAGCATCTATTGCTTTTGAATAACGATGCCGAGCTGCTTCCCGGCGCCCTGACGGCAGCCTTGAATGCAATCGAGTCGGCTGGCGATATCGGGGCTGTTGGCGGTCGCATCCTGCTGCTCGATGGCAGTCTGCAGGAAGCCGGTAGCATCATCTTTGCCGACGGCAGCTGCATGGGCTACGGTCGCGGCCAGGATTCGGATGCACCGGCGTTTCGCTTTCGGCGTGAGGTTGACTATTGCTCTGGCGCCTTTCTGCTCACGCCTCGCCGGCTGTTCGAGCGCCTCGGTGGTTTCGATGAGGCTTTTGCACCGGCCTATTATGAGGAAACCGACTACTGCATGCGTCTGCGTCGGCACGGTTTCCGAGTCTTGTACGAGCCGGCGGCAGCCATTCGCCATGTCGAGTTTGCCAGCAGCGTCAGCAGTGAGCAGGCGCTGGCCTTGCAGGCCAAGCACCGGGCCCTGTTCGTCGAGCGTCATCGGGACGCGCTGCGTGATCAGCCCCAGCCTGATCCATCCCGGGCTCTGTTCGCCCGTTCGGCCGGCAGCCAGCGGCGCCTGCTCATCATTGATGACCGAGTGCCACATGTCGAGTTGGGCGCCGGCTATCCGCGGGCTGGCGACCTGATCCGCGCCCTGTTGCGTCTCGGTCATTCCGTCACCCTGTATCCGACCATCAAGGGCAGTGAAGACTGGGGTTCGGTCTATCGCAGCATGCCGCCAGAGCTTGAAGTCATGCAGGGACCTGGGCTGCTGGGCTTGCCGGAATTCGTCGCTGCCCGGCGCGGCTACTACGATCGTGTCTTGATCAGTCGCCCGCACAATCTGGCTCGATTGCCGGTGGTGCTGGGTGATCTGCGCGCTGCGTTCCCTGGGGCAGAGCTGATCTACGATGCCGAGGCCGTGGTCACGCCGCGAGAAACGGCGCGAAGGCGGCTGTATGGGGAGCAGATTGATGCCAGTGAAGCGCGGCGCGAACTGGAATCGGAACTTGCACTGGCTGATCTGGTTGACCGGGTGATTGCTGTTTCGGCCAGGGAGGCGGCCTTGTTCGAACACGGAGGCCGAACGGCCGTCCATGTTCTCGGTCATCGTCTTGAGTTGCAGCCCACCTCGCAGCCGTTTGTCGAGCGGTCCGGCTTTCTGTTTGTCGGCGCCTTGCGCGATGACGAGTCGCCCAACGTCGATTCCCTGTTGTGGTTTTGTGAGCACGTCGCGCCCCGGCTGCGCGCGGAGCTGGGGCCGGCGTTTCGGCTGTTCGTGGCCGGAGATGCCAGCGCCAGTCGCCTGGCCGGGCTGGACGCCGACTGGCTGCATTTGCTTGGTCGTCTGGATAGCCTGGAGCTGGTGTTTTCCGCCTGCCGGGTATTTATTGCGCCAACGCGGTTTGCGGCGGGTATTCCGCACAAGCTGCATGATGCAGCGGCACGGGGTCTACCGGCCGTGGCGACGTCGCTGCTGGCCGAACAGCTCGGTTGGCAGGCCGGCAAGGAGCTGCTGGTCGCCGACACGGCAGCAGACTTCGCCGACGCCTGCCTGGCGCTGTATCGGGATGCGCTGCGCTGGCAGTCGATCAGGGAAGCGGCACTGTTCGCCGTCGAACGCGACGGCTCACCGGCGAGCTTCGATGCATCAGTTGCAGGGCTGTTTGGCTCAGGTCGGCCTGCCTAAAAAAGTCTCCAGGCAATCCAGATCACCGAAAAGATCACCAGGAACCAGAACCCTGCCCAGGCCAGCGCTCGCAAGGCCGTACCGGGTCTGTGCTCGGCCGGAGTGTGAGGGCCGGTGATCAATTTCAGGCTGAGCCAGGCCAGCAGGGGGGCGGCCAGAAAGGAGGCAGTGGTCGCAAAATCGATCATGCTGGTGAAGCGGGCACCAAAATAATGGATGATCACGAGCGCACCGACCGAGACCACAATCAGCGCGCTGACGTAGCGCGCCCGGTGCAGGTTGCCGAGCTTGTCCTCGTCCTCGGCCACGCCCGAGATCTCGATCAGTGCTCTGATCACCCGTGGGTAGGCATCGGTCACGGCCAGGGTGGTCGAGAACATGGCAGTCAATGCAGCTACCGCGATCAGCGGCCGTGCCCAGTCGCCCAGGCTGGCCGCATACAGGTCGACAAGCCGGGCCGAAAAGGCCACTGCGGAGGCGGGCAAGGTCTCTCCCGATCCGTACATCAGTAGCGCCCCGAGCAGCACGAACAGCACCGCCAGCACGGTTGCCCCGATATAACCGATCCTGAAATCGATCACGGCATGCCGCACACTCGGTGCTTGACCGGCCTGGCGGGCGCGCTCCAGGGTCCAGAGCGAATGCCAGGCGGTCACTTCGAGCGGAATCGGCATCCACCCGAGCAGCGCCAGCACAAAGGCGAAGCCTGCGGCCGTCCAGAGTTGGTCAATACTGGCCACCGGACTGAGTCCCGCCCAGTCGGGACCGCTGCCGAAGGCCAGTGCAACCGCAGCCAGGGTGGAAACTACCAGGGCGGCCATGATCACCTTCATGATCAGGTCAAGGCCGCGGTAGTGGCCAACGGTGAGTACAACGATGCAGGCCAGCAGGACGATCAGCGACAAAAGTGTTTCGGACAGATCGAGACCAAAGACCAGCCCGGTCAGACCGGCGGTCACCAGGGTAACGCTGGCCTGAATGATGAACGCGGTGCCCAGGGTCAGCAGGGAAAACAGCGCCAGCGCCCAATCGCCCATGCGCTTGTAGCCGCGGATCATGCTTTCGCCGGTAGCGGCTGCGTAGCGCGGCCCGAACTCCAGGAACGGATATTTCAGCGCGCAGGCAAGCACTACCAGGACCACCAGACTGAGACCGTACTCGGCCCCCGCCCTGGTTGACTGAACCAGATGAGAGACGCCAACGGCCGCCCCGGCCATCAGCAGGCCCGGTCCGAGCGCGGCGCGCAGCGGATGCTTGATTGCGTCCATGAACTACCCCGATGGTGAATCGTCCGATTTTTCGGATCATCCTTTGTGCTGCAAGCTTACCCTGAAAACGTTGGCCGCAAGTAAGGTGATTCGAAAGCCGGGCGGACCTTGCTTGCCAGAGCTGGCGCCGAGGGCGATGCGCTGGTCCGAAGACCACGCGCTGTTGAGACCGATGCTTGCAAAAATCAAGAACTTGTTCATATCATACGGAAAGCGTCGGGTGTGGCAACGACCATACCCGGCAGTATCCAAACCACAAAGCACAAGCTTCGGGGAGAAAACACGATGAAGGTACGCCTGTCCTTGGCCCTTGTACTGTCGTTGCTATGGCTGGTCGGCTGTGGCGGCAGTTCGAGCGTGGATCGCGCCACGCCACAAGCGCCCGCCACCAAGCCCGATGGTTCACCGCAAACAGCGTTGATGACCGCCCAGTTCGATCCGGCGGCGGGTGTCCTGCCGTTTCCGAACAATCTGCTGCTGTCCGGCTCTACAGACCTGACGCTGAATCCGCCGGTCAACGATCCGAACGACTTCGGCGATCCGGCCGTGGCCTTGAGCACGCTGGACGGTTTCTCCACCACCGCTCCGTGGAGCTTCAGCTTCTCGGGGCCGGTCAATCCTGCATCGGTCATTCCGGGCAGCACTGTGCGTTTCTTCGAGGTTCAGTTTGTCTTCGGCACCATTGCGGTGCAGGGCATCAACCGCGAGCTGGTGCCGGGACAGGATTACATTGCCACAGTCGCGCCGTCCGACCCCACGGGTCGGACGGTCGCCATCGTGCCGCTGCGTCCGCTGCAGGAAATGACCGGGTACATGGCAGTGGTCACCAACGGCATTCTTGATACCGCCGGCAACCCGGCCACGCCAGCCCAGACCTACTTCCTGGCCAAGCGCACCAGCCCGCTGGTGACCTCCAGTGGTATTTCCACAGAACCCTTGCTGGACAATGCCACGGCAGCCGCACTGGAGCCGGTTCGCCAGCTGATCAGCGCCCAGGAAACGGCGGCCACCACGGTCGGCATCAACCGCGACGATATCGTGCTGTCGTTTACCGCTACCACCCAGTCGATCACGCCGGTGCTGAATGTGGTCCGTTCGGCCGCCCAGCCGACCTCGACCCAGATTGCCCAGGCCTGTCTTGCGCCGGGCTTCTGCCTGACCACAGCCGATGTGCTGCCGCCAGGCGCGTCGCCTGGCATTGCCGATCTTTACATCGGTGTGATGGAAGTTCCCTATTACCTGGGTGTGCCGTCCGAGCAGAATCCGGTCGCGCCGCTGACTGAATTCTGGCGCGCCGCGCCTGGGGCATACATCCCGCCCTTCAACGGTCTGGGATTGAACCCCAACTCCACCAACATCACCGTTGCCAATCCCTTCCCGGTTGAGCGCGCGCGGCTGAACGTGCCGGTGTTGATGACCGTGCCCAACGCCATGTCGGGCCACAGTCGTCCCGGTGCGGGCTGGCCGATCGCCATCTTCCAGCACGGCATCACTGGCGATCGCAGCCAGATGCTGGCCCTGGCCGACACCATGGCATCGATCGGCTTCGCGGTCATCGCCATCGATCTGCCGCTGCACGGCATTGTCGATCCGACCAGCCCGCTTTACATCGGCAACACGCCTTTTGCGGCATTGCCTGGCACCTCCGAGCGGACCTTCGATCTGCGCCTGCAGGGTGGCGAAACACCGGATCCGTCAGGTACCTACTTCATCAACCTGCAAAGCCTGCTGACCGCGCGCGACAACCTGCGCCAGGCTCAGGCCGACCTGTCCATTCTGGCGCTGAACATTCCCGCCATCGATATCACCGGTGATGGGCTGGGCGACTTCGACGGCTCGGCGATCAATTTCGTCGGCCTGTCGCTGGGTGCCATGTCGGGCGTGCCCTTCCTGTCGGTCGAGCCTACGGTCAACAACGGCGTACTGTCCGTGCCCGGCGGCGGCATTGCCAACCTGCTGGCCGGCTCTGACACCTTCGGCGACATCATTCGTGATGGTCTGGCCGCGGCAGGCGTCGAGCCGTTCTCGCCGGATTACTTCCAATTCCTGCTGATCGCCCAGACGGTGGTCGACGCAGCCGACCCGATCAACTGGGGCGCGCGCGCTGCTGCCACCAATTCCATTCTCCTGCAGCAGGTCGCCGGCGATGCGGTCGTGCCGAATGCAGTGGCTGGTGCCCCGCTGTCCGGTACCGAACCTCTCATTCGCGTGATGGGTCTTGACGCGATCACCCAGACCACTGCCGATCCGATGGGTATTCGGGGTGCCGTCAGGATGATCGTCGGTGACCATGGCTCGCTGCTCAGTCCGGCTGCCTCGCCGCAAGCCACTGCGGAAATGCAAGGCCAGGCCGCCAGCATGGTGGCTAGCGGTGGTGCGACCGTCGTGATTGGCGACACTTCATTGATCCAGACCGACTGACAGGGAGATTCAAACAATGACACGGAACAAGATTCTCAATCGCGGTCAGTCCCGTACCGTGCGTCCCTGCCTGCTGGCCTGTGCCATCGGTCTGGCGCTGACTGCCAACCAGGCCCATGCGCTCAACATCAGCCGGGGCGACCTCAACATCAATGTCGATACCACAGTGTCCTACGGCATCGGCTTCCGAGTGGCGAGCAGGGACGACGATCTGATTGCCAAGTCGCACTTTGATCCGACCATCGGCGGTGCGCCGCTGCAGCAGCAGATCGATGCACGCGGCCGTTTTTCGGCCAACTCGGATGACGGCAATCTCAATTTCGACAAGTGGGACCCGATCTTCAACGCGGCCCGCATCACATCGGAGGTCGATCTCACCTACCGCCGTTATGGTGCTTTCGTTCGTGGCAACTTCTTCCATGACTTCACCCTCAATCGCATGGATGAACTGTCCGATGACGCCAAGGATCAGGTCGGTCAACGTGCCCGCCTGCTTGACGCGTTTGTCTATGGGGACTTCGACGTTGCCGACAGGACGCTGTCGGTGCGTCTGGGACGCCAGGTAGTGAGCTGGGGTGAGAGCACTTTCCTCGCCGGCGGGATCAACAGCATCAACCCGGTTGACATCACGGCTCTGAGAACCGCTGGTGCCGAGTTGCGTGATGCCTTCCTGCCGCTGAACATGTTGTGGACCTCGATTGATCTGTCCCCAAACCTGGCCCTGGAAGCGGTGGCGATGTTCGAGTGGGAGGCCGTAGAGGCGGAACCTTCGGGCACCTTTTTTGCGACTAATGACTTTGCGACCGCCGGCGGTCGCTATGCCATGCTGAACTTTGGCCTGGTGCCGCAGCCGGTGCGCAACACCGACCTGTATGACGAGGTCTGCATCAATGGCAACTTCGCTGCATCAGACGCCACCATTGCCGGTGGCCAGCCGCTGCCGCCGCAGCTGGTGGCGCTGGGTTGTACCGCGGCTTTCCCAAGAGCGCGCGATATCGATGCCCGCGACAGCGGTCAGTGGGGCCTGGCCCTGCGGTACTTTGCGCCCTGGCTGAATGACACCGAGTTCGGCTTGTTCTATCTGCGCTATCACAGCCGCTTGCCGCTGCTGTCGGGCCAGGCGGTCACCAGCCCGGATGTCACCAGCGGGCGGGTCATCGTCGAATATCCCGAGGACATCAATCTCTGGGGTCTGAGCTTCAACACCAATCTGGGTGGCTGGTCAATCGGCGGTGAAGTCAGTTATCGCGACAACGTACCGGTCCAGATTGATGACGTCGAGCTGCTCTTTGCAGGCCTGTCACCGCTCAACGCGGTGCTCCCGGCCGAGTTCGAGCGCTTCCGCAGTCAGCTGGGTGAGTATGCTCCGGGCGAGTTCATCCCGGGATATGAGCGTCGCAAGGCCTCGCAGGCCCAGGTGACCTTCACCAATCTCGTTGGCCCCAATAACTGGATCCGCGCCGACCAGGTTGCCCTGGTCGGTGAATTCGGTGCCACTCACTTCTGGAACCTGCCTGACCGTGATGTGCTGCGCTTCGAGGGCCCAGGCACTGACACTGGCGGTGGTCCGAACCGCGTCGACGGTGGCAACTCCCGTAACCCGGTACGCACCGAAGACGGTTTCGCCACGGCATTCAGCTGGGGCTATCGACTGGTGGTTGCGCCGACCTACAACGCGGTATTCGGCACTCCGTGGAACATGACACCGCGACTGGCCTTCAACCACGATGTCCAGGGTGTCACCCCGGGGCCTGGCGGCAACTTCATCAAGGGTCGCCGGCAGCTGACCACGGGCGTGTCCTTTGACTACCAGGCACGGTGGCGGCTGGATTTCGCGTACACCAACTTCTTTGGTGCCGGAAGCAATAACCTGCTTGGAGATCGCGACTTCGTGTCGGCCTCGATCAGCTACTCGTTCTAGTCAAAAAGGGGAAGGTCTATGAGCACACAACGACCCAAGCTGCCCAGGATCGCCCTGGGCCTGGCGGTATCGATACCGCTGGTGTTGGCTGCTTGTTCGCCGATCCCGGTGGCCGAGGAGTCTGCAGACGTCGAAGATCGGCCCGCGATGGCCGATCGCTTCGAGGTAGCGGAAGCCGAGCGACGCGCCAACGAAGAGGTTGCCCGTCGCCAGGCCGAGGAGCGGGCCGAGGCCGAACGTCTGGCTGCGGAGGAACGAGCGGCGGCGCAAGCGGCGGAAGCTGAGAGGCTGGCCGAGCAGGCCGAAGCCGAGCGACGGGCAGCCCAGGAAGAGGCCCGTCGAATGGCCGAACAAGCCGAGGCCGAGCGCCGCGCGGCAGAAGCCGAAGCCCGTCGTCTGGCCGAACAGGAACGGGAAGCTGCAGAGGCGGTTGCCGGTGCAGCCGTTGCCGAGGCGGAGGCTGAGCGTGTGGCTGCCGAGCAGGAGGCCCGACGCTTGGCCGAGCAGGCCGAGGCCGAGCGGGTAGCTGCTGAAGCTCAAGCCCGTCGTCTGGCCGAGCAGGAGCGAGAGGCGGCCGAAGAAGCCGCTCGTCTGGCGGCAGCCGCTGCCGAGGCAGCCAGCCAGCCAGCCCCGGTCAGTGCTGCTGTCGATGATGGGCCGGGCGTTGCCTCCGAGGCGGGCGATTTCATCATCCCGCGCACACCGGAGAATATTGCAAGGCTCGGTCGCGACCTGACCCCGATGGGTTCCGCCAGAGCCGGCAGTGCTGACGGTCGGATTCCAGAGTGGACCGGTGGTTTGACTGAAAATGACTGGCCGGCCGGTTACCAGCCGGGCGATCGCCACCTTGATCCGTTTGCGGCTGACGAGCCCTTGTACGTCATTACTGGGCAGAACTATCAGGAGTACGCTGATCGCTTGTCGGCCGGTCAGATCGCGACTTTCCAGCGCTACCCCGATACCTATCGCATCCGGGTCTATCCGACCCGCCGCAGCGCCTCGTTTCCGCAGCGCATTTACGACATGACCATACAGAACGCCCGCACCGGCCGACTGGTCGCAAACGGGGAGGGCGTCGCTGACGTGGCAGAGGGTTTTCCGTTTCCGCTGCCGCAGAATGCCTATGAAGTCATGTGGAATCACAAACTCAAATTCAAGGGCACCGGCGGGACTCGCTACTCCAACCAGGCTGCGCCGACGGCACGTGGCTCATTCCAGCTGGTCCGACTTCGGGAGGAGTTGCTAGGCCTGTACTACATTGAAGGCAATACCATCGAAGACACCAACAACATCCTGCTGTATTTCTTTCAGGAGGTTGAATCACCGGCCCGTCTGGCCGGCAACATTCTGCTGGTCCACGAGTCCCTGAACCAGATTCTGCAGCCGCGGCAGGCCTGGATATACAACCCGGGGCAGCGCCGTGTCCGACGTGCGCCGAACGTTGCATACGACAATCCGGGCACCGCCTCAGACGGCCTGCGCACAAACGACATGACCGACATGTTCAATGGTGCCATGGATCGTTTTACCTGGGAAATTGTCGGTAAAAGGGAGATGTACATTCCCTACAACTCATACCGAGTGCACAGTGGCGATCTGACGCCGGAAGATATCGTGCAGCCCGGCCACCTGAATCCGGACTTGCTGCGCTACCAGCTGCACCGGGTCTGGATTGTCGATGCACGCCTGCGGCCGGAGTTCCGTCATATCAATCCGCGCCGGACCTTCTATTTCGACGAAGACAGCTACCAGATCGCTCTGATCGATCACTATGATGCTCGTGGCGAACTGTGGCGTGCCTCCGAAGCGCACACGATCAACTATTACGATGTACCCACTTATTGGTCGACGATCGAGGTGCACATGGATCTGCAATCCGGCCGATTCATCGCGAACGGACTCGATAATCAGGACCCTGTCAACACGTTCAATGTGCCCCTGAGCCCGAGCGCCTACACGCCTCAGGCTCTGCGCACTCGCGGACGCCGTTGAACAGACTGCTTATGCCAGGATCGGGCCGACCGAGCTTTCGGTCGGCCCGCCTGACTGGTGAATACCCAATCTTGAAAAGGCTGATCAGCCGGGAAAGGTATCTATGCAATTGAAACACACAGTTCACTCTCTTGGATTGAGCGCTGCCCTCGTGTTTTCGGCGGGCCTTGTCAGCGGCTCGCTGGGCCTGGCGCTGTCCACGGCGGCCCATGCCGACGACGCGCCGCCGCCTCAGGTGGCTGACTTCATCATTCCGCGCACGCCGGAAAACATCGCCCGTCTGGGCAATGACCTGACCCCCATGGGCTCGGTTCGCGCCGGCAATGCCGAGGGCACCATTCCCGAATGGACTGGTGGCATCACCCGAGACATGTGGCCGTCGGGCTTCGAACCTGGCGATCGGCATCCGGATCCCTATGCCGATGATGAAGTGCAGTTCGTGATTACCGGTCAGAATTTTCGCGAATATTCTGATCAGCTGACCGCCGGTCACATGGCTGCCTTCGAGCGCTATCCGGATACTTTCCGCATGCGCGTGTTTCCGACCCGCCGCAGCGCTTCATTCTCGGACCGGATTTACGAAATGACCCGTCGAAATGCGGAAACTGGTCGCCTGGTTGCCGGCGGCGAGGGTGTCGCCGATGTCGCCGAAGGCTTTCCGTTCCCCATGCCGCAGAATGCCTTCGAGCTGGTCTGGAACCACAAGATGAAATACAAGGGTACCGGCGGTATCCGCTTCTGGAACCAGGCCGTTCCGACGGCGCGAGGCAGCTACCAGTTGATTCGACTGCGAGAGGAGTTCCTCGGTCTTTACTACATCGAGGGCAACACTATCGAGGATACCAACAACATCCTGTTGTACTTCTTTCAGGAAGTTGAATCACCTGCCCGTTTGGCCGGCAATATCCTGCTGGTGCACGAGTCGCTGAACCAGATCGCCCAGCCCCGCCAGGCCTGGATCTACAACCCCGGCCAGCGCCGTGTTCGTCGCGCGCCGAACGTCGCCTATGACAACCCTGGCACGGCCTCCGATGGCCTGCGCACCAATGACATGACTGACATGTTCAACGGCGCCATGGACCGTTTCGACTGGGAAATCGTCGGCCTCAAGGAAATGTATATTCCCTACAACTCCTATCAGGCGCACAGCGGCGACATCACGCCCGACGACCTCATTCAGCCGGGTCACATGAATCCGGACCTGTTGCGCTACGAATTGCACCGGGTGTGGGTGGTCGAGGCTACCTTGCGCGACGGCACACGCCATATCAACCCGCGTCGGACCATGTACATCGAGGCAGACAGCTACCAGATTGCGGTGATCGATCATTATGATCAGCGAGGCAACCTGTGGCGGCTGTCAGAGGCGCACACCATCAACTTCTATGAAATCCCGACGCTCTGGTCCACTCTGGAATCCAGCCTGGATCTTCAGTCCGGTCGTTACATCGTCAATGGCCTGGACAATCAGGACCCGGCTGCGACGTTCCAGCAGAGACTGAGCCCGAGCAATTACACGCCCCAGGCCCTGCGTACGCGCGGACGTCGCTGAGGACGGCACGGCATGCCGGCGGCTCGCTCGCCGTCGGCATGCCCGATGAATCAAGCATCAAGGAGGTAAGGGCATGACCCGGGGTTTATGCTCTGTTGTACTGGCGCTGTCCCTGATCGGCGGTGCCGTCCAGGCGCAACTCAACGACGAACCCAGACCAGCCGACAAGGCCCGGTTGGCACCGCAGTCGTTGACACTGGACGTGATACGGGCTGGTCAACGCTTTATCGCCGTGGGTGAGCGCGGCCATGTTTTACGCTCGGCCGATGGCCGCAGCTGGGAGCAAGCCGAGTTTGTGCCTGTGCAGGCCACGTTGACCCGGGTAAATTTCGCCGGTGGTCGGCTATGGGCGGTTGGTCACGATAGCACCATCATCCACAGCCGTGATCTGGGCAGGACCTGGTCTCTGCAGCACTTCGAGCCGGACTGGGAGAAACCGCTGCTCGACGTGCACTTCTTTGATGCCAATCGCGGCGTTGCGATTGGCGCCTACGGCTTGTTCATGCGCACCGAAGATGCCGGACAGAACTGGGAGGTGCTGGACATGGCCGATCTGGTCACTTCGGAGGCGATCAACTGGGAAGAGGTGGCACTGGCCAGCAGTGGTGATGCTTTCGATGAATTCGATGATTTTGACGAATTCGACGACTTTGACTACATGGACGACGATGACGAGTTCTACGACGCCGAGCGGGACTTCGATCGTGGCTGCTACGAGTTCATGGAATGTCACCTGAATGCATTCCTGAATCTCGGCAACGGGCGGCAGATGATCGCCGCCGAGCGCGGGTATGGTTTTCGCAGCACCGATGGTGGGGAGTCCTGGGAGAGTTTCCGCTTTCCCTACCCGGGCTCCATGTTTGGTTTGCTCGGTATCGGTGACGGCTCGATACTTGCCTTTGGCCTGCGCGGTCATGTCCAGTATTCCAGCGACTTTGGCGATAGCTGGGAGATTCTGGACAGTGGCTTGTCCTCCACACTCAAGGGCGGCGCTATTGATCCGCAAGGACGCCCGTTGATGGTCGGGGCCGGTGCCGCCCGATTGCGCTTTGATCCGGTCAGTCGCCGCTTCGATTTGCAAGAAGACCGACTTGGAGGCGCCTTTGCCGGCGTCACCTTTGATGACGAAGGTTTGATGATCCGCGCCGGCGACGGGGGAATGACTCATGAGTGAAGCCAACACCTTCACGGCCCGTGCCGCCAACGCGGTGTTCAGTGTTCGGCCCTTGATCCTGCTGATTTTTCTGGTCGGCACGCTGGCGATGATGTTCTTCATGGCGCAGCTGCGGGTCGATGCCGGCTTCCTGAAGCAGCTGCCGCTTGATCACGAGTACATGCAGACCTTCATGCAGTACGAACGTGAGTTTGGTGGCGCCAACCGGGTCATGGTGGCCCTGATGGCCGAAGATGGCGAGATGTTCACACCCGAGTTCTTCGATAAACTCGAGCAGGTTACGAACCAGGTCTTCTTCATTCCCGGTGTCGATCGGGCCAGCGTACGCTCGATCTTTACTCCGAACGTGCGCTTCGTCGAGATTGTCGAGGACGGCTTCGCTGGCGGCAATGTCATTCCGGCCGATTTTGCTCCTTCGCCAGCCGCTTTTGAACGGGTCAGGTCGAATATCGTCGCATCCGGCGAAGTGGGCCGTCTGGTCGCGTCTGATTTCTCCGGTGCCTTGGTGTCGGCAAACCTGCTCGAGCGTGATCCATCGACCGGAGAGGTATTGAACTACCAGGATGTCGCCCAGCGTCTGGAGGATATCCGGACCGAGTTCGAGGACGAAAACCATACCGTCCACATCATCGGTTTTGCCAAGATCGTCGGAGATATCGCCGATGGCGCGCGCGGCGTTGTGGCTTACTTCGGGGTGGCGTTCCTGATCACGGCTGTACTTTTGTTCATGTACTCCGGCTCAGTCTGGCTGACCGTGTTGCCGCTGGTGTGTTCGGTCACGGCCGTGATCTGGCAGCTGGGCTTGCTCAGCCTGCTTGGCTTTGGCATCGATCCGATGAACATCCTGACACCCTTTCTGGTGTTTGCCATCGGGGTCAGTCACGGTGTCCAGATGATTTCGGGCTGGAACGCCGAGAAGTTGTTCGGTGGACATTCGCCGCTGGGTCTGGCTGCCGACGGGCAGGGGCTGGAAGGCGTTCCAATCGCCTCCAGCCTGGACGCCTCCAAGGCGACGTTCGCACGCCTGCTGGCGCCTGGTTCGATCGCCTTGCTGTCGGATACGATCGGCTTCCTGACAATTCTGTTGATCAATATTCGCATCATTCAGGAGCTGGCGATTACCGCAAGTATCGGGGTGGCGGTGATCATCTTTACCAACCTCGTGCTGCTGCCCATCTTGCTGTCCTACGTCCGCCTGCGCAATCCTGAAAAATTCCGCCAGCGCCAATACGATCGCGGCACCCGCCCCAGCATCGTCTGGACACTGATTGGTTCATTCACCCGCCCCCGGGTCGCGCTGCTGGCAGTTGCCGTTGGCATCGGCCTGTTTGCCTTTGCCTTCATCAAGTCTCAGGACATGCAGATCGGCGACTCGCAGCCCGGTGTCCCGGAGCTTCGAGCAGATGCTCGCTACAACCAGGACGCGCGCCTGATTGCCGAGCGCTTTGCCCTGGGCACAGATCTGATCTCGATCATCGCCGAGACGGTGCCGGAGGCCTGCACCGAATCCTTTGCCGTAATGGAAGCAATCGACCGCTTTGCCTGGCACATGGCCAACGTTGAAGGCGTGCAGCAGGTTGTCTCCCTCCCGCAGATCGCCAAGGTGGTCAATGCCGGCTGGAATGAGGGTTACCTGCGCTGGAAGGTGCTACCGCGCAATCCATTCATCATGCGCCAGAACCTGCAGGATATCGAGACCGGTACCGGCCTGCTCAACGAAGACTGCAGTGCCATGCCGATCATGGTGTTTACCGAGGATCACAAGGCCGAAACCATCATCCGCGTGGTCCGGCGCGTGCGCGAGCTGCGTGGCGAGATATTCATTGACGGGTTGGATTTTGCCGCGCCGGGAGAGCTGATGGATGAGCTGCTCACCCAGGAAGGCGAACCTTGCGAGGAGTGTCTCAGATTCCGCCTGGCGACCGGCAATGTTGGCGTGATGGCGGCCACCAACGAGGTTGTCGAGGCTGCGCAGACGCCAATGCTGATCTACGTCTACTCGGCCATCATCATCCTGTGCCTGATTACCTTCCGAACCATTCTGGGTACGCTGTGCATCGTCCTGCCTTTGGTGCTGGTCAGTTACATGGCCTATGCCCTGATGGCCTACATGGGCATCGGGCTGAAGGTCAACACGCTGCCCGTTGTCGCGCTGGGTGTGGGTATCGGTGTTGACTACGGCATTTATATCTTCAGCCGAATGCGAAGCTTCATGCAGGAGGGTTACAGCCTGGACGAAGCCTACCTGCGCACCTTGCGTTTGACCGGCAGGGCGGTGTTCTTCACTGCAATCACCCTGGCCGTGGGCGTTGGTACCTGGCTGTTCTCGGCCCTGCAATTCCAGGCTGACATGGGTGTGCTGCTGGCCTTCATGTTCATCTTCAACATGATCGGTGCCATGCTGCTGCTGCCGGCCCTGGCCCGCATCCTGCTGTCATGGAAGGACCCGGCCAAGTCGGTCTGACCGGTTTCTGGTCACAAACCAAAGGGGCCCGCCAACAGTGCGGGCCCCATCGTTTCAAGGAGGCGAGAAGCAGACGTGAGCGCTGATCCGGTCCCCGTCCTGGTATTGTCTTCAGGCGGCAAGGACAGCATTTACATGGTCGATCGTCTGCTGACCGACTCGGCATGGCGCATCGTCAGCCTGGTGACCACCATCAACGAGCGCAATGGTCGGGTCGCCATGCACGGAACTTCGCGCGAGCTGATCAGCGCCCAGGCCGAGGCCATCGGGTTGCCATTGTCGCTGGTGCCCTTGCCCGAGGATTGTGACAACGCCACCTACGAGCAGCGTCTGGCCGCAGAACTTGAATCATGGCATGGGCGAGGCGTCAGGCATGTTGCCTGTGGCGACCTTTTCCTGGCCGATATTCGGGCCTGGCGCGAGGCCTTGTTTGCCCGGCTGGGCTTTCAAGCTGTTTTCCCGCTGTGGCAGGAGCCGACCGCAGCGATGGCGCGGGACCTGATTGATCGCGGTTTTCGCGCCTGCCTGAGCTGTGTCGATACGCATGCCCTGGAGCAGGACTTCCTTGGCCGCGATCTGGACCACGAGCTGCTGGCAGCCATCCCGGATGCTGTCGACCCCTGCGGCGAAAACGGCGAGTTTCACAGCTTCGTCCACGATGGTCCGATATTCAACCGCCCCTTGAACATCCGCCCTGGTCGAACGGTGCTGACTCACAATCGCTACGCCATGCTGGAACTGCTTGCTGATTAACGCGTTTCCGGAAACCGCCGTGTAGCCCGGCCCAACGCGGCCGGGGCCATGTTGAATCTGTCTTCACGGGTACGCTATCGACTCGGGGCCTGACAAAGCACTGATGCGTTTCCCGAAGCTCCCGATAGCGTCGTCGCGGGGTTCAGGAGCTCTGCTACTCGCCCTGCAGATCACCGATCTTCTGCTTGAGCCGCTGCAAGCGATCATCATCCCAGCCGGGCGCTTCGATAATCGCCTGCCAGGCATCAATGTAATGCTCGGTGGCATAGGCATGGCCATAGCCGATCGGTGCGACCTCGGCAGCGGCGATATCGGCAGCCAACTGCAGAAAAGTCACGATTGGATACCAGCGCAGCTTTGGTGAGACATCCGGGCCGCGCTGGCCGCGCATCCAGGCTGGTTCGCGGTACAGCGCGCTGGGTGAGAAGAAACTGATCGGATCACTGGCGTATTGAAGGTAAACCACCCGGAACGGTCCCCAGGGCGCGGCAAAGTCATCCAGGCCGCCGTGCTGGTTGGCAAAGCGAATCACCGAGCCGTCGCGAAAGCGCGGCAGCCAGGCCGGTGAACCGGTGTTGCGCTGCTCGGTCGCCCACTGCCAGGTGCGGCTGCGAAACGGTGGGCCGCTCCACAAGGCCCCGTCAATCGGGTCGCCGACCAGGTCCCAGATATCGGCCGAGCGCTCGGAATTGAGTGCGCCCAGGCTCAGGCCATGCAGGTACAGGCGCGGCCGGCTGTCGGCCGGCAGCTCGCGCCAGCGGCGATAGACCAGGTCGAACAGGATGCGCGCGGTCTCCTGCCCGTACTCGGCCTGGGCCAGCAGCGACAGCCAGCTGGGCAGATAGGAGTACTGCATGGCCACACTGGCGATATTGCCGCCAACCAGGTATTCAAGACTGCGAATGCCACCGGGGTCAACCCAGCCGGTGCCGGTGGGCGTGATCACGACCAGGTAGTCGCGTTCGAAAGCGCCGACCCGCTCCATTTCCGCCAGCGCCAGGGCGGC
>REEQ01000065.1 GCA_007695005.1 Wenzhouxiangellaceae bacterium | reverse complement strand
GCCCTGATCGAGGATGTCGCACAGCACCCGGAAAAATCCTTGAGGGAGCTGCTCGCGTCGCAGGATATCAAGTCGCTGATCAGCGTGCCGCTGATGCACGGCGAGGATTGCATCGGGTTTGTCGGCTTCGATTCGGTCCGCAACCATCATTCATATTCTGACACTGACATTCACCTGCTCAAGGTTTTTTCCGAAATCCTGGTCAACCTGCATCAGAAGAATCTGGCCCAGCGTGAGCTGAGCGATCTGGCCAGGCGCCTGGGTCAGATCATTGACGGGACCAACGCGGGGACCTGGGAGTGGAACCAGCAGACCCGGGAACTGGTATTCAACCAGCGCTGGGCCGACATGCTCGGTTATGCGTCGCTCGAAGACCTGCCCGGCGACAGCATGGAGTGGATGCAGCGGGTCCACCCGGAGGATCTTGTTCCGTCTATCCATCATCTGAAAAAGCACCTCCAGGGCTTGACCGGCCACTTTGAAGGAGAGCTCCGGGTCCGACACCGCGACGGCCACTGGATCTGGTTGCTGCTGAGAGGACAGGTCGCCACGCGCTCGGCCATCGGGCGGGCCGAACTGGTTTCCGGTATCGCCCTGGACATCACCGAGCGCAAGCAGGCCGAGGAGCGTCTGCACCTGGCTGCCAGCGTGTTCAATCACAGTCACGAAGGCATCGTGATTACCGATCCCGACGGTCAGATTGTCGAGGTCAACGAGGCCTTTACCGCCATTACCGGTTATGAGCGCTCGGAAGCCATTGGCCGCAACCCGAGCTTCCTGAAATCCGGGCGCCAGGATCGGGCCTTTTACCAGGCAATGTGGCGTGCGCTGCTGCGTGATGGCTTCTGGTCAGGCGAGGTCTGGAACCGGCGCAAGAACGGCGAGTTCTACGCCGAGAACCTGACCATCAGCGTTATCCGCAATGCCGAGGGCCGGACCATGCGCTACCTCGGGATGTTTTTTGACATCACCCACTTGAAGGATTACCAGCAACACCTGGAGAAGGTGGCGCACTTCGATCCCCTGACCGGGCTGCCCAACCGCACCCTGCTGACCGACAGGCTGCGTCAAGCACTGGCGCAGGCGGATCAGCGCGGCAGCGAGGTGATGGTCGCCTATATCGACATTGACAGCTTCAAGTCAATCAATGATCAGTATGGACATACCCACGGCGATGAATGCCTGCGCCAGGTTGGCCATCGGCTGCAGGAAATCGTCAGATCCTCTGACACCGTCGCCAGATTGGGCGGCGACGAATTCGTTCTGATCGTACACGGTCGCGACCATGCGCTGGACAGCGCCAAGCTGCTTCAGCGCGTGTTGGCCACCGTTTCCACCCCCTGCCCGGTCGACAAGGCCGAGATCAGCATGACCGTCAGCATCGGCGCCACCCTTTATCCGCAGACACAACCCATGGAGGCAGACCAGCTTCTGCGTCAGGCCGACCAGGCCATGTACCAGGCCAAGCAGCAGGGCCGCAACCGCATCCATTTCTTCGACGCCGAAATGGAGCGCGCGCACGCAAGGCGAATGGCCTTGATCGGCGAACTGCGGCAGGCGCTGGATCGCGGCGAGCTGCTGCTGCATTACCAGCCCAAGATCGATCTGCTGAATGATCAGGTCATGGGCGTGGAAGCGTTGATTCGCTGGCAACACCCCGAGCGGGGCCTGTTGGGGCCGTCGGCCTTCCTGCCGGCCCTCGAAGGCAATGAACTGGCCCATGCCGTTGGTCACTGGGTCATGCAGCAGTCTCTGGCCGACCTGGCGCAATGGCAGTATCAGGGCCTTGAGCTGGAGCTGAGCTTCAACGTCTCGGCGCAGCAGCTGCTGCGCGACGGCTTCACCGACGTGCTCGCTGACTGCCTCGATCGCTATCCAGGTATCGAGGGGAGCCGCCTGACCATCGAGTTTCTGGAAACCGGCATTCTTGACGATATCGACGCTGGCAAGGAGGTGACCCAGGCTTGTCATCGACTAGGGATCAATATCGCCCTGGATGACTTTGGAACGGGATTTTCCTCGCTCAGCCACCTCAAGCACCTGCCGTTGAAGCAGATCAAGATTGACCGCAGCTTCGTCCGCGGCATGCTTGATGATCCTGAGGACCTGGCCATCATCGAAGGCGTGATCAATCTGGCCCGCGCATTTGACCTGGACGTGCTGGCCGAGGGCGTGGAAACCATTGACCAGGCCACCACGCTGATCAAGCTGGGTTGTTGCCAGTTTCAGGGTTACCTGTTCGCCCGACCGATGCCCGCCGAGTCCGTGCGCGACTGGGTCCGCAACTGGCCCGGGACAGGCAAACTGCAGCAGTTCGAACCGATGGACCCGGCGTTGGTCCCGGCGCTGTTCGGGCAGGCAGAGCTAGCCAGACGCCAAGCCCTGGTCCGGCAACGACTGGCCGGGGAAAGCACGGGCATGCAGGTCATCCGTTCACCCACTCGCTTTCATCGCTGGCTGCAACGAGCGCTGGACATCAGCCCGGATCATGCCGCCGAGCTACTCGAAAACTATTGCGCCATGCTCGCCGAACAGGACTCGATCGAGCGGACGCCGGCCGCGCGCGCTGATGATCAGGCAACTGCCCACGCAAGACGCTTCGACGAGCTGGCCCGGACCTTGTCCGGGCAGCTACAGAAACTCCTCGACGCCAACGCCAGTCAGGGCAGCTCGATGGCCTGATTGGTGCCGATACCTGGCCCCAGGATCAGAGCATTCTCCAGCACCCTCATGGCACCCAGCTGGGCGGCGCGGAAGGCCGGGGCATGGGCAAACAGGATGACCTGGCCGCGGCCCACCGACTCCCGCGTCACCCAGGCACTGGAGGCAATCCGGTCGCGCGCTTCCGGCCACAGCAGGCCGCCGGCGCGCACGTTCAAGGACTGGCCTGACGGCACCGGCGCCCAGCCAACCAGGCCGGCCTCGCGATCGGCTGCAGCATGGACACCGACACGCAGCGGCGCCTCGATCGGCGGGTGCGCCATCAGAATGGGAGAATTGGAAAACAGCACGGTCAGCATCTCGCCGCTGCCGGCCGTCAGCCAATGCTCCGTGTCGACGCGCGTGGCGACCAGCGCGCCCGAGGGCATGAACAATCGCTGCCAGGCATCGCGGCGGCGGCGCTCGTCGGCGCTGGGCAGGGTGTTGTCGCCGTTTGCCCAGGGGAATTCCGTATCGCCGCCGGCGGCATGACCCCAGATGGCGTCAGCGTCCGGCAGCGGCGCATTGGCCGCCAGCCACTCACGATGGATGGCTTCCTGGTAGGGAGCCAGGTCTTCACCAATCACCTGCTCCAGGATGCGGGTACGCACCAGCGGCTCATCGCCCTGGGTCAGGGCGCGGGCCGAGTTACCGACCGCGATCAGGGTGCCGCCGCTGCGAACCCAGCCTTCCAGCTGGCGCATCAAGGCATCCGGAATGTTGCCGCCACCACCCCAGGCCCAACGCTCGGGCAGGTAGATGACGTTGTAGCGACGCAGGTCCATGTTGCCGGCGCGGTTTTCATCAAGATGGCTGTGACGAATGCCGAGGCGATGATCGAGCAGATACCAGACTGCGCCGAAGTCGAGCATGTTGGTACTGCCGCGCGCCATCAGGGCAATGCTAGGCCGGGCCAATGCACGCCATTCGTGACCACCCAGATCGGCAAGGTCACCAGGTGCACGCCCATGACTGACCGGATGCACCGCCAGACCCAGCTCGGCCGCAGTACCGCGAACGGTCTGGATCCAGTCCGATACCTCGCGATTGTCATCGCGGGTGACGGCAATAGAACCAACCGGCAGATCAATGTCATTCAAGGCCGATGCACTACGCGCCGCCCGCACTTGCAGGCCGCGCTCAAGCAGGCGGGCAGCCAGGGCCACGGCCCGGTCATCGGCACCGGAAGCGACCAGGGCGATGGTGTCGGCAGCGGCAGGCCGGCCAGTTTCCCGATGGCGCTGACCCGGATCGACACGTTCCAGATCGGCATCAATGTGTTCCGGCACGGTGTAGGCGGGCAGGCCGAACATCATGGTGATGTTCCAGCCGGTGGTGTCGTAGATGGTGCTGCGGCCTTCTCTCAGCACCCGCTCGCGCTCGTTGCGAAGCGCGGTCTCCGACAGGCGCGGGTCGAATTCGAACATGGCCGCAATCAGGCGCGCCTCGGGCTGACGGTTGCGCAGCACCAGGCTGCCTTCCGGCAAGGTCACGTTGCGAAGCTCGCGACCGGTGTGATCCACCGCGCGGGCGGCGCGACGATCGCCGGTCAGGCGATGGATCTCGAAGCCCTGGATATCGACCAGGTCGAGCAGGTCATTCAGGCGGCCATGGTTGTCGCTGGGCAGAATCACCCAGCTGCGGTTGGCATAATTTCCGCGCGAGGAGACCGAGCGGGCGCGGTCTTCGGCAAAGGCGCTCAGCATGGTCTTGCGCTCGCGCAGCAAGGTTTCCAGGTTGGCGAAACTGGCCAAGACCTGATGATGCACGGACTGACGATAACTGAGCAGATTGGTCAGACGCTGGACGCCGGCATCGGCAATCCGGGCCTGTTCGTAGAGGATGCCCTGGGCGCCGATCAGGCTGGCCCAGGCATCGGTATAGCCCGGGTACCAGTCCTCATGCCACTCGCCGGAATAGTAAGGGTAGCCAAATTCATCAAAGGCGCTGGCCATGTCATCGGCAAAGACTTCGCCCATGCTCTGTCGATAAGGGGGCAGGTGCGGGTTGTGTGGCTCGCGCGCCGGTGAAAACAGGTAAGTGTCCTGCGCGCCCATTTCATGGGCGTCGACAAACAGCATTGGCCGCCAACGCCGGATATGCGGCATGCGACCGCGCGTTTCCGGGTGACGGGCGTAGATCCAGTCGCGGTTCAGATCAAACAGATAGTGGTTGCCGCGACCAAACGGCCAGTAGCCGGTATGGACCAGCGACTGGTCATCGACATTGGGGTGTACGCCGCGCGTCTGCTGCACGGCATTGACAAAACGCTCGCGACCGTCGGGGTTCATGTTCGGGTCAACAATGATCACCAGTTCGTCGAGCAGGCGCGCGGTCTGGTCAGAGCGATCGGCAACGAGGTGATACATCACCGCCAGCGCCGCGTCCGAACCCGAGCTTTCGTTGCCGTGAATCGAATAGGCCATCCAGGCAACTGCCGGCAGATCGTTGATCAGGCGGTCACGTTCAGCGGTGGCCAGACCACGCGGATCGGCCAGGCGGGCCATGCCGTCCTGGATTTCCTCGCTGCGCGCCAGGTTGTCCGGCGAGCTGATTACCAGGTAGAGCAGCGGTCGGCCTTCGAAACTCGAACCATACTCGACCAGCTCGACTCGCTCTGAGGCTTCGGCCAGCAATCGTGCATAGGCATCAATCTGCGCTGAGCTGGCCACTTTCTGGCCGACAGGGAAGCCGAGGAACTCATCAGGGGTCGGGATCTGGGGATCATGATCAGCGGCGCGCGGATAAATGTCCTCGGCATAATCCAGACCTGCCAGGGTCGAGGACACGGTGGGTGCGTAGGGTGTGCTGGCCCAACTCAGGGCCGAAAGCAGCAACATCAAAGGAATAAGGATTTTTGTCATGGCTTGCTCTGGGCTTGATGGAACGAAATGTCAGGCGATGTTAGCAGCCCGCGCCTTGAGGATCAGACCGGAATCACGGAGCAATTGACCTGGAGGCACCGGCACCGCGATACTTGAGGCCCACTCGGCAACGGCAGCTGTCGCATTGGCGCGCTGGCAGCCAGATCGGGCGCAAAGCGCTACCGGAACCTAAAGGCCATGACTGAAATCACTGTCCTGATCGAGCAGGCGCAAAAGGGCGACCGCAAAGCATCCGAGGCGCTGTTTGCTGCCTTGTATGACGAGCTCAAGCGACTGGCTCGCTACCAGGTCAACGGCTCGAACGCGCCGATGCAGGCCACCTCCCTGGTTCACGAAGCCTATTGCAAGCTGGCCCGCGCCGCGACCCTGACGATCAATGATCGGCAACACTTCTACGCTACCGCCGCCCGGGTCATGCGGCAGGTGGTGCTTGATGCTGTCCGCGCCCGCGACGCCCAGCGACGTGGCGGAGAGTTCCAGATGGTGGCGCTGGACACGCTCGTCCTCCATGGCGCCGCAGCCGATCAGCCTGGCGAAGATGTGCTGGCGATGGATGCAGCACTCAGCGAGCTTGAGCAGCGCGACGCCGACCTGGCCCGGCTGGTTGAACTGCGCTTCTATGGAGGCCTGGAGCTGTCCGAGATCAGCGCCCTGACCGATCGCTCGGAAAGCTCACTGAAGCGCGACTGGCGCCGCGCCCGAGCCTTTCTCTACGCCCGCATTTCGGAAGATCGC
>REEQ01000174.1 GCA_007695005.1 Wenzhouxiangellaceae bacterium | reverse complement strand
GCTGACGAAAGCCACACTGCGGCTGAATGCGATCTACATACCTGCCGGGTTAATACTATGTAAGTTGCTTTCGTAGTGGTTCACGCGGAGCCGCAGAGGCGCAGGGGCGCGGAGAAAAAAATGAGAAGAAAGACTCGACCTGTCATCAAATCGGAAAAAATTCAATCCAAAAGCACTTCTCTGCGTTCACCGCGCCTCTGCGGCTCTGCGTGAGGCCCGACGCTGAAAGCCGGCCCATTTGTCGTCTACTTCAACAGGCGGGTGACGTCGCGGAAGCCCGGATGTTTGGCGTCGACCATCAGTTCGAACAGGGCCATTTCCACGTTGCTCAAATGGACGCCGGCTGAGGCCATGCGCTGGATGCCGATTTCGCGATTGGCCGCTGAGCGCGACGAGACCGCATCGCAGATCAGGTGAACCGAGTAGTCCTCCCGGCGAAGGGCCGCGGCGGTCTGCCACACGCAGACATGGGTCTCGATGCCGCACAACAGGATCTGCTTGCGCCCGCCGCGACGAATGGCGGTGTTGAGATTCTTGTCACCCCAGCAGCCAAAGCTGGACTTGGCGCTGGGTTTTAAGCCCTCAAGCTTGTCGGCCAGCTCGGGCACTGTGGGGCCGAGCTTTTCCGGCAGCTGTTCGGCCCAGATCACCGGCACATCCAGAATTCGGCAGGCCTCGATCAGGATCTGCTGCTGGTGAATCATCGCTTCGGACTCGTGCATCAGCCGCGCCAGCTTGCCCTGAACATCAACAACCAACAGCAGCGAGTCGTCGATGCTCGGAATATCTAAGGTGTGGGCCATGGTTCTGCACTCGCGTCGGTGGGTCTTTGAAGAGAGTAACCACGGAAAACACGAAAAGCACGGGGAAAACTGAAAAGCCACACGCACTTCATTTGAATACACGTATGAAGTCTTCCCTTCATTAGGGTAAATTATGATAATGTTTATCGCCAGGGGGGGCTAAATTAACTTATTGCTCGCATATTGACAGGAGATAAACTGAAAAAGTTAATTGTTGGGACTGGGATGGCTCTTCTTTTGGTAATCGGGCCAACCGCGCTTGCCGGATGGTCCGGTGTTTGTGTTGGCTCTTTTTGCGAATATTGTAACGGAGATTTTTGTGTTATCTGCAATTTGGACACTGGCTCGTGTAGGATAAAATCGTTTTTACGCTGTTGTCTGCGCTTGAAGCGAGTCAGTTACTGACTCGCTTTTTCTATCTCTGCACTGGATACGACTGCCATGATTTGCCGATTATTTCTTTTTCAAGCCCTTCTTGCTTTGAGTGTCTCTACAGTAGCTCAAGAGCGCCCGGTTTCACCAAGCAGTTACAAGTCTATGGCCGAACACATGGCTTTTCCCGATGAGCTTCCACATGTTGCGCTGTTCTCGAAGGATGGAAAGTGTGTTCTCCAGAAGTCTGTAACTTTGGCTTGGCGCGCAGAGGAGCTAGTCAGCCCTGATGAAGTCTCGGCTGATGCGGAATGCCTCAGGTTTCTGACGGTAGGATTTGGGTCGTCGGAGGCTGCGGCGCAAACACATTGGCAAATCCACCTCTGGACGCTGGACGTGCCATCCTGCTTGGCCTGTGAGCATGCGGAAAATGAGCTTCGCCAACTTGTGGATCGGTTTCCGGACCAATTCGAAATTAAAGTTCGGCGGGTGGAGTTCACATCGCAGTAGGGCGATCTTTCATTTGTTGCAACTTTTTGTTGTTCAGGCTGTTGCCAATTCAAATCCCAAGGGCTAACAGCGAACAAATGATGGTCGGACTGATTTGATGGATATACAGCGAAAAGGTGTCCGTCAGCGCAAGCTGCTTCGGTTTGGCTACCCGGCCCTGGCGCTGGGCGTGGTTGCGGTTTTGAGCCTTGCCGCCTGGAGCCTGCAGTCGCGACCGCCGGCGATTGATTCGGATCGTACCTGGACCGGGACTGTAACTCGTGGTGAATTAGTGCGTGAAGTGACTGCCGCTGGCAGCCTGGTGGCGCCGGAATTGCGGGCGGTGACCAACCGCAATGAGGGCGTGATCGAGCGCATTCTGGTGCTGCCCGGCGAGCCGGTGACGCCGGACACGGTTCTGCTGCGCATGTCGAGCCCGGCGCTGGAGGACGATCTGGCCTCGCTGCGCTGGGATCTGGCCCAGGCCGAAGCCGAGGAAGCGTTGCGGGCGGTGGAGACGGAAAATCGTTACCTCGACCTGGTTGCCCAGGTCGCCGCGGCCGAGTCGGAGTATCTCAGTATCACGCTGGAGCTGGAGGCGCAGGAAGCGCTGGGCGAGCGCCAGGTCTTTTCGGCCATCGAGGTCGAGCGCACCAGGCTTCGTGCCGAGCAGCTGGGCCGACGGTTTGAATCCGAGCAGGCTCGACTGGCCCGCTATCCCGAAAATCGCGCGGCCGAGGAACAGGCGGCCAACGCGCGCTTGTCCCGGCTGCGCGAGCAGGTTCAGCGCCTGGAAGCGCGGGTCATCGATCTTGACGTGACCGCTGGCGTGGCCGGCGTGGTCCAGGAAATCAACGTTGAAGAAGGCGAGCGGCTGTCGACCGGGCAGGCCGTGGCCCGTGTGGTCAATACCGAGCATTTGATCGCACGGGTGCGCGTGGCCGAGCGTGATTCGGCCAACATCATGATCGGCATGCCGGTGCGCCTGGAACTGGGGCAGCGTATCGGGACTGGCGAGGTGATCAGGATCGACCCAACGGCGCGCGAGCGCACGGTCAGCGTGGATGTGGCGTTGACCGGCGATCGCCCCGACGGCTTGCGGCCTGAATTGAGTGTAACGGCCAGAATCGAGCTGGAGCGGGTACCGGACACCCTGGTGCTTGACCGACCTGCGGGTCTGCGCGGTGAGTTCGAACGGGTGATGCTATTTCGCCTCAACAGTGCCGGCGACCGGGCCGAGCGCCAGGACGTCGAGGTGGGACGGGCATCGAATCGCCACGTCGAAATCCTCAGCGGGCTGTCGGCCGGTGACCGCGTCATCCTGGCCGATCTGTCCGAGTGGGCCGATCAGCCGATCTTGAGAATCCGATAAACCCGATAAATCCGGCGGCTTGTGCATGCCGCTCTGTCAGGAAAAATCATGAATGAACAAGCCACGGCACTGATCCAACTCAGCAAGCTCAGCCGCATTTTTACCACCGATACGTTGGAAACCCATGCGATCGCCGGCATCGATCTCGAGATCGGGCGCGGTGAGTATGTGTCGATCGAAGGCCCATCGGGCTGCGGCAAATCGACCCTGCTGCATCTGCTCGGCCTGCTTGATGAGCCCAGTGGTGGCGAGTACCGGCTGGCCGGGGTGCCGATCACCGAGATTGATGCCGAAGAGCGGGCCAGGCTGCGCAATCGCGAAATCGGTTTCGTGTTTCAGAGTTTCAACCTGATCCCGGAAATGACGGTGGCCGAGAACGTGGCCCTGCCGCTGGTTTATCGCCCCGGCCTGAAAGCTGGCGAAATAACGGACCGGGCGCGCGCTGCGCTGGCCCGGGTCAACATGACCGAGCGGGCTGATCACCGGCCAGCGCAGCTTTCCGGCGGCCAGCAGCAGCGCGTGGCCATTGCCCGGGCCTTGGTCGGTGAGCCTTCGCTGGTGCTGGCCGATGAGCCCACCGGCAACCTGGATCAGGCCAATGGCGATCAGGTGATGGGCCTGCTCGAGGAGTTGCATGCCGGCGGCACCACCATTGTGATGGTGACCCACAACCCGGCCTACAGCCAGCGCGCCGCCCGGCGACTGAACATGCTGGATGGCAGCTTGGCATGAGGGGCTTCATCTCCGACCTGCGGCATGCCTTCAAGCTGTATGTCCGAACCCCGCTGAGCAGCGCGCTGGCGGTTGGCGCCCTGGCCGCGGCCCTGGCCTTTGTCAGCGTCTTTGCATCGATGTGGAACGACCTGGCGCTCAAGCCTCATCCGGGATTCGCCGACAGCGGTCGCATTGTCTCGCTGCAGATCGAAACGCCAGATGACCTTTTCGGCCTGGACGGCCCGACGTTGACGGAACTGGATGAGCAGGCCGTAACGCTGGCCGGCGTCGCTGCCATCGACTGGCAGTCCCGCCGCGCCTCGATCAATGGTGACAGCGTGTTGACCCGGTTGGAATTGGTCAGCCGCAGCTACTTCCCGATCCTCCAGCCACGCATGCATCTGGGCAGGCCGCTGGCCGAAAGCGATCATGCCGGCGACGCCGAGCCGGTGGCGGTGCTGTCCTATCGGTACTGGCGCCAGGAGTTGGGTGGTCGCAGGGAAATGCTGGGTGAGGTGGTGGAGCTGTCCGGCACGCCCCGGACAACAATTCAGGCCGACGGCAGCCAGACGCGGGCGGGCGGCGATAGCCTGAGCGTCCGGGTGGTCGGCGTCACGGCGCGCAGCATGGACGGCACTTTCGCTGGTCAGCCCACTGATTTGTGGCTTGCGCTTGAGCCGGAGGTCGTCCGACAGAGTCAAGGTGCGGACCACCCGGTGTTTGGCTACTACGCAGCCGTTGCCAGGCTGAGCCCCGGAAGTAGTCATCGGGCCGCGGCCGACGAACTCAACTCCCGCTTTGCTGACCTGGCGGCTCGGGCCCTGCGGGCGGGCGCGAATCCACAATGGATCGTTCATCCGCGGATTACGCGCAACCCGCAAGCCGACGATCAGGTGCTTGGCCAGGTGCGCCTGTTTCTTGCCGCCAGCGTGCTGGTCGCCGTGGTCGCGGCGGTCAATATCGGCCTGTTCATGCTGGCGCGGGCGCCGGGTCGTCGCCGCGAGATCAACCTGCGCTTCGCCCTGGGTGCCTCGCGTCGCCGAATTGTCCGGCAATTGATCACCGAGTCGGGTGTACTGGTGACGGCCGCAGCACTCCTCGGCCTGGCCGCCAGTCTTGGGCTGAGCGCCGTCTTGCAGGATCTCGCCTTTCTCGAGGGTGCCGGCTGGCGTGAAGTCAGCCCGCTGGACTGGCGCGTGCTGGTGCTGATGGTCTGCGGTGTCGCTGTGCTGACCGCCATGGCGGCACTGGGACCCGCCTTTGGTTTGCGCCAGTCCGGAATTGCCCATGCAATGCGCCAGGTCAGTGCCCGGGCCGGTGGCGCTCAGCGCGCCAGCGGCATTGCCCAGATTGCCCTGGCCGGCCTTCTGGGCGGCGCGGCACTGGGTTTTGGCTGGCAACTGGTTGATCTGGCGCGCGCCGATTTTGGCTTCGAGCCGGAAGGGGTTGTTGTGGTGACCGCGAAGTTTGAGCAATCGGTTGTCTTCGGTGGCAGTTGGGAAGAGCTTGTGGCCGCACGAGCGTCCAGGCGCGAGCTGATAGCGGCCCTACCCGCGGTTGATGCGGTCGCTTTCGGCGTGCCGGCGCCGACTGTGCCCGGTTTTTCTATGTCGCTGAATGCCAGCTCGCCAGACGATCCGGACACGCCGATCTCCGTTTCGGCTGTCTCCATCGATGCGGAATTCCCGCGAATTCTGGGTATGCGACTGCTGACCGGGGCGATGCCGCAGGCCGAGGATCCGCTGGGCGTGCTGATCAATGAGCGTCTGGCCAGAGAGGTCTGGGGCCATCTCGATGTGATCGGCGAGCCCGTGCCACTGACGGCGCCGATGCCCAGTGGCGTGGAGGGCACGCCCACGGTGATTGGCGTTCTCGCTGATGTGGCTTACAGCCATCCGCACGCACCGATCGAATCCATGGTTTTCAGCCCGGCGACGTTTTTCTCGCGCATGGAATCCATCGTGTTGCAAACCCAGGCCAGTCCGACTGAGATCAGGGCGTCAATACAGGCCCTGATCGATCAAGGCCTGATCGACTTCGAGATCGACGCGGTCGTGCGTCTGCGCGATAGCTGGCACGAACTGCTGGCCGCCGATCGCGCCCGCGCCCAACTGTCGATCATCGCAGCCTTGGTGGCAGTGTTCTTGGCTGCTTTTGGCTTTTACGGGACGCAGCGCTACCTGGTCGCCGCCGGGCGGCGTGAATACGCGATTCAGGCAGCCTTAGGTGCAGGACCGAAAGCGATTGGCCGGATGGTCCTGATGCGGGGTCTGGCGCTCGGCCTGCCCGGCCTGGTGCTTGGGGCGCTGCTGGCCTTTCTGGGTATCGTGTGGCTGCAGGATGGTTTCATCGACCAAACCGTCAGTCCCTGGGTCATCAGTCTCTTGGTGGCCATCGGCACGGCCGTGCTGATCCTGCTCGCCAGCCTCGGCCCAGCCCGCCAGGCGCGGCGTATGACGCCGGCGGAGGTGCTTCGAGAGGACTGAACTGCGAGAAAGCCTCACGCAGAGGCGCAGAGGGACGCAGAAAAAATCTTTTGGACGCAAAGCAGCGAAGCAACAAAGGAACCAAGAATGACAAGGGCTTTTCTTTTCTTCGTTTCTTGGCCGCTTTGCTGCTTCGCGACAAAAAGATTT